>RFHQ01000047.1 GCA_003695765.1 Gammaproteobacteria bacterium
GCCGAGCGGGCTGCCGGCAGCGGAAGTAAAGCGCAGCGAGCGAAGCGAGCGAGCCATGGAGCTGCGGCAGGCCCGCTCGGCGGCAGGACACATGGCCAAGCACGACACCGGCAGTGTCGATACCGCAGCCTGGGCCGACTCAGCGATGCCGCGGTCACGTTGGGCTGCCGTTCAGGCATCTGGCCAAGCAACCGGTCGGCATGTCCGTGGCACATCGGACGAAGCGGCATGCACTGCAGGCACGGCACGCTGCGCCGGTCGGGGAAGCCCGGCGCTGCGACACTTCCTCGCCTCATGGCTCGGTCGCTGCGCTCCCTGCGCTTTACTTCGGCTCCGGAAGTTCGCAGCGCCGGCCTGGCGGGTCCGGTGCCGGGCAGGTGCCCGGAACGAAGCGCTACGCTCGTGCGGCCTCCGGCACTACAATCTCGCGCCGGAACAGGATCCCGGCATGTACGCAGCGCTGAAGAGCATCCACATCGCCACCGTCGTCGTCACCGCGGCGCTGTTTCTGCTGCGCAGCGTCTGGCGTTTCGCCGGCTCGCCGCGATTGCAGCAGCCCTGGGTCCGGGTCCTGCCCCACGTCAACGATACGGTGCTGTTCCTCTCCGCAATCGGGATGGCCTGGCTACTCGGCCAGTTCCCTTTCGTCGACGGCTGGCTGACCGCGAAATTCCTCGCCCTGATCGCCTACATCCTGCTCGGGCACATCACGCTGAAGCGTGCCGCGACCCGGCCGCAGCAACTGCTGGCCTGCGCGGCCGCGCTGCTGACGCTCTGCTACATCGTCGGCGTCGCGCTGAGCCGCGATCCGCTGAGCTGGCTGCGGCTGCTGTCAGCGGCATGAAAAAGCCGGCCGCCCGCGGGTGGCCGGCCACTGGATTCGCATCACGAGCGTCAGGGCTTCGGCGCCCAGACGCTGCACCAGCCCTTGGCCGAGACGAGCTTGCCCGGGAAAATCCCGCAGGGCCGCCAGTCGGCACCCTCCTCGCCCTGGATCTGCGCGCAATTGCCACAGTGCTGGCCCGGCTGGTAGCGCGCCGCCATCGGGTTGGACGTGTCGACCTGCGATGCGTCCTCCACGTACAACAGCGCAACCGCCGCCGGGTCCGACGGATCCAGGTGCGGCAGATCATCGGCGCGCGCCGCCTGCTGCAGCATGACTGTGCCGGCAGGGACGGCCACCGCCAGCGTCTGCAGGAACTCTCTACGGCTCAGTTGCTTGTCGCTCATTTCCACGATACCTCGCGTTGCTTCCCGATTCGTTGACGGCAGTCCGGCGGCTGCCCGCGACAGCCCGCAGCAGGCGCCGGCACATCCGAGGCCGCGAATGCTAGCAGTTTCCGGCCCATCGCCGCATAGGTGAAATCCCGTAGCACCGTCGCTGTGGCTCAGGCGCGCCGCAGTTCGGCTTCGCGGGCCCGCAGCAGCGCCTCGACCTCGCGCAGCTTCGCGGCATCCGGGTTCAGCGCCCGCCCGGCTTCCAGGTCGCGCCGCGCCTCGACCAGCCTGCCCAGCCCGATGTACGCGATCGCTCGATTGTTGTAACTGCGCCAGCTGCGGGGATTGATGGCCAGCGATTCGTTACAGGCCGCCAGTGCCTTGCGGTACTCGCCCAGGCCCGCATAGCCGGCACAGAGATTGCTGAGGCCGACCGCCCGCTGCCGCCGTTCCGTGACTTCGGCCAGGCCCGCCAGCGTCAGACGCACGCCGTCGGCGTAGTCTCCCATCTGCAGCGCCTGCGCGCCGGCCACGAGCTCTGCGTTCGGACCGAAGGTCGTCGCGTTGTCGGCCTTGCCGGCCGGCGCCGGGTCGGCGAGCAGCAGCAGCCACGCGGCTGCCGCGATGCAGCTTGCGCGCTTGCCTGTGGCCATGGGCCGAGTATACGCCGACGCGCTGGCCGGCGAGCCGGCGGCGGCCCGCGGCCAGGCGTTACAAAATGTTACAAGCGGTGGGTATCAGCGCAGGGCCTTGTTTTGCCGGGCATTTCCGCCCAAATTTGCAACCACCGGGCGGCAGCGCGCGACCACGGCCTGTAGCGCCGCGGCCCCGCGGCCGACTACAGTATCGGGCCGATACAACTGTGGCCGCGCCACACGGCGCGGCGACCCCACGGAGCCCGGCCTACATGGACGTAAAAACCGTCTGCCTCGGCCTGCTGAGCATCCAGCCGGCCAGTGGCTATGACCTGAAGAAACAATTCGAGTCGTTGTTCCGGCACTTCTTCCCGGCCGGCTACGGCTCGATCTATCCGGCACTCGCCGACCTCGCCGCCGACGGCCTCGTCGACTGCGAGCGCATCCGTCAGGCCGGCAAACCCGACCGCAAGCTGTACCGGATCACGCCGGCAGGCCGCAGCGCATTCCGCAACAGCCTCGCCGGCATCGAGCCGCGGCATCGCCTGCGCTCCGAGTTCCTGGCGATGATCTACTTCGCCGATCAGCTCGAAGCGGATCGCCTGCGCGAGGTGCTGGACCGGCGCATCGAGGAACTGCGCGCGGCGGTCGCGGAGATCGACGAGCTCGAGAAGGATCCGCTGGCCACGCCAACCAGCGGCGCGCGCTTCGTGGCCGGTTTCGGTGCCGCCGTGGCCCAGGCGGCGGCCGATTACATCGAGCAGAATCGCGGGCTGTTGCTGGCACACCGCCAGGGTCGCAGGCCGCGCCGATCCACGGCGCCGGAAGAACTGCAGGCCGGCGGGGAGCAAGGCCTGTGAGCGCGCGACAGTTCATTGCCGATCGGCCCTGGATTCTCGCGCTGGGCGTTGCCGTGGCGGTCGCCGCCTGGTTGCTGTCGGGCATGCTGGGGCGCGAACAGCCGGGCTCGCCGCTGGACCGGGCCGCCGACGTCGGCGGGGGCGCCGCCGCCGCGATGCCACGAGTGCAGGTGCAACGCCTGGTGGCACAACCGATCCAGCGAATCATCAGTGTCAAGGGCAACACCGCGCCGGCCCGGCAAGTGCAGATCAAGTCCGAGACCGATGGCCGCGTCGTCGCGATCGAAGCCGAACGTGGCGAACGCCTGCGGGCCGGCCAGGTGATCCTGAGGCTGGACCTGCGCGACCGTCGGGCCCGCCTCGAACAGGCACGGGCCGCCGTCGTCGAGCACGAGACCGCCTACCAGGGCCAGCTCAAGCTAAAGGCCGAAGGCTACGTGTCGGATACGCAGATCGCCGGGACCCTGGCGCAGCTAGAAGCCGCGCGCGCGGAGCTGAAGCGCGCCGAGCTGGACCTTGAATACATGCAGATCCGCGCACCCTTCGACGGCGTGATCCAGGACCGGCAGGTCGAGGTCGGCGATTTCGTCAAGCGCGGCGACCCGGTCGCCAGTTTCGTCGACGAGACGCGGCTGATCGTCACCGGCAGCGTGGCGGAACAGAACGCCGCGCAGGTGCGTCCCGGGACCACGGCCGAGGCGCGGCTGGTGACCGGCCAGACCGTGACCGGGACGATCCGCTATGTCGCGCCGGTCGCCGACGAAGCCACCCGGACATTCACGGTGGAACTCGAAGTGCCCAATCCGGACGGGGCGTTGCCAGCCGGTGTCACCGCCGAGCTGCTGATCCCTGGCGGTGAACTGCTGGCGCAGAAGGTCGCCCCGTCACTACTGAGCCTGAACGCGGCCGGTGACATCGGCATCAAGACCATCGACCAGTATCACCGCGTGGAGTTCTACCCGGTGGAAATCGCGCGCTCGGAAGTCGACGGCGTGTGGGTCTCCGGTCTGCCCGAGACGGCCGACGTGATCGTGCTGGGCCAGGGTTACGTCGACGTCGGCGCCGAAGTCGAGCCGGTATTCGCCGATCAGGAGACCGCACTCGCGGAGAAGGCACCGTGACCTCCTTCATCGACGCGGCCGTCGGCCGCAGCCGCACGGTCATCATCGCCTTTCTGGTCATCGTCGTCGCCGGCATCGCGTCCTACCGCACGATGCCGAAGGAGAACGAGCCGGACATCGCCTTCCCCTACATCAACGTGCAGGTGTTCCTCGAAGGCGTCGCGCCGGAGGACTCCGAGCGCCTGCTGGTGCGGCCGCTGGAACAGGAGCTGCGCACGGTCGACGGCCTCAAGGAGATGGTCAGCTCCGCGGCCGAGGGCCGGGCCACGGTCACGCTCGAATTCGAGCCGGACGTGGATGTCGAAGAGGCGCTGAACGACGTGCGCGAGCGCGTCGATCTGGCCAAGGCCAAGCTGCCGCAGGATGCGGAGGAACCACGGGTCGCCGAGATCAAATTCTCCCGCTTCGACCCGATGCTGGTCATGACGCTCGGCGGCGAAGTGCCGGAACGCAGCCTGCTGGCCATCGCCCGCGACCTCCAGGACCGCATCGAGGCGCTGCCCGGCGTGCTCGAGGTCAACATCGTCGGCGCGCGCGAAGAGGTGCTGGAAGTCATCGTCGATCCGCTGGCGATGGAGAGCTACGACCTGTCACCGGCCGATATCCTCGGCTTCGTCGATCGCAACAACCGGCTTGTCGCCGCCGGCTCGCTGCAGGCCGAGCGCGGCCGCTTCGCCATCAAGGTGCCGGGCGTAATCGAGTCGCCAGAAGACGTGCTGAGCCTGCCGATCAAGGTCGATGGCGATCGCGTCGTGCATTTTCGCGATATCGCGACCGTGCGCCGGGGCTTCAAGGATCCGGAGAGTTTCGCGCGCCTGAACGGCGCGCCGTCGATGGCGCTGGAAGTGGTCGAGCGCAGCGGCATGAACATGCTCGAGACCGTGCGTCAGGTACGCGAGATCGTCAGCGAAGCCGCCACCGCCTGGCCGCCGGGAGTGATCCTCAACTACACCCGCGACAAGTCCGTCTGGGTGAAGAAGAACATCAACAGCCTGATCAACAATGTCGCGGCCGCGATCGTGCTGGTGTTCATCGTCCTGATTGGGATTCTCGGCTTCCAGAACGCGCTGCTGGTCGGGCTTGCGATTCCTGGCTCCTTCTGCGCGGCCTTCATCACGCTGAACGCGCTCGGCATGACGGTCAACATGGTGGTGCTGTTCGCGTCGATCGTTGCGGTCGGACTGCTGGTCGACGGCGCAATCGTCGTGACCGAGCTGGCCGACCGCAAGATGGCCGAGGGCATGCACCGCCGCTATGCCTACCCCGAGGCGGCCAAGCGGATGACCTGGCCGATCATCGCCTCGACGGCGACCACGCTGGCCGCCTTCCTGCCGCTGGTCTTCTGGCCCGGTCTGATCGGCAAGTTCATGCTGTTCTTCCCGGTCACGCTGATCTGCATCCTCAGCGCTTCGCTGCTGATGGCGCTGGTCTTCGTGCCGGCGCTCGGCAGCGTGATCGGCCGGCCGGGGCATTTCAATGAGCGTATCCGCCGCGATCTGATCGCGGCCGAGAGCGGCGACCTGTCGAGCATCGGCGGCTGGACGGGACAGTACGTGCGCCTCGTGATCCGGGCGATGCGGCGGCCCTGGCGGGTCGTGGGATTGGTCACGCTGCTGCTGTTCGGCCTCTATGGTGCCTACGCGATGATGGGGCACGGCATCACCCTGTTCCCGGAAGTCGAGCCGAACCAGGGCGCCGTCGACATTCGCGCGCTCGGCGACCTGTCGCCGCTGGAGAAGGACCAGCTCGTGCGCATGGTCGAGGAGCGGGTGTACGGCATCGACGGCGTCGACAACATCTATGTGCGCTCCGGCAAAGCCAATCAGGGCGCCGCGGCCGACCAGATCGGTTCGATTCGCCTGAATTTCTCCGACTGGCGCACGCGGCGCCCGGCAGCGGAGATCATCGAAGACATCCGCAGGCGGACCGCGGACATCGCCGGCCTGGTGATCGAGCCACGCCTGCCGCAGGAAGGCCCGTCGCAGGGCAAGCCGATCGTCATCGAAGCATCGTCGCCGTCGATGGCGGCGCTATACGACGCCGTGGACCGGATCCATCATGAGATCGAGACCTATCCCGAGGTGCGCAACGCGGAAGACACGCGACCGATGCCCGGGATTGAATGGCGCCTGCAGGTCGATCGCGCGGAGGCTGCCAAGTTCGGCGCCGACGTCACCCTGGTCGGCAGCATCATCCAGCTGGTCACGAACGGCATCAAGTTGGGCGAGTACCGTCCGGACGATGCGGACGAGGAGATCGACATCCGCGTGCGCTTCCCGCCGGACAAGCGCAACCTGGAGCGCCTTGGCGAGCTGCGGATCCCGACCCCATCTGGCCTGATCCCGATCGCCACGATCGTCAGCCGCGAGGCGGCGCCGGCGACGCGCACGATCATGCGCACCGACGGACGGCGAACCTTGCTGGTGCAGGCGGACCTGGCCCGCGGCGCGCAGCTCGCACCGGTGATCGAGCGGCTGAGCGCACGGCTGCCGGAACTCGGCCTCGACCCCAGCGTCAAGCTGCGCTTCAAGGGCGGCGCGCGCGATCAGGAGGAGACGATGGCCTTCCTCGAGAAAGCCTTCGTGCTGGCGCTGGCGCTGATGGCGATGATCCTGGTCACGCAGTTCAACAGCCTGTTCCAGGCTTTCCTGATCCTGACGGCGGTGGTCTTTTCCACCGGCGGCGTCATGCTCGGCCTGCTGGTGACCGGGCAGGCATTCAGCCTCGTGAACTGCGGCATCGGCGCGATCGCGCTGGCCGGTATCGTGGTCAACAACAATATCGTGCTGATCGATACCTACAACAAGATCCGCGAAACGGGCGTGGAAGCAGCGGAGGCAATCATCCGCACCTGCGCGCAGCGCCTGCGGCCGGTCATGCTGACCACGATCACGACCGTGCTCGGCCTGCTGCCAATGGCCATGGCCGTGAACATCGACTTCGTCAACCGGGAAATCTTCCTTGGCGGGCCGGGCACGCAGTGGTGGAAGCAGATGGCCTCGGCAATCGCCGGCGGCCTGGTTTTCGCCACGCTGCTGACCCTGCTGCTGACCCCGGCGCTGCTGACGATCCAGGCGAACATCGCCCGCCGCTGGCGGGCAAGACGCCTGGCGCGCAGCCCGGCCGCGCCGCCGGCCGACCAGACTGCCGGCGGCTGATCGCCGCGGCGGCCTCCGCCTAGAGCGGGTGCCCCTCGGCGAGCTCCTCTTCCGAGGCCGGGCGGACCGCCTGCACGGTGCCGTGGAAGGTCAGCGTCATGCCCGCGAGCGGGTGATTGCCGTCGACCGTGACCGTTTCCTCGGTGACCTCGGTCACGACGATCTGCACACTCTGCTGCCCGTCGTTGCTCTGCGCGTTGAAGTACATGCCAGGCTGCACCTGCTCGGGCTCGGGGAACACGTTGCGCGGGATCGTCTGGATCATGTCGGGGCGGCGCTCGCCGAAGCCTTCTTCCGGCGTCAGCGTGACCTCGAATTCCTCGCCGACGGCCTTGCCGCTCAGCTCCTTCTCCAGCCCGGGAATGATCCCGGCCGCGCCGTGCAGGTAGACCAGCGGCTGGCCCTCGGGCGAGGAGTCCAGCAGCTCACCCTTGTCGTTGGTCAGGGTGTAATCGATACTGACGACGCAGTTCTTGGCGATTTCCATGGGTGATTTCCGGTATGGGTACCCGAGCCATGCTAAAGAAGCCGGGCGGCCGCCACAAGCAGAGGCCGTGGCGATGAGCCGTCTCGTCACGCTGACCACGGACTTCGGCCCGACCGGCCCCTTCGTCGCCGTCATGCACGGCGTCATCCTGAGCCGCGCGCCCGAATTGCGTATCGTCGACCTGACACACGACATCCTCGTGCACTGGCCGGCCGAGGCCGGCTTCTGGCTCAGCCGGGCATTCCGCTATTTTCCTGCCGGCAGCGTGCATGTGGCGGTCGTCGATCCCGGCGTCGGCACCGGCCGCGACATCATCGCCGTGGAACACGCTGGCCACGTCTTTCTCGCGCCCGACAATGGCCTGCTGGGCCAGTTGCTGGAACAGGCCGCTGACGCCCCTGTCTACCGGCTGGACCCGGACTGGCAGGCGCGGCAGGACTGGCCGGCGCCCAGCCATACTTTTCACGGCCGCGACATTTTCGCGCCGCTGGCCGCCGACATCGCCAGCGGCCGCTGCCGGCCGGCGGACATCGGCCCGCGGGTCAGCGAGGTCGTGCCATCGCTGCTGGAGCCGCCGAGCGTTTCCGGCCGGGAACTGAAGGGCAGCATCGTCAGCGTCGACCACTTCGGCAACCTGATCAGCAACATCGACGCGGGCCTGCTGGAAGGTTTCCGCGAGCCGCGCGTGCAGGCGGCCGGGCACAGCCTGCCGCTGAAGCAGACCTACGGCCAGGTCCGGCCCGGCGATTGCCTGGCACTGATCAATTCATTCGCTGTCGTGGAGATTGCCTGCGCCGAGGGCAGCGCGGCCGAGCGCCTCGGCCTCGGGCGCGGCGCGCCGGTCAGTATCGTCGAGGGCCGCTATGTCTGAGCCACGGTCTCAACGTTCCGCCTGCAGCGCGGCCTGCTCGATCTTGGCCCAGCTGTCACGCAGCGTGACGATACGGTTGAACACCGGCCGGCCCGGTTTCGAGTCCTCGCTGTCGGCGACGAAATAGCCCAGCCGCTCGAACTGGACGACCTCGCCGGGCCGGGCGGCGGCCAGGCTCGCCTCCAGCTTGGCATCGGGGACCAGCCGCAGCGAGTCCGGATTCAGGAATTCGTGGAAGTCGCGGCCCGAACGGTCCGCGTCAGGCCGCGGCACGGTGAACAGTCGATCATAGAGGCGCACCGGCGCCTCCAGCGCTGCCGCCGCAGCCACCCAGTGAATGGTCCCCTTGACCTTGCGCTGCGCGCCCGGCAAGCCGCTGCGGGTATCCGGATCGTAACGGCAGCGCAACTCGGCGATCTCACCGGCCTCGTTCCGAACGACCTCGTCGCAGCGGATGATGTAGGCATTGCGCAGCCGCACCTCGCCGCCCGGTTTCAGGCGATGAAACTTCTTCGGCGCGTCCTCCATGAAATCGTCGCGCTCGATCCATAGCTCCCGAGAGAAGGGCAGTTCGCGTTCGCCCAGCTCGGGCCGCTGCGGGTGGCGGGCCGCGGGCAGCGATTCCGTCTGCCCCTCAGGGTAGTTGGTCAGCACCACCTTCAGCGGGTCCAGCACCGCCATCGCGCGCGGCGCGTCGGCATTCAGCTGTTCGCGGACGCTGTTCTCCAGCAACGCCATCTCGATCAGGTGTTCCTTCTTGGTAACGCCGACGCGTGCGCAGAAGTCGCGCAGCGCCGCCGGCGGGTAACCGCGGCGACGCAACCCGGCGATCGTCGGCATGCGCGGGTCGTCCCAGCCGCCGACGCGGCCTTCTTCGATCAGCTGCGCGAGCCGGCGCTTGCTGGTGATCATGTAGGCGACGTTCAGGCGGGAGAACTCGATCTGCCGCGGGCGGCTGGGCAGGTCGAGCTGATCAAGGATCCAGTCGTACAGCGGCCGGTGGTCTTCGAATTCCAGCGTGCACAGGCTGTGCGTGATCCCTTCCAGCGCGTCGGAGATCGTGTGCGCGAAATCGTACATCGGGTAGATGCACCAGTCGTCCCCGGTGCGCTGGTGGCGGGCCCGCCGGATCCGGTAGAGGATCGGGTCGCGCAGGTTGATGTTGCCCGAGGCCATGTCGATGCGCGCCCGCAGCACGTGCTCGCCATCGGCGAATTCGCCGGCCCGCATGCGCTGGAACAGCTCGAGGTTCTCATCGACCGAGCGATCGCGGTAGGGGCTGTCCCGGCCCGGTTCGGTCAGCGTGCCGCGGTAGGCCCGGATCTGCTCCGCGTTCAGGCTGTCGACATAGGCCTTGCCGTTGCGGATCAGTTCGAGCGCGCAGTCATAGAACTGTTCGAAGTAATCGGAAGCGTGGGTCAGCCGGTCGCCCCAGTCGAAACCGAGCCAGCGGACATCGCGCATGATCGCGTCGACGAACTGCTGGTCTTCCTTCAACGGATTGGTGTCGTCCAGGCGCAGGTAGCAGCGGCCGCCGAATTCCTCCGCCACGCCGAAATTCAGGCAGATCGACTTGGCGTGACCGATATGCAGGTAGCCGTTCGGCTCCGGCGGAAAGCGCGTGACCACTTCCCGGTGGCGGCCGCTGGCCAGGTCGTCGGCGATGATCTGCCGGATGAAATCGCGCGCAGCCTCGTTCATCGAAGGTCCCTGCCGTCACCTTGCACCGGGTTCGCCCCCTTGCCGGTCATCGCCAGCGCTCCAAGCCTGCGCACCGAATGTTGCGCGCACGCAACATCCATCGGGGTCCGTTCCCGACGCTCCGCCACGCCCGCTGTCGCGCGGATGCGTCAGGCGGCCTGAATGTTGTTAAAATCCGCCCCGGCAGCCGCCGGCTGCCGTGCCTGAGCCCCATACGCCCGGGAGGAGTCAACCAATGCATTCGAGCGTGAATGAATTTTCGCCGCTGCGCGGCGCCATTGCCAGTGTTGCAGCGGGGGCGCTTGCCCTGCCCGTCATGCTGAGCATCCCCGTCGCCGGTGCGGCGGTCATGGAAGAGATCGTGACCACGGCCCGCGGCCGCGCCGAATCGCTGGCCGACGTGCCGGCCGCCGTGTCGGTCATCACCGCCGACACGATCGAGAAACAGGGCATCGACCGCGTCGAGGAATTCGTGCGGCTGGTGCCGGGCATGAGCATCGTCAACGCGGCCGAGGTCGCGGATACGCAGGTCAACATCCGCGGTATCAACGGCGCCCGCGACGCCGAAGTCAACTATGCGCTGGTCGTGGACGGCATTGTCATGACCAACCCCGCGGCGCTGAACCGCGAATGGTCGAACATCAGCCAGATCGAAGTATTGAAAGGCCCGCAGGGCGCGCTCTATGGGCGCAATGCCGCCGCCGGCGCGATCATCATCAACACGCTGCGGCCGAGCGAACCATTGGAGGGCCAGTTGAAAGCCAGCGCCGCCGAAGACTCGACCTATTCGCTGAACGGCCGGCTAGGCGGCGTGAACAGCGACGAGACCCTGACCTGGCTGGTCAGCGCGGACTGGAGCACGACCGACGGGTTCTACAAGGATGTCTACAACAATCGCGATGACACGATCGACAACTTCGAGGACTGGAACGTCGCCGGCCGACTGATCTGGGAGCCGAACGAGCAGCTCAGCGTCGACACCAAGATCCGCTACGGCGAAGTCGACGCCGCGTCGATCACCTTCAACTCGGTGTTCCACATTCCGAATTTCGTCACCGCTCTCGGTATCTTCGGACAGCCGCCGGAACGTGCCGCGGCCGGCTACGAGAATGTCAACGAACACCCCTTCCAGTTCAATCCGAACATCCAGTCCTTCAACAACCAGGAGTCGCTGGAGTTCTCGATCAAGGCCGACTACGACCTCGGCTGGGCGGACCTGGTCGGCTGGTTCCTCTACAGCGACATCGACAACAACCTGGGCGCCGACGGCACCAGCGGCGCCTTCGGCTTCTTCTGGTCGGACCAGCGCTGCATCGACACGACGACCGAAGTCGCGAACTCCGGCTTCGTGCTCGGTGCCCCGCAGGCGCTCGTGCCCGGGCTGCCGCAGTTCTCGGTCTACGGCGCCTACACGCCGACCAGCTGCGACGGCACGCAGTACCAGGAGCGCAACCAGGAGGACTACAGTGTCGAACTGCGCCTGCGCTCGAAGAGCGATCAGCGGCTGCGCTGGGAGGCCGGCCTCTACTACCTGAACATCGACCGCGAGGTCGGCGTCAACCTCGGCATCGACCGCGCCGGCGTGATCGTGCCGCAGCTGTTCACGACCGACCCGGCGAACCCGACCGAACAGCTCGTGCACGACAACTTCCAGACCGATGTCTACTCGGTCTTCGGGCAGCTAGCCTACGACCTGCGTGACAACCTGGAGCTTTCCTTCGCGCTGCGCTACGACCGCGAGGAACGCGAGGTCAAGAACCTTGTGCCGGTGAACGCCCGGACTGAATTCCTGGTCTGCACGCCAGTGCTCGACCCGACCACCGACTATGTCGGCGGCGACCCGATCAACCCGGGCCTCTGTGTCGACCCGACCGGTGCCAGCGCGAACAAGAGCAAGACCTTCGACCAATGGCAGCCAAAACTGTCGCTGCGCTGGAACGTCACCGACCGCCTGATCGCCTATGGCTCGGCCGGTGTCGGCTTCAAGAGCGGCGGCTTCAACAACTTCGGCTCGCAGGCAACGGTGGACCAGTACATCAACGGCGTCGCTGTCGCCGGCACCGGCTTCAGCCGGGTCAATATCTCGGATGACTTCAAGGAGGAGACTTCGAAGTCCTACGAGATCGGCTTCAAGTCCGATATCGGCGACAACTTCCGCTGGGAAGGCGCGGCCTACTGGGTCGAGGTCGACGACCAGCAGTTCTTCGAGTTCTTCGTGGGCCAGTTCGGCCTGTTGCGCGTGGTCTCGAACATCGACGAAACGACGATCAAGGGCATCGAGCTGGGCGCGACCTGGGCCGCGACCGACTGGCTGAGCCTGTACGCGAACGGCAACTGGATCGACACCGAGATCGACAAGAACTCCGCCCGTCCGGACACCGTCGGCAACGAGGCGCCGTACACGCCGAAATACACTTTTGCCTTCGGCGCCGATTTCACCTGGCCGCTGACTTCGTCGCTGGACCTGATCGCCAATCTGAGCATCAACGGCGTCGGCAAGACCTGGTTCCATGTGGTCCAGGATCAGCAGCGCCCGACGATCTTCGGCCCGGCCCTGGCTGCCGTCGTGCCGGATGCCAACGGCGAGTACTCGGTCGCCCGCCGGGATTCCTACGAGCTGATCGACCTGCGGGTCGGCATCGCCGGCGAACGCTGGACACTGACGGCCTTCGGCACCAACATCACCGACGAGAAATGGCTGCAGGAGGTCATCCCGGCGCCGGAATTCGGTGGCTCCTTCATCCATCCGGGCAGCCGCAGCCGTTTCGGCATCGAAGCGAGCTATCGCTTCTGAGCAACACCGGCCAGGCGCAATGCCCGGCCCGGATGCAATCGTCAGGGGCGGCCCGCCCGCGGGGCCGCCCCTTTTTTGCCCGGAGCGCGGGCGGGTTCACTGCACGGTCCCCGGAACGGCACCGATAATCGGGCGATGATCGCCTGCCCCTGCCGATCCCTGCTGCCCGCGCTGTTCGCCGCCGCCATGCTGGCCGGTTGCGCGGCGCGGCCCGGGCGTCCGGCCGCAGCCGGCGACGCACCGGCCCGGGATCTCGAAGAGGCCGTCGAGGAGACCTTCGATCTGCCCGAAGACAGCCTCGAGCAACCGCTGCCGCCGGAAAAGCCGGCCGAGACGGCCAGCGCCGATCCCTGCCTGGACGACGCCGGCCCGAACGGGTGGCTGGACAGGGCCCGGCGCGGCGTCGCCTGGACAGTCTGCGGCAGCGCCCGATGGTTCGACGGCTTCTTCGGCGATCGCCGGCGCTACGAGGCCGAACTGACCGAGTCGCACGGCCGCATCGGCGCCTACGGTTTCTACGACCAGCGCAACGGCTTCGACCCGGATTTCCGCTTCCGCGCCAAGCTGGCGCTGCCGGCGCTGAAGAACCGCGCGCGCATTCTCGTCGGCCGCGGCGATGAGCGGGAGCTGATTGAAGAGCGCGGAGCCGACGAGAGCGCAACGGTGCCGCCACCGGTCGCGGAGGACCGCGATTCGTCCTTCCTGCTGGGGTTGGGCTTTCAGCGAGGCCAGGGGCACAAGCGGGGTTTCGACACCAGTGTCGGCGTCCGCGTGCGCTTCCCGCCGGAACCCTATGTCAAGCTGCGCTACCGTGAGAACTGGAACCTCGGTCCGGATACGATCCTGCGCTGGCGGCAGACCGGCTTCTGGCGCGAGCAGCGCGGTTTCGGCACCACCAGCGACCTCGATCTCGATCACCTGCTCGGCCGCCAGCTGCTGCTGCGCTGGGCCAACTCCGGCACCATCGCCGAAGACCGCAAGGGCCTGGACTGGTTCTCCGCATTGAACCTGTTCCAGGGGCTGTCCAACCGGCGCGCCCTGACCTATCGCAGTTTCGTCGCGATCGAGACCGGCCGCGCCGTCTCGCTGAAGAACTACGGGCTGGAATTTCGCTATCGCCAGCGCGTGCTGCGCAAGTGGCTGTTCGTCGAGTTCATCGGCAGCGCGACCTGGCCCCGTTTCTCGGAGTTCGAGGAACGCGACCTGAATCTCGGCGCAGGCCTGGGCTTCGAGATGTATTTCGGACCGGTGCCGGACCGCGAGCTGCGCTGAACTACCCGGACCGGCGGCGCGGCGGTGCCGCGGAGTGCCGCATCAGGTACAGCCCGCTCAGCACCAAGGCCAGGGCCAGCAGGCTGGACCAGCGCAGCGGCTCGTCCAGTACCAGCTTGCCCAGCAGCACGGCCCAGACCGGCACCAGATAGTTCAGTTGCGCGGTGAAGCGCGCGCCGGTCTCGGCGATCAGGTAGAAGTACATGATCGAGGCGGCACCGGTGCCCAGCACGCCGAGGAACAGCATGGCCGCCAGTGAGGCCCAGGGCGTCGCCGGAATCGCCTGCACCGCCGTGTAGCCGGCCGGGCTCATCAGCAGGGCCGCCACCAGCATGACCCCGGCCGAAGTCACGACCGGGTGCGCCGGCGGCATGAAGCGGGCCGCCACGGTCGCCACGGCGTAGCAGGCGGCACCGGCGAGGATCGCGAGCTGGGACCAGAGCCGCAAGCCGCCGCCACCGACCGCAGCCAGGGAATCGAGCCCCAGCAGCACGGCGACACCGCTGAAGCCGGCGACGAATGCCAGCGCCTGGCGCGCCTCCAAGCGCTCGTCGTCCAGCAGCCAGTGCGCCAGCAGCAGCGTAAACAGCGGAGTGCTGGCCGCCAGGATGCCGGCGAGGCCGGATTCCACGCCCTGCTGGCCCCAGGAAATCAGGTAAAAAGGCAGTGCATTGCCGATGACGGCGATGCCGAGGAACCAGGCCCAGTGCCGCCAGCCGCCGGGCAGCCGGTGCCGCCCCGCCCGGACGGCCACGAGCAGCACCAGCGCCCCGGCGGCGATCCGCAGCCCGGCGATCTCGGCCGGACGCCAGGCCCGCAACGCGAACTCGATCATCAGGTAGGAGGAGCCCCAGAGCACGACCAGGCTCAGCAGCGCCAGCCAGTGGCGGGGCCGGGCCGTCATGCCCGCCGCCCGCGGCCACGGCGCCGGGGTTTGCCTTTTTGAGAAATCGCTATATATTTCACATAGTAGCTGCCGTTTCTGGCCAGCGGCTCTGGAAAGCCGGGCCAAGGGCCTGAACGCGGCGAGTGGGCACGATCACAAGTGCTCGAATAACAAGAACAAACGGGTCCATGTGCCAGTTCACCGATCGTTTCTATTCCGCGGTCCGCCGTCTCGCCGGCGACGGCACCGTCAAGCAACGCCTGCTGGCGGCCTACATCGAGAATCTCGAGATGCTGCCGGAAGCGGAAGTCCCGGAGAGTATCCGGCCGCGGCTCGAGACACTGCGGCAAGCAATGCACGCGGTCAAGCCGCTGCGGGGTGAATCGCCCGCAGCCGCGTCGGTACGCAAGATGTCACCGGCCGACGCGACACGGCACGCCGGGGCCATCGTTGCGATGTTCAGCGAACTGGTCCGCGTAAAGGCCACCGGCGAGCGCCTCGGCAGCAGCAAGAACGGCGACAGCGACACGATCTCCGGCGGACCGCCGCGCGCATCGCTCAATTGATCGCCGTTTGCGGGCGGGACGGCTTCAGGTCGGCCGTTTCAGGTACCGGCCCTGCGGCTTGCCGAGCACCTTGCCTTCATCGTAGATCTTCTGGCCGCGCAGGAAGGTCGTCTTGACGCGCGCCGTCAGCTCGAGGCCCTCGAACGGCGTGTAACCTTGCTGCGATTCCGACTCCTCGGCGTGCACGGTCCAGGTCTCGTTCGGGTCGAGTATCGCCAGGTCGGCATCCAGCCCTTCCTGAATGTCCCCCTTGCTGTTCAGCCCGAAACGCCGTGCCGCGGTGTAGCTGGTCAGCCGGGCCATGTCGTTCCAGCTCAGCCCGCGCTTGCGACCCTCGGTGGCCAGAGCCGCCAGCAGGTACTCGGTGCCACCGAAACCGGACTTGGCCAGCCAGATGTCGGTCTTGCGCCGCCGGTCGACTTTCATCTCGTGCTTGCAGCAGGCGTGGTCGGAGCAGACCCAGTCCAGCTCTCCGGCCAGCAGGGCCTCCCAGAGGAATTCGACATCCTCGCGCGGACGGATCGGCGGATTGACCTTGGCCAGCACGCCCGTCTTCGCGTCCACGTCCAGGCAGAGGTGGCCGATCGTGACCTCGCGGCGGAAATCGATATGCGGGAACACCTCGGCCATCTGCAGTGCCGCGACGACCGCCTTGCGCGATGTGAGATGCAGCAGGTTGATTTTCGGCAGATCGGTCTCATTCGCCAGGTAGGAGGCGATGAAGATCGCCAGACCCTCGGAATGCGGGGGCCGGGCCGCATTGTAGGCATGCAAGCCCTTGAGCTTGCCTTCCTTTTCGACCATTTTCGTATATGCGGCCATGATCTCGGCCGTTTCACAGTGCAGGCTCAGCGAGATCTGGTCGGCCTTGTCCGGAAAACGCTGCCGCGCCTTCTGGATATCGCGCATCACGAACTCGAAATGCGCGTAATCGTATTTCTCGTCCTTGCCGATCATCAGGAATTCCGACTGATTGGACGAGGCCCCGTGCAGGCCGTGACCGCCGTAGAACATGAAGATCTTGAACGAGGTCACGCCGTGCTTGTCGACCAGCGCCGGGATCTCGCGGATGTGCTGCCGCGACATCGGCGCGAGATGGTAGGCGTAATCGACGTGAAAATTGCCCTTGGACAGGCTCAGCACTTCCGGGAAGAACTTCGCGTAGGGACCACCCTTGTTCAGGTAATAGCCACCGGTGCGCATGTAATTGACACTGGTGGTCACGCCGCCCTGAGCCGCTGCCCGGCTCTCAGTCACGGCGTCCTCGTTCAGCGGCGCGTAGATGCCGGTGTGCATGTGCGGATCGACCAGTCCCGGAAAGGCCAGGCGGTTCTTGCCGTCGAACACCGATTTCGCGCGGCTGGCCGCGATTCCGGGCGCGATCTTCGCGAACTTGCCGTTGCGGATGGCGATGTCCACGTCATCTGGCATCGCGGCATTCGGCCGCACGACGCGGATGTTCTTGATCAACAGGTCGAATTCTTTCTTCGCAGCCACGGTATTCCCCTGTTCCGTTGGTTGTCAGGCGCTTGCGGCCGGCCGGCCAGCAGCACGATACACCCGCGCCGGGGTGAAAAGGAATCTGCGTTGAGATGGCAACGGCGCCGCAGCTGCCGGCGCCGCCACCCGAGAGTCTCTCAACGCCGCCGTTTCCGCTTGCGTGGCGGCGCCTGATGCCGCTCCGCCGCCGGCGCCCGCCCATGCAGGTGCCTGACCTGCGCATCGTCATGGTAGTGCGGATGCTCGTGATCCGGTGGGCCATGCGGATGGTTGTGACCTTCGGACGCGACCCAGTCGTACAGCTGCGGCCGCTGCCGGTACAGGTGCGCGGCTGCGCGCAGCTTGTTCTCGTCCGGCGTCGACCAGGGATTGAAATGGAAATAATTGTGCAGCTTCGAGTCGGTCCGGCCAAATGCAATGCAGCCCAGCTTGCTGCGGAAGGCGCCATGATCGATATAGGGCGGCCGCCAGAAATAGCCGCCGGTCGGCAGATCGCCGAACTGCATCATCCAGGACGTGCCCCAGATGTGGTAACTCTCCTCGGCGCAGTCGTGGTACGAGATATTGTTCTGCATGAACTCCGGTGACATGTAGTACAGGAAGGTGATCGCCTGCGTCAGCACGTCGTAGTGCAGAACCTTGATGCCGACGCCGGTAGCCACCGAAGGCGACACCAGGTTGCCCGGCCCCCAAGGCGCATCGACATAGCTGTTGAAGGACTTGAACGCATCGGTCAGCGCAAGCTGATGATTGCGGTCCGACTCGTAGTAGCTCGGCTCCGAATCGTTGAACATCACCAGCGCTTCCGCGCCGCGGCCGACGCTGATCGCGCCGATGTGCATGCCGGCCGGAATGAAGGCGTAGTGGCCTTCGCGCCAGGTCTCCTTGCCGACCTTGATGATCCCGTTGAGGACGAAGATCTCCATGTCGGAATAGCTGAGCCCCGGCTTGCGCTTGTAGCCGCCATCGAAGCGGACCTTCAGCGTGCAGGCGCCGGAGTCGACATCCAGCGACAGCACCTTGTAATGGCTGCCTTTGAAGCCGGCGATGTCGAATTTCTTGTAGGGCGCATCCAGCTCTACGTAGGGTTCGATATGTGGTCTGGCCAAAGTCTGCTCTCCTTGTTAGCGATTGTCGGCGTCGGCTTACCAGACGACCCGGTGCTTGCGTTTCGGCTCCTTCGGCAGTTCCGCCTTCGGGATCTTGCGCAGCAGATCGCCGTCCACGTTGAAACCGCGAGTCTGGATGATTTTCAGGAATTCCCGGTACCACTTGCGGCGCTTGGGCCACAGGGCTTCCTGCTCGTCGACGATCGCCTGATAACGCTTCTTCTGCTCGGCGATGTTTTCTTCGAGCCAGGCTCGGGCCGCCTTGTTGCGCTTCGGCTTCTTGTCCTGCACGCGTTGTGCCATGGGGGTCTGACCTCCGGTCTTGCTCACATGTAATTCTTGCGGTACCAGTCGTTGACATCGTCACCGGTGGTCAACCACACGTCCTTGTGACTGGCGATGTAGCGGAAGGCCCGCGCGAGGTGCTTGAACTTGTTCGGCTGCCCGACGTGGAAGGTGTGCAGGCAGATCGGCATGCAGCGCGCATTGGTTGCGCCTTCCTCGTAGAGGACGTCGAACTGGTCGATGATCATGTCGCCGAAGGCCTCCGACGAAAGCCCGAGGTTCAGGAAGGCCGGGATGTCGTTGATCTCTACCGTGTACGGCACGGCGATCAGGTTCTTCTTCGGCGTGTTGAAGCGGAAGGGATGATCGTCGGCCGTGTAGTCGCAGAGATACTCGACGCCGTATTCCTCGAGCAGGCGCGGCGTATTGTCCGTATGCGTCAGGAAGGGGCTGAGCCAGCCCTTGGTCTTGCGGCCCAGCGTCGCCTTCATCGTATCCAGCACCGCCTCGAGGATCTCGCGCTCGCGCTCCTCGGACAGGTAGTTGATCGAGCCATCCGGATTGCGCGTGTTGCCGATGAAGTTGGCCGGCGCATTGTTGATGCCGTGACCGATCCAGGCCCAGTCGCGGGCGTAGCCCTCTTCGATGATTCGCGGATACTCGCGGATGATCTCGCCGTTCAGGCACACGGTACCGCGCATGCCGCACTCGTCCATCAGATCCATCATGCGCCACAGGCCTACACGATTGCCGTAGTCCCGCCAGCCGTAGTTCAGCGGGTCCGGCGTGAAGCCGGCGGTGCCAGGAATCAGCGCCGTGCCTGGAATATCGGCGGGAAAGTGCTCGATGTTGATATATGGAATCACCGCGACCCGTGCGCCGTTCGGCAGCTTGAAGGGCTTGCGGTCGATGATCGGCTCGTAGTTGTAATGCTTCGTCTGCGTCAGCTTGCTCCGCGGCGTCTTCTTGACCTTGATCCGCTTCGGTGCAGTCTTCTTCTTCGCGGCCATGCCTGCCTCCTCCCCTCGTTTCAGTGTCGATGAACCGCCCGCCCGATTACAGGCTGTTCAGGTATTCCATCGCCTCGGCCTTGCTGATGACATCGCCGTACTTGGCGTTGATGTCGAACAGGTTGGCCTCGTGCGGCCCGTCGTGCCGGTCGCCGATGCACTCGCGTACGCAGATCGGCCGGAAGCCGTGCTGGACCGTGTCCACGGCGGTGGCCCGGATGCAGCCGGAGGTCGTGCAGCCGGTGATGATCAACGTGTCCACGCGCAGCCCGTTCAGGGTCGCGACCAGCGAGGTGCCGAAGAAGGCGCTGGCATACTGCTTGGTGATGACGACCTCGTCCTCCCGCGGGATGACCTCGTCGCAGAACTCCGCATAGGGGTTGCCCTCGACGAGATCGCGCAGCACCGGCGCCTTCTTGACCCAGACGCCGCCGTCGACGTAGTCCGGTGGCGTGTAGCGCACCTGGGTGTGGATGATCGGCACGGCCTTGCTGCGGGCCAGTTCCAGGAAATCCGGCATCTGCTGGACGCAGGCGACGACCCCGGGCGCATACAAGGGCGAGCCCTCGGTCGTGTAGCCCTTCAGCAGGTCGATCACGATGATCGCTGACTTTTCACCAAAGCCGAGGCGCCCATCCCAGACGCCCTCGTAGTTCTCTTGCGCTGTCGACATGATGCACCCCCTGTATCGCCCGGCGAGTCGGGCGCCCGTCCCGTCACCGCCGCATCGGCTCGCTTGGCCGGTCCTGGAAGACCGCAGGCCGGATGCCGCGCGGCGCGACTCCGGCGTCTCGTTGCTCTTGGGACCGGCAGCCAATGTTCGCACCCCAGCATGCACCCTGCAAGAAAGCGGCCCGGCCGCGCGGCGGATGCCCACGCTTCGGGCAGCCCGGCGCCCGCGGCGCGGATGCCCGGCGCGCCCAGCCGCCGCCGCGCTTGCCGGGCGGGCGGCGCTGGTATATACGAGTCCAGAACAGCAGCAGGAGAGCAACGATGGCCGCGCCACAGACCAAGCCACAGCCGGCGGAAGTGCCGCCACATCCGCCCAGGAAATCGAACGTCGTCGACAACTTCAAGACCTTGAGCGGCTTCGAAGGCCGCGAACTGGAACTGGGCAAGGCCGTCAATGTCGTGCTCCGGACCCTGTCGAACACGGCCGGCTACGCCCACGAGATCAACGATGCGCTGGTCAAGATGCACCTGAACGCAATGCAGTTCGCAAAAGACCAGGGGCTGATCGACGAGTGGATCGAGCACGACCTGAAGACCATGCGGCCGATCAATGAGCGCGTCGGCAATATCATCCGTAAGACCGGGCAGAAGGAGATCGCCTTGGTCGGGCTCTTCGATCGTACGGCCTGCCACTTCCAGCTCGCGCTGGAAAACGAGGCCGAAGAAGGCGTGCGCCGCTGGAAGGAGCCGTTCGGCTATGTGCTGGAACAGGCCCGTCGCATCGGCCAGTTCGACCTGACCGTGGAGGAGATCCACGAGCAGTTCGTCAAGCCCAGGCTGTACGGTTATGCCCGGGACATGGGCGTGGAGATCCGCGTCTCCGACATCGGCGAGGACGGCTGGATCAGCTGCGAGCTGGTCGGCTGACGGCCGGCGCGCCTTTGCCGGCGACGCCGCGTCGCCGGGCGACTGTCCAGATGCGGCCGGCCGCGGCCGGATATCGCTGCAAAATCAATGCCTGTGCCCCGCAGAGGGCTTTACTGCGCCCGCCAGTCTGCTAGGCTAGCCGCCGCTCGCACCGGATACGGGCCGTTTGCAGATCCGGTCGCAACCGGCGGCGCTCGCGGCCGGTGACGAGCTACGTTCCAAGCGGAGAGGAAACAGCATGGGCAAGTCGCTCGCGGCCGGCGTGGTCGCCCTGGCGATGCTGCTGGCCGTGCAGCCAGCGATCGCGGAAATGGAAGACATCGTCGTCGAGGCACAGCGCCGGGCGGAGAACCTGCAGGACGTGCCGCTGGCGGTCAGCGCCTTCCAGGGCGACGCGATCGAGCGGCTGCAGATCGCTACGACGCAGGATATCGGCGATGCGGTGCCCAACCTGCAGACCTACCCGGTCACCGCCAACGCAGCCGCCATGCAGCTGCACATGCGCGGTGCCAGCGTCCAGAACCCGGGCTTCAACGTCTCCGAGTCGCCGGTCGGCCTGTATGTCGACGACGTCTATCGCGGCCGGCTGGCCACGGCGAACCTGGACCTCACCGACATCGAACGGATCGAGGTGCTGCGCGGCCCGCAGGCCACGCTCTACGGCCGCAACACGCTGGCCGGGGCGATCAAGATCATCACCCGGACACCGGCGGACGAATTCTGGGCCGACGCCTCGCTGGGCTTCGGCAACTACGAGACCTCGCGGCTGACGGCATCGATCGGCGGACCGCTGAAGCCCGGCGCATTGGCCGGCTCGCTGGCGCTGAGCTACCACGACCGCGGCGAAGGCTACTTCGAGAACCCGCTGACCGGCGCTCGCCCGGGCGAGTATACGAACCAGGCTGCGCGCGCGAAGCTGCACTGGTATGGCAACGACCGCATCCAGGCAACCGTCAGCGCCTTCTACGTCGACGTCGAGAACGACGGCTACAACGGCGTGCCCTACCGGCCCTTCGACGGCCCCGGCGCCGTGCCGGGCGAGCCGCTCAGCGGCTTCTACGACAGCCTGTCGCCCGAGGGCGTGAATTTCGGCGCCAGCGATCAGGCGGGCGTGACCGTCGACCTGCGCGTCGATCTCGGCGCACTGGAACTGCGGTCGATCACCGCCTGGGTGGACATCGACGATCGGTTTGGCTTCGATCTGGCCGGCGGCGGCTTTCTCGGCGTTCCCGGCCTGCCGGGCCTGCTGATCGACTCGCGCTCCGGACTGCAGCAATGGAGCCAGGAACTCCAGCTCATCGGCAGCGCTTTCGATGAGCGCCTCGACTGGATCACCGGCTTCTTCTTCCTCGACGAGGACGGCGATCAGATCTACTCCGGCACGGCCGCGCCCTTCTTCGGCTTCCGCGAGGACACCAGCTCCGAGACCCGCAGCTACGCGCTGTTCGCCGAGGCCCGCTGGCACTTCAGCGAGCGGCTGAGTGGCACGCTCGGCGGCCGCTGGACCCGCGACGAGAAGCAGTATCGCTATCGCTGCACGAGCACGCAATTCGCCGGCTGTGCGCCGGCGGACGGCGCCGCGGCACCGGCCAAGGACTTCGATGAGTTCACCCCGCGCATCGGGCTCGAATACCGTCCCGGCGACGACTGGCTGCTGTATGCCAGCCTGGCCAGCGGCTTTCAGGCCGGCGGCTTCCAGACCCTCTGCTTCGGCAACGTGCTCTGCGCCGGCCAGGTCTACGACCCGCAGAAGGTCTGGTCCGGCGAGTTCGGCGTCAAGAGCGAGTTGCTGGACAAGCGCCTGCGCCTGAACATGGCGCTGTTCTACGCCGCCTACGAGGACCTGCAGCAGGCGATCGGCACCGTCGTCAACGGCCAGGTGATCTTCCCGACCGGCAATGTCGGCGACGTCGACGTACGTGGCCTGGAGCTGGAGGCCGCCTGGACGCCGGTCGATGCGCTGAACCTGTTCGCCACGCTGGGCTTCATGGATGCCGACAAGGTCGAGTTCGACGATCCGGTCACCGGCCCGGTGGTCCGGGAACTGCCCTCCAATCCGGAGCTCACGCTGCGCGCCGGCTTCGACTACCGCCTGTCGCTGGCACCGGCCGTCGACCTCAGCTTCGGCGCCGATCTCAACTATGTCGATGACTATTTCTCGGAAGTCACGAACGAGTTGCCGATCGAATCCTATACGCGGATCAACGGCTTCATCGGCATCGGCGGCCCGGACCAGCGCTGGCAGCTGGTGGCCAGCGGCCGCAATCTCAGCGGCGAGGAGGACAACGTCTCCGGGCTGTTCTTCTCCGGCAATACCAATATCCGCACGGTGCTGCCACCGCGCGAGTACCTGCTGACGCTGAAGCTGAACTACTGACGGCGTGCTATCGTCGGCCCCGTCGACGGCCAGCCGGGGGTGGCGTGGCACAGTGAAACGGGCGCAGGCAGCCTGGCGACGCGGCGGGGCGGCCCTGCTGCTGGGCATCGCGCTGGCCGGCTGCCACCGCCCCTTGCCCACGGCCGATGCCGACCTGATCGTGGTCGGCGCCGGCATTGCCGGTCTGTCGGCGGCACTGGAGGCCAGCGATCACGGCGCGCGCGTCCTCGTGCTCGAAGCCAACTCGGTCGGTGGCGGCCACGCGGTCATGGCCGGCGGCCTGTTCCTCGTAGATACGCCGCTGCAGCGCCGGCGCGGCATCGAAGACAGCGTCGAACTCGCCCTGCGGGACATGCTGACCTGGGGCGAGGACGCCGACGAGCGCTGGCTGCGACGCTACGTGGCCGCATCACGGCCGGAGGTCTACGATTGGCTGGTCGCGCAGGGTGTCGAGTTCCGCGCGGTCCTGCCGGCGCCCGGCGAGACCAGCGTGCCGCGCTTTCATTTCACCCGCGGCGCCGCGCTGCACGTCGTCCGGCCATTGCTGCGCGAGGCGCTGCGCCGCGAGCCGATCGAGATCGGCTTCGGTGTCGAGGTCACCGGCCTGAAACGGATCGCCGGTGGCTGGCGGCTGCGCAGCCGCCATCTGCGCAGCGGCAGGACGATGCAATTCACGGCGCCGGCCGTGATCATCGCCAGCGGCGGCTTCGAGGGCTCCCTGGAGCAGGTCCGCGCGCACTGGCCTTCGCGCTGGGCAGTGCCGCCACGGCTGTTGAACGGCGCCGGGCATTTCGCCACCGGCGCGGGCCTCGTGCTCGGCGAGCAGGCCGGCGCGGCCGTGGCGCGGCTCGATCACCAGGCGATCTTTGTCACCGGCCTGCCGGATCCGCGTGACCCGGCAGGCCAGCATGGCCTGTTCGCGCAGAATCCGGCGGCGATCTTCGTGACCGCTGACGGCCGGCGCTTCATCGACGAAAGCGCGCCGCGCAAGCAGCTCGAACAGGCCGTCCTGTCGCTGCCCGGGCAGTCGTACTGGCTGATCTTCGACGAGCGAGGCCGCCGCCGGCTGCGCGTGCGCGGCGCGCCCTGGCTCGATCGCGAAACGCTGCAGGCCGAGATCCTCGACAACCCGGCGGTCACGGGGAAGGCCACCAGCCTGCGCCGGCTCGCCGAACAGGCCGGCCTGCCGCCGGCGGCGCTGGCGGCGACAGTCCAGCGCTACAACGCAATGCTGGCGGCCGGCGACGACCGCGACTTCCGCCGCTTCGGCCCCGAACGCCCGCCACGCGGACTGAGGCCGATCGACACCGCGCCGTTCTATGCGCTGAGGCTCTACCCGATGTCCCGCAAGAGCCTCGGCGGGCTCGTGATCGGCGACGATGCCGACGTGCTGGCCCCGGATGGATCCCCGATCCCGGGCCTGTTCGCCGCCGGTGAAGTGACCGGCGTGGCCGGGATCAACGGCCGCTTCGGCGGTTCCGGCACGTTTCTCGGCCCCTCGGTCTTCACCGGGCGCCTCGCCGGGCGCTCGGCCGCGCGGCTGGCCGGCCGGCTGCCGCTCGCCGCAAGCCCGCCGTCGCTGCCTGCCGGCGAGCCGGTCACCGCCAGCGAGGCCACGGCCGGGCTCGCAGCCCGGCTGAAGGCGCAGCGCCCCGGTGACTGGCATTTCGCGCGCGCGCACTCGCTGGTCCTCGAGCGGCGATGGTCATGCAGCGGCTGTCACAGCGCCGGCTGGGGCCCGCAGCCGGCCACGAACCGCGCCCAGCGCCTCCGGCAGCTCGACAGTTGCGAGCGTTGTCACTGACCGCCGCCGGCGCGCCGCCCCAGCCGAGCGCCCTCCTAGTCCGCGTTGCCGAAACGGATCTTGACCGACAAGCCGTAGGTCCGCAGGTTCGGATGCACGGCATTGATGCGCCAGGGAAAGAAATTGAAGGGCGAGGCCGACTGGCTGGCCGGCAATTGCCGCAGCACATCGTGGCTGTTGCCGAAGTACACGTCCCGGAAGCCGGCGATCGGCGAGTCGTCATTCAAGAGGTTCTTGGTCCACAACGCGATGGTGTACCTGCCGGACGGCGAGGTCAGCTGCGCCCGCAGGTTCACATAGGTGTGGCTCGGAATAGTCCACTGGTTGTCCACGCCGCCGAAATACTCGTCCTGGTAGGTCACGTCCAGCCGGCCCAGCCCTTCCCAGTCACCGAAGAGCTGCCGCTCGTAGATCAGCGTGACATTGCCCTGCCAAGGCGGTTCCCGCAGGACCTGATTGCCCGACACGTCGCCGTCCGGTGAGAAACTGGGGAAGTCGGCGAAGCTCTCCAGTTTTGCCTTGTCAATCTGCGCATCGGTAAAAGACAGGCCGAACTTCGCCTTCAGGGTATCGGTGACATTCCAGTTGCCCTGAATCTCCCAACCCCAGAGCGTGGCATCGCCGGCGTTCGTATTGAACCCTTCCGGCTGGGACAGCGCATCACCGGTCAGCGGGTCGAAATTGAAGACCTGCGGGATCACGATTTCAGACCAGTCCATCATGTACATCGCCAGATCCAGGCCGAAGCGCCCGTCGCTGGTGAAGCCCTTGGCGCCGAGTTCGTAGGCGAGCAGCTTCTCTTCGGCGAAGGGCACGATCACGATCCGTTCCTCGGCGGAATTCGGGTCGCTGGGATCGGTCAGCACGTCGACGACGTCGGAGTCGAAACCGCCGGCCTTGGTGCCGTTGCTGACCGAGCCATAGACCATCCAGTCGTCGCTGACGCGGTAGCGGACGCCGATGCGCCCGGTGACGAAATCGAAGGACTTGCTGGCGCTGCGCACCTGGTAACCAAGCTGCGGCGCGGTGACCTTCAGCGAACGGTCTTCGTTCGTGAAGCGCAGCTGAAAATCCAGCGTCAGGGCATCGTTGAGGTCGACCTCGCCGGTGCCGAACACGGCCCAGGAGTCGTTTTCGCGATTGAAGAACTCGTCCCGGCCCAGCGTGCTGGTCGGCGTGAACCAGGGGCGAAAGGCCGGGTCGCCAATCGCAAGGCCGATGCCAGGCCAGGGGCCGAACGCAATGCCGGGCGGCGGCGTGCCCGGGCCGGTCGGATCGAACGCGCCCGGCGGCGCCGTCGGCGAGCGGGCCAGCAGCGCGGCCGTGACCTCGTCACGGGTGTTGCTGAAATAGTAGAAACCGAGGCTGCCACGGATGGCCTTGTCGACCGGTGTACTGAAGCGGATTTCCTGGCTGATTTCCTCGGTGATCGCCGGCGGCGACACGACCAGCGAACCGGCACCGAAACGGCTGGGCGCCAGGAAATCGGCACACAAGGGAACGGTATTCGCAGGATCGTCGATGTAACCGATCACCTGCGTGCAATAATTGAATGGCTGCGAATAGCCCAGGCCACGGGTGCCGTCCTCAGAACTTTCCTGCTCGACCTTGGAATAGCCGGTCAGCGCCGTGAAAGTCCCGAAATCCAGGTCCCAGTCGAGGTTCAGGCTCAGGCGCGTGACTTCGCGTTTCTCGCCCCAGGCCCCTTCGATCAACGGGATCTCCTCGCTGCCGGTGAAGAAACGCTCCGACTCGGGTACGTTCGGGTTGTTGTTCAGCCCGGCATTGACCCAGGCCCGGTTCTGGTCGACCGACCACACAGGCCCGCACAGGTTGGCGAGGCGCTGGTTCGGGCCGTTGTCGGCACCGACGTTTTCGCAATTGGCCGGCTGGCCGGTCTGCGCGGCGCCGTCGATGCGATCGTCCGAGTAATAGGCCTTGAACAGGGCCGAGAAGTTCTCGGTCGGCGTCCAGTAGAGGTCGCCGATGACCGTGTGATATTCATAGCCACCGACGTCCTCCGAGCTGATCGGGTTGTCGTAGGAACCGTCCCAGGCGTCGAACATCGCCGCGACCCGCAGCGCCAGCACGTCCCCGGCCAGCGGCAGGTTGATCATGCCCTTGACCGTGCCCTTGCCGTCGTTGCCGGCGGTGCCATCCAGCGAAGCCTCGAATTCGCTGGACGGGCGCTTGGTCACGTAGTTGATTGCTCCGCTGAAGGCATTGCGGCCGTAGAGCGCGCTCTGCGGCCCCTTGTTGACCTCGATGCGCTCGATCTCGAGCACGGCGAAGTTCAGGCCCTCCCGGCCGGCGGCGAAGACGCCGTCGAGGTAGACGGCTGCATTCGGCTCGCCGAAGATGTCCGTCGGCGCGACGCCCCGGATCACCGGCACCGGCAGGATCTGACCGATCGGGCTGAAGAAATTGAGGCCCGGCGTCAGGGCCGCGACATCGTCGAGGCTCTCGATGCGCGCTTCCTCGATGGAGCGGCTGTCGAAGGCCGTGACGGCGACCGGAACGTCCTTGAGGTTCTCCGCTGTTTTGCGGGTCGTGACGACGATGTCCTCGATCGCTGCCAGCGGCGGCGCCGCCAGCAGCACGGACAGCAACAGCACGCCGCGCCCCGCCGGGCGCCAGCCGAATCGCGCCTCGTTCATGCGCTTCTCCCCCTCGTCAACCTGCGCCACTTCTACTGCGCGCGTGCAGCGCAGGTCAAGCCTTCCCGCCCACCGTCGCCGCACACCGATTGACCCGCCGGCGCCGGCATGGTTCCGCCATGCGCAGCTGACACTCGCCGGCCGCGAACAGGCGGCGGCCTACGGCAACCTATTCGCCCGGGATCCAGTCCGAGTGCAGCGCCAGGCGCAACATCACGCGCGGCTCGGTGTAGTCGACGTTGGGACTGTGCTGCACGCAACGATTGTCCCAGATGAGCAGCGACTTGTTGAACCAGCGTACCCGGCATTGGAAGCGGTCCTGCAGCGAATGCTCCTTCAGCATGTCGAGGATCGCGCGGCTCTCGCGCGGGTGCAGGCCCTTGATCGCCGTCGTCCAGGCCTTGTTCAGATACAGCATCTTGCGGCCGGTCTCCGGATGCCGGCAGACCAGTGGATGCTCGACCTGCGGGAACCGCTTGCGCATCGCGGCGAGCCGCTCCAGCGCCTCGACCTCCGAGACTGCGTAGTGCCCGGATTCCATGCCGTAATGCAGGACGTCGTGGATGCCGATCTTGTCCTCGAGAAAGGCTTTCATCGGCTCGGACAGGTATTCGTAGGACAGGTAGTGGCTGGCGAACAGCGTGTCGCCGCCGGCCCGCGGCACATCGACGGCATACAGCATCGCGCCGAGGCTGGGGTTTTTCTGGTAGCTATGGTCCATGTGCCAGCCGAGGTTCTGCGTAGACAGCTTCTTTTGCCCACCGGCGCCGCGGAAGAAATACACGCCCGGCGTCTCGGTCCGGTTAGGCAGAAAGGGTTCGTCTTCGAGCTTGCCGAAGCGCCGGCCGAACTCGGCGAAACTGGCCTCGTCGAGTTCCTGGTCGCGGAAGACGACGACCGAGTAATCGAGAAAGGCCTGGTAGACGGCCGCAAAGGTCGGCTCGTCCAGCCGCGTCACGTCGACGCCGAAGATCTCGCAGCCCAGCGCCCCGGTCAGCGGGCGGATGTCGAGCGCCGGC
>RFHQ01000006.1 GCA_003695765.1 Gammaproteobacteria bacterium
CCGACGCTTGTCGACCTGGAGCGCGACGGCGAACCTTTCCCGGCCGTGATCCAGGCCACCAAGACCGGCATGCTGTTCATCTTCCACCGCGAAACCGGCGAACCCTATTTCCCGATCGAGGAACGCCCGGTGCCAACCGACGGCGTGCCCAGCGAGCAATTGTCGCCGACGCAGCCCTTCCCGGTGAAACCACCGCCGCTGGTCCCGCAGGGCATGGCGCCGTCGCAACTCTGGGGCGCGACCTTCATGGATCGTCTGCAATGCCGTCGAAAGTACGGCAGCTACCGCTTCGGGCCGATCTACACGCCGCCATCGCTGGAAGGCACGGTGATCGTGCCGTCGACGGCCGGCGGCATCAACTGGGGTGGCGTCGCCGTCGATCCGCGCACGCGCATCCTCGTGACGAAGGTGCTGCGCATGGGGCATTTCGCGCAACTGATACCGCGGGAGCAGATCCAGACGCGGCCGCTGGAAGCCGGCGAGAACCAGATGGGCGCGCCGGCGGCATTGCTGGGTACGCCCTACGCGCTGCGCCAGGGTCCGCTGGTTTCGCCGATGTTCATGCCCTGCACGGAACCGCCTTGGGCCGCGCTGGTAGCCGTCGATCTGGAAGCCGGCGAGATCCTCTGGCAGAGCCCGCTCGGCATGCTCGACCGGCTGATGCCGATCCCGTTGCCGCTGCGCTGGGGCACGGCCAGTTTCGGCGGGCCGATCATCACCGGCGGCGGGCTGGTCTTTATCGGCGCCACGCAGGACGACCGCTTCCGGGCCTTCGACCTGGTCAGCGGTGAAGAACTGTGGAGCGCGCGCCTGCCCACGGGTGCCTTTGCGTTGCCGATGACCTATAGCGTCGACGGCCGGCAGTATGTGGTCGTCGCTTCCGGCGGTCACCCGTTCATCTATCCGCACCCTGGCGACTACCTCACGGCCTTCGCTCTGCCGCGCCGAGCGGCGCAGCCGGACGCGCCGCGCTGAACAGATGGGCAGTAGCGCCACGGCCCGGCTCGCGGACCGCCTGCTGCTCGCCGCGGGCGTGGTCCTGTTCGCGATTGGCCAGTCGCTGAACTTCATCATCGTCGCGCCGATGGCACGTGCCGTCGGACTGACGGAGCAGCAGTTCGGCCTGGCCTTCACCATCGCCAGTCTGCCCCTGCTGTTTTCCGCGCCGTTCTGGGGACGGCGCAGCGACCGGATCGGGCGCAAGCCGGTGTTCATCCTCGGCCTGTTCGGCAGCGGCATCGGCACCGCGCTGCTCGGCCTCAGCCTGCAGGCGGGCATGCAGGGGCTCCTCGGCATCGGCTGGATACTGGCCTGCATTACCGCCTCCCGGGCGCTCTACGGCCTCACCTCGTCGGCGATCTACCCGGCCGCCGCCGCCTATATGGCCGATGTCACCAGCTGGCAGAACCGGGCGCGTGGCATGGCCGTGATCGGCAGCGCCAACAGCTTCGGGTCCATCCTCGGCCCGCTGCTGGCCGCGGGCCTCGCCGCCGCCGGCGCGCTGGTGCCGATGTATGCGGCCGCCGCGATGTGCATGCTCGGCGCCGCCGCCGCAATGCTGCTATTGCGCGAACCGGCGCGTCATGCGCCGCGTGCGCAGGCCGACACCCGGCTGCATTTCTGGGATCCGCGGCTGCGCCCCTTCATGATCATGTGGGGCTGCTTCTTCCTGGTGTTCATCTCGCTGAATCTGCTGACCGCCTTCTACATCGAGGACCGGCTGGGCATCACCGACAAGAAAGCGATCATCCGCACGGCCAGCCTGGTGCTGATCAGCATGGCCGGCGTGATCACGATCGTCCAGGGTGTCTTCCTGCAGATCTGGCGCGTGGCACCACGCACGCTGTTGCGACTCTGCGGGCCGGCATTCTGTGCCGGCCTGCTGCTGATGGCCTTCGCCAGTAACACCGGCATGCTGATGGGCGGCTACGCGCTGCTGGGCCTGTCCTTCGCTTTCGCCACGCCGGGCATCAACGGCAGCGCCAGCCTGGCCGTCGAACCGCAGGAGCAGGGCGCGGCCGCCGGCCTGCTCAGCGCATCGAACACCGCCGGCGGCATCGTCGCGCCGCTGTTCGGCACGACGATCTACCAGATCGCACCGAATGCGCCCTTCCTGTTCGGCGCCGCGCTGTTTTTCGTCCTCAGCCTGTATGCGCTGACGATCCCGGTCCGCGACCGTCGCAGCGGCTGATCCGGCTCAGGCGGCCGGTCGCCGGCGCAGCGCCAGCCCCAGCCACAACGCCCAGGCGAGGTACAGAGGCAGGTACAGCGGCAGGTAGACCACGGTGAACAGCAAGGCCGACGCAGCCGCGGCATAGCCGAGCCGGCAGAGGCCGCGGGGCAACAGCCCGGCGCCGGCCGCACACCAGCTCAGCTGGCCGATGAACCAGCCGAAGGCAACGATGGCGAAGCCGTTCAGCACGACGCGCAGCAGGCTGTCCGCGAGGTAGAGCGCGTCGCGATGGGTCGGGTTCTCGGCCACCAGCAGGCCCAGGGCATGGCTGCCCAGCAGGTCCGTGACGCCGCCGAGCAGGAAGCCCACGGCCGCGAACAGTCCGGCAATGCGCAGAAAAGATGCGGCCAGCGGGGATGCCTGCCGGAGCAGCTCGGCGGCCCACAGCGCCAGCGGCACGGCGGCCAGGCCAGTCAGGAAATGCCCCACGCCGCTGGCCAGCCAGGGCCAGTGACCGATCGCTTCGCGCAGTTTCTCGACCTTGGCGTAGTCGCTGGCCGGATCCTCGAAACCGAGGATCCGCGGTTCGATGTAGACCGCGTTGAGGTTGTGCATCGCGAAGGCCGCGGCGACGAC
>RFHQ01000048.1 GCA_003695765.1 Gammaproteobacteria bacterium
CGATGGAAGAGGGCCTGCGGTTTGCGATCCGGGAAGGTGGCCGGACCGTGGGCGCCGGGGTGGTGTCGAAGATCATCGAGTGAGGCAGCGCCGGCGGCGCGCCCGGCGAACCAATGGAACGCTACGGACCGCAGCAAGGCCCGGGCAGGAGTGATTGAAATGGCAACGAATCAGAACATCAGGATCCGGCTGAAGGCCTTCGATCACCGCCTGATCGACAACTCGGCGCGGGAGATCGTCGAAACGGCCAAGCGGACCGGCGCGCAGGTGCGCGGGCCGGTGCCGCTGCCGACGAAAAAAGAGCGCTTCACCGTGCTGATCTCGCCGCACGTCAACAAGGATGCGCGGGACCAGTACGAACTCAGGACCCACAAGCGCCTGATGGATATCCTGGATCCGACGGACAAGACCGTGGACGCCCTGATGAAGCTGGAACTGCCGGCCGGCGTCGACGTCCAGATCAAATTGAACTGACAGGAGTAGTTGCTATAATAGGCGGCTCGCTGCAGCCCGGTGCGACTGTCTCGCGCCGGGCTTCGTGCTGCCAGAAGCGGGCGCCAAGGGCCCGCGCGGGCCCCAGGGGGACCATGCAGACCGGCCGTGAGCCGGCATTCCGGAGCGATCGACCGGCAATCCGGGCTTGGGTGCGAAACACCCGGGGCGCCGCGGCGGCTCGCTCGACCACAGGTTTTTTCCGCCCCTCGCGGGGCGCGGTGCGTTAGTTGAAGGATCCGACATGGCCATCGGTCTCATCGGAAAGAAATGCGGCATGACGCGGGTCTTCACCGAGGACGGCGCCTCCGTGCCCGTCACCGTCATCCAGGCCCTGCCGAACCGCGTGACGCGCGTGCGGACGCCCGAGCGCGACGGTTATGCTGCATTGCAAGTAACGACCGGCAGTGCCCGGCCTTCGCGGCTCTCGAAGCCGGTGGCCGGCCAGTATGCCGCGGTCTCGGTGGAGCCGGGCGAGGGCCTCTGGGAGTTCCGCCTCGAGGACGAGGCGGCGCTGGGCGGCTTCGAGCCGGGCACCGAACTGACGGTGGAACGCTTCGAGCCTGGGCAGCGGGTCGACGTCATCGGGACGAGCATCGGCAAGGGCTATGCGGGCACGGTCAAGCGGCACAACTTCCGCACCCAGGACGCGACCCACGGCAACTCGCTGTCGCACCGGGCGCCCGGGTCCATCGGCCAGAACCAGACCCCGGGCCGCGTCTTCAAGGGCAAGAAGATGTCCGGCCACCTCGGCAACGTCCGCCGGACGATGCAGAACCTGGAGGTCGTGCGCGTCGACGCCGAGCGGCAGCTGCTGCTGGTCAAGGGCGCCGTACCGGGACATGCGGGTGGCCGGGTGCTGGTCCGGCCGGCGGTCAAGGCGAGCTGACGGGGGGGTTGGAGATGAAGATCGCGATCCACGGCGGCAGCGGCAGCCTCGAGCTTTCCGACCGGAATTTCGGCGCCCGCTTCAACGAAGACCTCGTGCACCAGGTCGTCACCGCGCACCGGGCCCGCGCCCGGGCCGGCAGCAAGGCGCAGAAGACCCGCGCCCAGGTCCGCGGCGGCGGAACCAAGCCGTGGCGCCAGAAGGGCACCGGCCGCGCGCGCGCCGGTTCGATCCGCAGCCCGATCTGGGTCGGCGGTGGACGGGCATTCGCCGCCAGCCCGCGCAGCTACAGGCAGAAGGTCAATCGCAAGATGTACCGGGCGGCGATGCGCTCGATCCTGTCCGAATTGCTGCGCCAGGAACGACTGAAGGTCGTCGAGGAGCTGGCCGTCGAGCGGCCGAAGACCCGCGACCTGGTGGGTCGCCTGCGGGAACTGGGTCTCGAGCAGGTCCTGATCCTGGTCGATCGCTACGACGACAATCTCTGCCTGGCGGCGCGCAATCTGCCGGGCGTCGACGTGCTGGATGCGCGTGAGATCAACCCGGTCAGCCTGCTGCGGTTTCCGCAAGTGCTGGCGACGCGCGCCGCGCTCGCAGTCATCGAGGAGAAGCTGGCATGACGGCGCTGGCAGGCAAGGAACGGCTGATGACGGTGCTGCTCGGCCCGCATGTGTCAGAGAAGAGCACCCGCATCGCCGACGCGCACAATCAGGTGGTGTTCCGCGTCCGCACCGACGCGACCAAGGCCGAAGTGCGGCAGGCCGTGGAACTGATGTTCGAGGTCGACGTCCGCAATGTCCAGGTGGTCAATTGCCGCGGCAAGGAGAAGCGCTTCGGTGGCGAGCTGGGCCGCCGGCGCAACTGGAAGAAGGCGTACGTGACCCTGGCCGAAGGGCAGGACATCGATTTCATCGGGGCGGACTAAACGGAGAGCGCTGAATCATGCCGTTGCAGAAACTCAAGCCAACGTCGCCTGGCCGCCGCTTTGCGGTGCGCGTGCGCTCCCCGGAACTGTACACTGGCGAGCCGTACGCGCCGCTGGTCGAAAAGCTCAGCAAAACCGGTGGCCGCAACAACAAGGGCCGGATCACGACGCGTCACCGTGGCGGCGGTCACAAGCGCCGGTACCGGCGCGTGGATTTCAAGCGTGACAAGGATGGCGTGCCGGCGCGGGTGGAACGCGTCGAGTACGACCCGAATCGCAGCGCGCATCTGGCGCTGCTGGTCTACGCCGATGGCGAACGCCGTTACATCCTGGCGCCCAAGGGCATCCGCCCCGGTGACCAGCTGCTGTCCGGACGCGAATCGCCGATCAAGCTCGGCAACGCATTGCCGATCCGCAACATTCCGCTCGGCACGCAGGTGCACAACATCGAGCTCAAGCCGCGCAAGGGCGGCCAGCTCGCCCGTTCGGCAGGCAGCAGTGCGCAGATCGTGGCGCGAGAGGGCGCCTATGCGACCTTGCGGCTGCGCTCGGGCGAGATGCGCAAGATCCACATCAATTGCCGCGCCACGATCGGCGAAGTCGGGCATGGAGAGCACAACCTGCGCAAGCTGGGCAAAGCCGGTGCGCGGCGCTGGAAAGGCATCCGGCCGACCGTGCGTGGCGTGGCGATGAACCCGGTGGATCACCCGCACGGCGGCGGCGAGGGCCGGACCTCCGGCGGGCGGCATCCGGTCACGCCCTGGGGTGTGCCGACCAAGGGTTACAAGACGCGCAGCAACAAGCGCACGAACAACATGATCGTGCGCCGGCGGAAGCGCAAGTAGCAGCCGCAGCAGACTGGATCGAGAGGACCATAGACAGTGCCGCGTTCAGTAAAGAAAGGCCCGTTCGTCGACGAGCATCTCGCGCGCAAGGTGCGCGCGGCGGTGGAATCGAACAGCCGCCGACCGATCAAGACCTGGTCGCGGCGCTCGATGATTCTGCCGGACATGGTCGGCCTGACCATCCAGGTTCACAACGGCCGGGATCACGTGCCCGTGCTGATTTCGGAGAACATGGTCGGTCACAAGCTCGGCGAGTTCGCGCTGACGCGCACCTTCCGGGGGCATTCCGGCGACCGGAAGACCAAGTAGGAGTCGGGGCAATGCAGGTGTCGGCAAAACTCAGGTATGCGCGGATTTCACCGCAGAAGTGCCGCTTGGTCGCGGATGCGGTGCGCGGCCAGTCCGTGGCTGCTGCCTTGCAGACGCTCAGCTTCATGCCGAAGAAGGGCGCGCGCATCGTCAAGAAAGTGCTGGAGTCGGCGGTGGCCAACGCCGAGCACAACCACGGCGCCGATATCGACGAACTGAAGATTTCGCGGATCTGCGTCGACGAGGCGCCGACCTATCGGCGCTACCGGGCGCGGGCGAAGGGTCGCGGGGCGCGCATTATCAAGCGTAACAGTCACATCACCGTGCAGGTCGCGGACGAATAGGAACTGGCGATGGGTCAAAAGGTACATCCAATCGGAATCCGCCTGGGCATCACCCGGGATTGGGCCTCGCGCTGGTACGCGGACAGCAAGACCTTTCCGGACTATGTCGCGACGGATTTCCAGATCCGGCAGTTCCTGAAGAAGCGTCTGAAGGACGCATCGGTCAGCCGCATCAATATCGAGCGCCCCGCCCGCAAGGCGCATATCACGATTCATACGGCGCGGCCGGGCATCGTGATCGGCAAGAAGGGCGAGGATATCGAGCGCCTGCGGCAGGAAGTCGCGCAACTGCTGCAGCTGCCGGTGCCGGATGTGCGCGTGAACATCGCCGAGATCCGCAAGCCGGAGCTCGATGCGCAGCTGGTCGCCGAGGGCATTGCCCAGCAGCTCGAGCGGCGCGTGATGTTTCGGCGCGCAATGAAGCGGGCGGTGACCAATACCATGCGCCTGGGCGCGGGGGGTGTGAAGGTCAAGGTCAGCGGCCGCCTGAATGGGGCCGAGATCGCGCGCACGGAATGGTACCGCGAAGGCCGGGTGCCGCTGCATACCTTCCGGGCCGACATCGACTACGGCTTTGCCGAGGCGCGCACGACCTACGGCGTCATCGGCGTCAAGGTCTGGATCTTCAAGGGCGAGGTATTCGATTCGCAGGAGAAGGCGGCCGATGCCGCCGAGCAGGCAGCGCACTGAGGACCGACAGCCATGCTTCAGCCGAAACGTACCAAGTACCGCAAGCAGCAGAAAGGCCGCAACCGGGGCCTCGCGCAACGCGGCAATCAGGTGTCCTTCGGGGAATTCGGTCTGAAGGCCACGGGCCGCGGGCGGCTGACCGCGCGGCAGATCGAGGCGGCGCGTCGCGCCATGACCCGCCATGTGAAGCGCGGCGGCAAGATCTGGATCCGCGTCTTCCCGGACAAGCCGATCACGAAAAAACCGCTCGAGGTTCGCCAGGGCAAGGGCAAGGGCAACGTCGAGTACTGGGTGGCCCAGATTCAGCCGGGCCGCGTGCTTTACGAAATGGAAGGTGTCAGTGAAAGCGTGGCGCGGGAGGCCTTCCGGCTGGCTGCCGCGAAACTGCCGATGGCGACGGCCTTCGTGACGCGACAGGTGCTGTGATGAAAGCCAGTGAACTGCGTACCCAGTCGGATGCGGAGCTGGCCGAGGAACTGCTGAAGCTGCGCCGCGAGCAATTCAATCTGCGGATGCAGCAGGCGACCGGCCAGCTGGTGCGTTCGGATCAGTACGTCAAGGTCCGCAAGGACATCGCGCGTATAAAGACTGTGCTGACGGAACGTGCCGCCAAGGCGTCCTGAGAATGAGAGCATGACGGAAGCAAACAAGACAACGGAAAGCGGCGGCAAGCTGCGCACCCTGACCGGTCGCGTGGTCAGCAACGCGATGGACAAGACCATCTCGGTGGCGGTCGAGCGGGTGGTCAAGCACCCGGTGTACGGCAAGTACATCAAGCGGACGACCAAGCTGCTGGCGCACGACGAAAACAATGAGTGCCAGGCGGGCGACACCGTGGCGATCGCCGAGTGCCGGCCGCTGTCGAAGCGCAAGTCCTGGCGGCTGGTCGAGGTGCTGGAGCGGGCGGACTCGCGCTGAGCGGCCGCTGCAGGAGTGACGGGGCAGGAACATGATCCAGATGCAGACCACATTGAGCGCGGCGGACAACAGCGGCGCGCGCCGGCTGATGTGCATCAAGGTGCTGGGCGGTTCGAAGCGTCGCTATGCCGGCGTGGGCGATATCATCAAGGTCAGCGTCAAGGACGCGATTCCGCGCGGGCGCGTGAAGAAGGGCGAAATCTACAACGCGGTCGTCGTGCGGACCCGCAAGGGTGTCCGGCGCCCGGATGGCTCGGTGATCCGCTTCGACGGCAATGCCGCGGTGCTGCTGAACAATCGACTGGAGCCGATCGGCACGCGTATTTTCGGACCGGTGACGCGCGAGCTGCGTACCGGCAAGTTCATGAAGATCATTTCCCTCGCACCGGAAGTGCTCTGAGCGGGGGTTGCGGGCGGCAGGCCATGAGAAGGATCAGGAAAGGCGACGAAGTCATCGTCATCAGCGGGCGCGACAAGGGCCGGCGTGGCACCGTGCTTGCGGTGCACGAGAACGACCGCGTGCTCGTCGAGAATATCAACGTCGTCAAGAAGCACCAGAAACCGAATCCGAATGCCGGAATTCAGGGCGGGATCGTCGAGAAGGAAATGCCGATCCACGTATCGAACGTCATGCTGTTCAACCCGGCCACCGGCAAGGGCGACCGGGTCGGCTTCCGGCGGCTGGAGGACGGCCGCAAGGTGCGCTATTTCAAGTCGAACAACGAGGTCGTGGACATCTGAGCCGAGCCGGGCTCTGGAGCATTCAGCAATGGCCAGATTGCAGGAACTTTACGAACGCGAGATTGCTCCGCAGCTGAAGGAGAAGCTCGGCCTGAGCAATATCATGGAAGTGCCGCGGATCACCAAGATCACGCTGAACATGGGCGTCGGCGAGGCGGTCGCCGACCGCAAGATCGTCGAAAAGGCGGTCGAGGACATGACCCGGATCGCCGGTCAGAAACCGGTGATCTGCCGGGCACGCAAGTCGGTCGCGGCCTTCAAGGTCCGCGACGGGATGCCGATCGGCTGCAAGGTGACGCTGCGGCGCAGCCGCATGTACGAGTTCCTCGACCGGCTGATCAATATCGCGATTCCGCGGATCCGGGACTTCCGCGGACTAAGCGCCAGGTCCTTCGATGGACGTGGCAACTTCAGCATGGGCGTCCAGGAACAGATCATCTTCCCGGAGATCGACTACGACAAGATCGACACGATCCGTGGCATGGACATAACGATCACGACCTCCGCCGGCGACGACGCCTCCGGGCGCGCGCTGCTCGAGGCATTCAATTTTCCGTTCAGAAAATAGGCGGGCAGGCAGACGATGGCAAAGAAGTCGATGGTGGCGCGCGAGCGCAAGCGGGCGAAGATCGTCGCGAAATATGCAGCGAAGCGTGCCGAGCTGAAACGGATCATCGGCAGCGCCAGCAGCAGCGATGAGGAGCGCCAGGCCGCCATGCTGGCCCTGCAGAAGCTGCCGCGCGACTCCAGCCCGATCCGCCTGCGGAACCGCTGCGCGATCTCCGGACGGCCCAAGGGCTACTACCGCAAGTTCGGCCTGGCACGCAACAAGCTGCGGGAAGAGACGATGCAGGGTCACATACCAGGGCTCGGCAAGGCCAGCTGGTAGCCTGCCGCGCAGAGGAAGCAGATCATGAGCATGACAGACCCAATCGCCGATATGTTGACGCGCATCCGCAATGCGCAGGCCATTGGCCTCGATTCCGTCAGCATGCCGTCGTCGAACATCAAGGAGGCGATCGCACGGGTATTGCAGGAAGAGGGCTATGTCGGCGAGGTTCAGGTGGCCGAGTTGCCAGGCAACAAGAAGGAGCTGACGATCGGCCTGCGTTATTTCGAAGGCCGGCCGGTGATCGACGAGCTGCAACGTGTCAGCAAGCCGGGCCTGCGGATCTATCGTGGCAAGGACGAGCTGCCGGATGTGCTCGGCGGGCTCGGCGTCGCGATCATTTCGACGTCACAGGGGCTGATGACGGACCGCGCGGCACGCAGCAAGGGCATTGGCGGCGAGGTGATCTGCGTCGTGTCCTGACGGCGGGCGCGTCAAGAACGGAACTTGAGTCATGTC
>RFHQ01000209.1 GCA_003695765.1 Gammaproteobacteria bacterium
CGGCGCCAGCGCTGCAACAGGTCGCCCCAAAACCTGTCGACGCGCTCGAAGGATTCCGGCGCCAGCCGCTCCAGCAGCGTGCGGTTCAGTTCCGGGTAGGGGTCGGGGCCGCCCTCCTCCGGCCACTGGCGCGTGGCGTCGATGACGATCTTGCTACTCATCGGCCGGTGCGGGGAACTCGGATCCAGCGGCATGCCGCGCGCTTCCTTGATGATTTCGCTGGCCGGGTACGGCTGCCAGCGCGAGCCCATCGCGTGCAGCACCTGATTGCGGTCCAGCACGTCGATATCGTCATCGACGACCACCACGACCTTCGAGATCGGCACGAAGCGCGCGATCGCCTTGCCGACGCTCAGACCCTGACCCGGCTTGCGCTTGCGGATGCTGACGAAGCTCAGGCCCGTGGCCTCCACCGGCGAGTGCATCATCACGATGTCCGGCTGAAACTTGCGCAGCCGGGCCAGCGCGATGCCTTCCAGCGGCGAGGTGATGAAGCCACGGGTCACGCCGGTGAACTGGTTCAGGATCCATGGATCTTTCCGGCAGGTGATCGCCGTGATGTCCATGTAGAAGTTTTCGCTCTTGCGCAGACCCAGATAACCGTACATCTCGCCGAAAGGCCCCTCCGGCAGCATCGGCTGGTCAAGCGGGATGATGCCCTCGATCACCATCTCGGCATGCGCCGGCACCAGCATGTCGTTGGTCTCCGACTTCACGACCTCGACCGGCCGGCCGCGAAAGCCGCCGGCGATCGACAGTTCGTCCGTGCCGTCCTTGGACACCGACGAGCCGCTGATGACCCAGACGATCGGGTCCTGTCCGACGACGATGGAGACATGCGCCTGCTTCTCGCCGCGCTCCTTCTTCTTCATCAGCATCTTCCAGGCGCCCTGACCGGGCTCCGGGTTGACCCCGAGTCGGCGCGGGCCCTTGATCTCGCAGCGATAGGTGCCGAAGTTCTTGCCCAGCTCCTGATCCTCGGTGAACACCGAGCCGGTGTTCACGTAGCGCGCCGAGTCGGCCGGGTTCGACTTGATGAACGGGAAGCGCGTGATGTCGATGTCGTCGCCGGTATAGAGCTGTTCCTTGACCGGTGCGGCGTCGCGCGCGATCTCGACCGGCGGGATCAGCGGCAGCTTGCCGCCGTTGCTGTCGAGCAGACCGAGCACATGGTCGATGGCGCGCCGGTAGGTCTCGCGGCCATGATTCGGAACCGGATCCAGCCCGAGCACGATCGCCTCGGTATCCCAGTGGCCCTGGTGGTTGAAGATCACCGGCCCGCGGCGCCACTCGCCGTCGATGCGAACTTCCTCGACCAGCACCGCGGGCGCTTCGTACATGCCAAGGCAGTCCATCAGGCGATAGCTGAGCGCGGTCATTTCATAGGCGTCCTGGTCCAGGCGCCGGACGCGCATCAGCAGATCACGGCGCTCCAGGTCGCGGATGTAATCGCGAAAACTGTCGTGTGGGAACATCGGCTTCCGTCTCCCTGGTCGTTTGCCGGCGGCGGCTGACGGTGACGCGACCATGGCCGCCCCGGCGAGGCCCGCACCGGCCAGCATCAGCCCGCGGCGGTCGATTCCCTGCGGCTCGTCTCCCGATGCCATGTCCTGCTCCTCCGTTGCCAGCGATTCGGACCGGCAGCTTGCGGCATGCCCAGCACCCGGCACAAGCGGCCAGCGCCCGGGCAACCTGAGCGCGGACACGCCATCAGCGATCGAGGCTGTAGATCAGTTCCAGGCTCTGCTGTTCCCCGCTGCCGGCCTCGATGCTGAACCCGCGCCCGATACGATAGCGCAGCAGGAAGGTGCCGATGCGATTGAACAGCCCGTAGCGATAGCGAATGAACAGGTCGCGACCGATCCGCTTGCCGGCGACCAGCGAGGTGTTTTCTCCGCCGCTGCCCTCCAGCGCCACTTCGTCGAGCCCCAGCTCCTGCTCCAGCTGCTGCGTGATCGGCAGGACGCGCAGCAGGCCGAAGGCCAGCGCCGTATTCGACAACTCGGCCGAACCGCCGGGCTGCACGGCCGACACCGGCCGGTCCAGCACCAGGAACGACAGGGCGTCGGCCTCGCTCATGGCCGGCTCGGCAAACACCCGGGTCTTGATCGCGTCGGACGGTCCGCTCAGCAGGACGCCGGCGGTGATCTCCTCGCCTTCCCAGCTGATGCGGCGCACCGCCCGCACGTCCAGCATCGGCCGGTCGACCGGACCACTGAAGATCAGGAGACCCCGCTCTACCTCCAGTTCCTTGCCGGCTGCCTTGAAGCGCGCGTTTCGCGTGCGCAGCTGGCCTTGCGCAACCGGCGGCAAGCCGCCGGGCGGCTTGGTCAGCAGCAGCTCGCCGGCCAGCCAGCTGTCCAGGCCGAAACCACTGAAGCGCACGTCGTCGCCGAGCACGACGCGCACGGCGCCGAGCAGTTCCCATTGCGGCCGCGAACGCTGCCGGGCCGCGCCCGCCTCGTGGACGACCAGATCCTCTGAGGGCTCCCAGGCATTCTGCGGCAACTGGTCCAGCCGGATCTCCGCGCGCGGCACGCTGAGCTCGCCGGTCACGGTGATCCGCCCGCCATCGACCAGCGCGCGCAAGTCCGGCGATACATAGAAGGTCTGGTCCGGGAATCTCAGCGCCTGAAAATCGC
>RFHQ01000049.1 GCA_003695765.1 Gammaproteobacteria bacterium
CCACGATCGCTCGCAAGGCTTCCCGCAGCCGCGATTCGACCGCTGGCGGATCTTCGGCATCGTAGTACAGGCACAGCGCACCGCTGGCCGCCTGGTGCAGCCGCCAGGCGCGCAGGCCCGGCACTCGTTCGAATTGAAACGCCAGCGGCGAGACCCGCCGCCCGTCGCCGGCGAGGATCCAGTCGTCCCGCCGCGCCGCTTCGATCACCAGCGTCGGCAGCCGCACCGGACAGTCGGCCACCGGCGGGCCCAGTTGCACCCGGTCACCGAGCCGGTAGCGCAGCAGCGGTTGGCGGCGCAGGAACAGCGGCGTGGCGATCAGGCCACCCGCGCCGGTCTCGAGCAGCACCTGATCGGCATTGGCGTGGTAGTGACCGCAATGGGGGCATTGCCAGGCCAGCGCGCCGGTCTCGGTCGCGCCGTAACGATCCAGCACCGGCGCCTCGAAGGCCTGGCCGATGCGCGCACGCCATGCCGGCGGCAGGTACTCGCCGCCCGGCCCGACGTAGCGAGGCCGTATGCCGTCCAGCGGCTCCGGCGCCAGTTCCACGAAGCGCAGGATCGCGCTGGCGATCCCGCGAATCAGCGCGGGGCGCAGCGCGTCCAGCAGCCGCCAGGCGGCACCCGGATCCGCCGCTGCACCGATGAACCAGGTCCGGTATTCGCGCCCGCCGTAGACGAAGCGTTTCGGCGGCATGTCCGGCGTCGCGCACCAGTTGCCGTCGACGAACACGACCTGGTGGACGATCGCCGGCAGGTCGTAGAAGAGCTGCGGGCGGTACAACAGCGCGCGGCGGAACTCGCGCTCCCGCCGGTCGTTGACCACCGCGACCTGGAAACCGCTGGTGCCCGAGCTGCGCGTCTCCCGCAGATCCTCACCCGGCGCCACCGGCAGGTTCGCGAGCTCGGCTTTTTCCAGCGGCGGCACGTCGGCCAGCCGCCGTGCCCGGCCGATGCGCCGGCGGTAGAAGTCACTGTGCGCGCGAAACCGGTCGAGCAGGAGTGTTTCGTCGACTCGCGGTGGCGGCGTCAGCGCAGCGGCACGCAGGACATCGGCCCAGCGCTGCTGGGGCATGTCGATCGCCGCCGGCGGCACGACCGGCATCGCCGCGGAGGGGTGCAACTCAATCGGCCAGAAAATCCACGACCGCCTGCGCGAGGCGCTGCGGATGATCTTCGATCAAATAGAAGCTGCAGTCGGGCAGCAACTGGTGCGGCTGGCCTGCAGCGCCGGGAATTTGCTGCTGGAAGGCTTGCGCGTTGCGCCCGTCGTTGCTGTTGTAGAGCGTCAGCGCCGGCCCCTGCCAGGCGCCCATCGCGTTCCAGGCCTCGATGTAGACCCGCGCCTCCGGTTCCTCGAGCACCACCGGGTGAATCATCGGAAAGCGTTTCGGGCCGGCCTTGTAGCGCTCGTCCGGAAACGGCGCGTCGTAGGCGGCGATCTCCGCGGCCGACATCTCGCGCGCGACGCCTTCTGCCACCATCTCGCCCATCGGGAACTTCGGCTGCGCGAACATGCGCGCGCGCCAATCCAGGAACCACTGCTTGCCCGGCGGATTCGGCAACGGCGGCTGCGCGCTGCTGAAGATCAGCTTCCCGTAACGGCCTGGATCGCCAGTGATCACCGGCAGAGCGAAGTTGCTGCCCCAGTCGAAACAATACAGATGCACGCCGGGCGAGGTGCAGGCATCGAGGAAGGCCTGCAGCCAGCGATGGTGCGCGGCGTGGCTGTGCCGCTCGCCATCGGCGGGCTTGTCCGAACGGCCGAAGCCAATGAAGTCCGGCGCCAGCACCCGGTAGCCAGCCGCCACCAGCGGCCCGATCATGTGCCGATAGATGTAGCACCAGGATCCCTGGCCGTGCAGCAGCACGAGCTCGCCGCGCTCGCCGCTGCCCTCGTCCAGGTAATGCATGCGCAGGCCGGCATCTTCGCCATCAAGCTCGAGGTAATGCGGTGTGAAGTCGTAGTCCGGCAGGCCGGCGAAGCAGTCGTCCGGGGTACGCAGAATTTCGCTCATGGCCTGTCTCCGGCTCAGTCCGCCCGGGCCGTCGCGCCGTCGGGGTCATTGGCGGCCGCATGCGCCCGCTCGGCCGCGCGCCGCTTCAGCGCAAAGGCCAGAAAGACCAACAGGCCGGTCAGCACGGCCAGCACCAGGAAGGCCGATTGATAGCCATGCACGCCACCACCGCGGGACGCCGCCACGGCCCCGACGATCGCCGCACCGAGCAACTGGCCCACGGCCATGAACACGGTCAGCAAGCCTTGGGCCGCGGCGCGGTCCTCCGGGTGGGCTTCGTTCAACACGATATAACGGAAGGGCGCACCGAGCAGACCGGCCAAGCCTAGCCCGCCAAGGATGCCACCGGCGATGAACACCGTGTAGGTGATCGGCAGTTCCGAGTACATCAGCAGGCCGGTAAAGACGCAGACCAGGCCGCATTGTACGATCAGCCGCGAGCCGATGTGATCGAGCAGGCGCCCGATCAGCGGCGAGGCCACGGTCATCGCGAGCACCGACGGCAACATCAGCCAGGCGGCCGTCGACTCGCTGACGCTGAGGCCGGCGACGGCCAGGGCCGGAAAGAACACCGAACTGGATTCCACGGTGCCCACACCCATCGCGATGATCACGGTCAGCCGGATCTGCCGCGAGTCGAAGAAGGACGGCCGCACCACCGGGTCAACCGCGCGCTTTTCGAAACGCCAGAACAGCGGCAGCAGGACCGCGGTGCCCGCGAGGAAGGGCCAGACCTGCAGCGAACGCAGGCTGTCCAGCAAACGCGAGCTATCGAGGTTGGTCACCGCGATCGCGAGCCCGGCGAGCGCCAGTGACAAGGTCAGCGCGCCGGCCGCGTCGAAGGGCTTGGGCTCGCGTGCGCCGCTGCCGGGCAGCAGCCGCCAGGCATAGGCGATCAACACCGCCGCGATCGGCAGGTTGATCAGGAACAGCCAGTGCCAGGACCAGCGCAACAGGATGCCGCCGAGCACCGGCCCGACCAGGAAGGCCAGACCGAAGACAGCCCCGATCAGGCCCAGCGCGCCGCCGCGCTTTTCCGGCGGGAAGGTGTCGCCGATCACGGCCGCGGCCACCGGGAAGATACCGCCGGCGCCGAAGCCCTGCACGGCGCGCGCCAGCATCAGGAATCCGATGCCGGGCGCGATCACCAGCAGCAGCGAACCGAGCGCAAAGCCGCCGACGCTGAGCACGTAGATCAGCCGGCGGCCGAAGCGGTCCGACAGCTTGGCGAGCAACGGAGTGCCGATCAGTTGCGTCAGCACGTAGATGTTGAACAACCAGGACAACTGG
>RFHQ01000210.1 GCA_003695765.1 Gammaproteobacteria bacterium
AAATTGGCGCTCCCTAGGGGAATCGAACCCCTGTTTCAGCCTTGAGAGGGCCGCGTCCTAACCGCTAGACGAAGGGAGCGTGACGGGTGCAGCGCTGCCGGGCAGCGCGGAGCCTGCTATTATAGTGCGCCATCCCATCCCCACAAGCGGGGCTGTATTGACTGAGATACGGACATCTGACGCTCACCGGCCCAGAATCATCCCGCGACCGGAGCACCCGGTCTCCCGGGCGAACATCTCGAAGAATGCGCTGAAGGTGCTGTACCGGCTGAAAGACGCCGGCTATCAGGCATTCCTCGTCGGCGGCGGCGTGCGGGACCTGTTGCTGGGCCTGCAGCCGAAAGACTTCGATGTCGCGACCGATGCGACGCCGGAGGAGGTCCGGGCGCTGTTCTCCAACAGCCGGCTGATCGGGCGGCGTTTCCGCCTCGCGCATGTGCGCTTCGGCCGCGAGATCATCGAGGTTGCGACCTTCCGCGGCACCGGCGGCGGCGGGGACGGCAACGGTGAACACGTGGTGCACGAATCGGGCCGGATCATCGCCGACAACGCCTGGGGCAGCATCGAGGAGGATGCGTTGCGCCGGGACTTCACGGTCAACGCACTCTATTACAACATCGCGGATTACTCGATCTGGGATTTCACGACTGGTTTCGAAGACATCCAGCGTCGCCTGCTGCGCCTGATCGGCGATCCCGAGACGCGTTATCGCGAGGATCCGGTCCGCATGCTGCGTGCGGCGCGCCTGTCCGCGAAGCTGGGGCTGGACATCGAGCCGGCGTCGGCCGAGCCGATCCCGCGCCTGGCTACGCTGATCGACGATGTCCCGCCGGCGCGGCTGTTCGACGAGTTCCTGAAGCTGTTCCAGACCGGCCATGCGCTGCCCAGTTATCGCAAGCTGCGCGAGCTGGCGCTGTTTGCCCACCTGTTTCCAGCCACGGCCGCGGCGCTGGCCGAGGACGCGGATGGCAGCTTCGCCCGGCTGATCGAGCTGGCGCTGCGCAGCACCGATGAGCGCGTCGCCGCGGACCGGCCCGTGACCCCGATGTTCCTGTTCGCGGTCCTGCTGTGGCGGCCGGTGCAGCGGCTGGCGCCGGAACTGCAGGCGCAGGGCGGCGAACTCAGCGACTGGCAGGCATTGGCCGCGGCCACGGCCGAGATCAGCGCCGCGCAGTCGCGGCGCATCGCCGTACCCCGCCGCTTCAGCCTGCCGATGCGCGAGGTGCTGCAGTTGCAGCCGCGACTGGAACAGCGGCAGCCGCGGCGCGTGCGCCGGCTGTTGCAGCACAAGCGTTTCCGCGCCGCCTACGATTTGCTGGCGCTGCGCGCGCAAGCCGGCGAGATCGACCAGGCACTGGTGGATTTCTGGACCGCCGCGCAGGCGGGCGAAGGGGCGGGCAACGGCGCTGGCGAGGCGGCCGGCACGAACGGCCGCGGGCGGCGCAAGCGCCGCCGTCGCCGTCGCGGCGCACGCCGCGGCGCCCAGGCCCCGGCGCACTGATCCCTGTCACGGCCCATGCCGTCGCAGCGCTGGGTCGCGGCCTGGATCGGCATCGGCAGCAACCTGCAGGATCCTCCCGCGCAGGTGAGCCGGGCGATCGCGGCCCTGCGCCGGCTGCCGCGGACGCGCTTCGGCCGGGCCTCGTCCCTGTACTGGAATCCGCCGATGGGCCCGCCGGGACAGCCGGACTATGTCAATGCCGTCGCGGGCCTGCTGACGCGGCTGGACGCGCGTGAACTGCTCGCCGCGCTGCAGGCGATCGAGCGGGCGGCCGGGCGCGAGCGCGCGGCCGGGCTGCGCTGGGGTCCGCGCGTGCTGGACCTGGACCTGCTGAGCTACGGCCCGCGGCGCATCGCTGAGCCGGGGCTCCGCGTGCCGCACCCGGGCATCGCGGAACGAAATTTTGTATTGTTGCCGCTGCTGGAGGTCGCTCCCGAGCTGCTGATTCCGGGGCTGGCGCCGCTGGCACGGCTGGCGGCAGCGGTGGGCCAGAACGGATTGCGGCGCCTCGACTGAGGCCCGCGGCCGGACAGGCATAAGAAGAACATGGCTGAATCCCGTTACATCGCAATCGAGGGGCCGATCGGCGTCGGCAAGACCAGCCTGGCGCGGCGCCTCGCCGAGAGCCTGGACGCCGAGCTGCTGCTGGAAGGCGCAGAGGCCAATCCCTTTCTCGAGCGCTTCTACCGCGATCCGCGCGGCACGGCGCTGCCGACGCAGCTGTTTTTCCTGTTCCAGCGCGTCCGCCAGGTCGAGGAACTGCGCCAGGCGGACATCTTCAGCGACACGCGGGTGGCCGATTTTCTGATCCAGAAGGACCGGCTGTTCGCGGAACTCACGCTGGACCGCGAGGAGCTCAGGCTCTATGAGCAGGTCGCCGGCAGCCTGGACATCGAGCCGCCGGTGCCGGACCTGGTCATCTACCTGCAGGCGCCGGTGGACACGCTGCTGTACCGGATCGCCCAGCGTGGCATCGACTATGAACAGCGCATCGCGCGCGCCTACCTGGAACGGCTCGCGGAGCGCTATGCGCGCTTTTTTCATGATTACGACGACGCGCCGCTGTTGATCGTCAATGCAGCGACCATCGACCCGATTCACAACGAAGAACATTTCGGCATGTTGCTGGCCGAGATCGAGCGCGTGCGCAGCGGCCGGCATTTCTTCAATCCGCTGGTTTCGGCGCTGGCCTGACGGCCGGCGGAGGATCTGACGGCGATGTATACCCAACTCGAACAGCGCGGCATGCCGCGGCCCCCGGTCAACGTGTCGACGCTGGCGAAGATGAAGGCCGAGGGCGAGGCCATTGCCTGCCTGACCGCCTACGACGCCAGTTTCGCACGGCTGGTCGACGAGGCCGGCACCGACCTGGTGCTGGTCGGCGATTCACTTGGCATGGTCATTCAGGGTCACGACACGACGGTGCCGGTGACGGTGGATGACATCATCTATCACAGCCGCTGCGTGGCCCGCGGGCTGCGGCGCGCATTCCTCGTGGCCGACATGCCCTTCATGAGCTACAGCGACCGGCACCGGGCGCTCGACAACGCCGTGCGCCTGATGCAGGAGGGCGGCGCCATGATGGTCAAGCTGGAGGGCGGGGCCGAACAGATCCGCATCGTCGAGCACCTCGCGCAGCACGACATCCCGGTCTGCGCCCACCTGGGCCTGCGCCCGCAGTCGGTGCACAAGATCGGCGGCTTCAAGGTGCAGGGGCGCGACGAGGCGCAGGCGCGGCAGATGCTCGAGGACGCGCGCGGGCTGGAAGCGGCCGGCGCCGACATCGTGCTGCTGGAATGCGTGCCGAACGAACTCGGCGAGGCCGTGCGGGAGACGCTGGCGGTGCCGGTGATCGGTATCGGCGCCGGGCCGAAGGTCGATGGCCAGATCCTTGTGCTCTACGACATTCTCGGCATCACCGGCGGCCGCATGCCACGCTTCGTCAAGGACTTCATGAGCGAGGCCGGCTCGCCGCTGGAGGCCTGCGTGGCCTACGTGCGCGCGGTCAAGACCCGCGAGTACCCGGCGCCGGAGCATTGTTTCTCGTGACCGGAATGCGGCGCCGGGCGGCATGAAGACCGTGCGGGACATCGCCGCGATGCGCGCCGCGGTCCGCGACTGGCGCGAGGTCGGTGAACGCGTCGCGTTGGTGCCGACCATGGGCAATCTGCACCGCGGGCACCTGAGCCTGGTCGAGTTGGCGCGCGCGCGCGCCGACCGGGTCGTCGTCTCGATCTACGTCAATCCGACGCAATTCGGCCCCAGCGAAGACTACGCCGACTATCCGCGCACGCTGGACGCGGACCGCCGGCGCCTGCGTCGCGCCGGCGCCGACGTGGTTTTCGTACCGGGCGACGAGGAGATGTATCCCTTCGGTTTGCAGGCGATGACCCGGGTCAGCGTGCCGTTGCTGACCGAAAAATTCTGCGGCGCGTCGCGGCCCGGCCATTTCGACGGCGTGACCTCGGTGGTTGCGCGGCTGTTCGGCATCGTGCAGCCGGATCTCGCCGTGTTTGGCCAGAAGGATTACCAGCAGTGGCTGGTGATCCGGCGCATGACGGCCGATCTGCACATGCCGGTGGAGATCCTGTCGGGGCCGACCCAGCGCGAACGCGATGGCCTGGCGCTGAGCTCCCGCAACCAGTACCTCGATCCCGACGAGCGCCGGCGGGCGCCCGCACTGTATCGCAGCCTGCAGCGCTGCGCGCAGGCGATCGAAGCGGGCCGGCGCGATTACGCGGCGCTGGAAGCGGACGGCCGCCAGGCGCTGGAGGCCGCCGGTTTCCAGGTCGATTATTTCGCGGTCTGCCGTGCCGACGACCTCGCTCCGCCGGCTGCCGGGGACCGGCAGCTGGTGATCCTGGCCGCGGGCCGGCTGGGCCGCGCCCGCCTGATCGACAACGTGCTGGTAACGAGCGCTTAAGCGGACGTCTCGCCGTGCCGGGCCAGCGCCCAGCGCACGTGCTCACGGACCAGCGCCGACGGGTGCTGCGCGCGGCTCCTCAGCGCAGCGATGACCTCCGCGGAACGCGGCGCATTGCCCAGTGCCACGGCGAGATTGCGCAGCCAGCCCGGGTAGCCGGGCCGGCGCAAGGCACTGCCGCGCGTGCGGCGCTCCCAGGTCGCCTCGTCCCAGGCGAACAGTTCGGTCAGGCCGGCGCTGTCCAGGCCGTGGCGGGGCGCGAAATCGGTTTCCGACGTCGGCCGCGCGAACTTGTTCCAGGGGCAGGCCAGCTGGCAGTCGTCACAGCCGAACACCCGGTTGCCGATCGCCGGGCGCAAGTCTTCCGGGATGCTGCCGCGCAGTTCGATGGTCAGGTAGGAGATGCAGCGGCGCGCATCGAGCCGGTAGGGCCCGGTGATCGCGCCGGTCGGGCAGGCCGCGATGCAGGCCGAGCAACTGCCGCAGTGATTGCGGGCGGGCCGGTCCACCGGCAGCGGCAGTTCGGTGTAGATCACGCCGAGCAGGAACCAGGAGCCCGCATCCTTGTTGATCAGGTTCGTGTGCTTGCCCTGCCAGCCGAGCCCGGCTTTTGCGGCCAGCGGCTTTTCCAGCACCGGCGCACTGTCGACGAACAGCCGCTGACGGCAGGGGCCGGCCACGGCCTCGATGCGCGCGCAGAGCGTCTTCAGCCGGGCGCGCAGCAGCTTGTGATAGTCGCGCCCCAGCGCGTAGCGCGCGATGTAGGCGCGTTCCGGCCGCGCCAGCACCGCTGCCGGCGAGGCCGCCTGCGCCGGCAGGTGATCCATGCGCAGCACGATCGCGCGCTGCGTGCCGGGCAACAGTTGGGCCGGTCGGCTGCGCTTGCGCCCGTGGCGCGCGAGGTAATCCATCTCACCGTGCCAGCCGTCGGCCAGCCACTGTTCGAAGCGCTGTTCGGCCTCGCCGAGGTCGGTATCGGTGATGCCGACCTGCTGGAAACCCAGTGCCTTCGCCCAGGCGCGGATCCGCCGCGCCAGTGCCTGCATGGACTGCGCTGAGTGCCGGTTCGCGGCGGACGAGGGGACGGGGTCGATCGGCATGCGGCCAGTATAATTGCCGCATGCAGGGGCTCGACCGACTCGCCTTTTCTCCGGCCCAGGTGCGCGAATTCGACCGCATCGCGATCGAGGTCGGCGGCATCCCGGGCTATACGCTGATGAGCCGCGCCGGTGAGGCCGTGCTGCGGGCCGCCCGCGAGCGCTTTCCTGCGGCCCGGCGCTGGCTGGTGCTCTGCGGGGCCGGCAACAATGCCGGCGACGGCTACGTCGTCGCCCGGCTCGCGCAGGCGGCCGGTATCGACTGCCGGGTGGCCGCGCTCAGCGATCCGGCCAAGCTCGGCGGCGATGCCGCGCATGCCTGGCGGGACTTCCGCGAGGCCGGCGGGGAGGCCGGCCCCTTCGAGCCAGCCGCTCTGGAGCGCTGCGACCTGCTCGTCGATGCGCTGCTCGGCACCGGGCTCGACCGGCCGCTGGCCGGGCGCTGGCTGGACTGCGTGCAAACGGTGGCCGCGTCCGGGCGGCCGGTGGTCGCGGTCGACATTCCGACCGGCCTGCACGGTGGCACTGGCGAGGTGCTGGGCGCCGCGGTGCCGGCCGTGCTGACCGTGACCTTCGTCGGCCTGAAACAGGGCCTGTTCCTCGGTCACGGCCCCGATTATCGCGGCGAACTGCGCTTCGATCCCTTGGGTATTCCGCCGGACCTGTTGCCGGCTGCCCGGCCGGCCTTCGCGCTGTACGCTGCCGAGGAGCTGGCGGCCTGGCTGTCCCCGCGGCCGGCCACGGCGCACAAGGGCTTGTTCGGCCATGTGCTCGTGATCGGCGGCAACGTCGGCATGGGCGGCGCGGCGCGCCTTGCCGGCGAGGCCGCGCTGCGAGCCGGCGCCGGGCTGGTCAGTGTCGCGACGCATCCGGACAATGCGGCGGCCCTGCTGGCCTCGCGGCCGGAACTGATGAGTCGCGGTGCGAGCGATGCGGCCGCGCTGGCGCCGCTGCTGAGCCGCGCCAGCGTGATCGCGCTCGGTCCCGGCCTCGGGCGCGATGCCTGGGCCGAGGCCATGTTCGATGCGGCGCTGGCGGCGCCGCAGCCGAAGATCCTCGACGCCGACGCGCTGAACCGGCTGGCCGAGCGGCCGCAGCGCCGCGACGACTGGATCCTGACGCCCCACCCCGGTGAGGCCGCGAGACTGCTGGGCTGCACCGCCGCCGATGTGCAGCAGGATCGCCTTGGCGCCGTGGCGGCGCTCGGCGAGCGCTATGGCGGCGTCGTGCTGCTGAAAGGGCGGGGCACGCTTGTCGGTCGCAGCGGCGCCACGCCGTGGCTGATCGACCGCGGCAATCCCGGCATGGCGACGGCCGGCATGGGCGACGTGCTGACCGGCGTGATCGCCGGCCTGCTGGCGCAGCGCGGTGGCGAGCCGCTCGCGGCCGCAGCCGCCGGCGCCTGGGCGCATGCCGTGGCCGGCGACCGGGCGGCGCTGGCCGGGCAACGCGGCTTGCTGGCCTCGGACCTGCTGGCCGAGTTGCGCGCATGCCTGAATCCCTGACGCTGCCGGACGAGGCGGCCACGGCGGCGCTGGGCCGGGTTCTGGCCCGCGCGCTGACGTCGCCGCTCGAGGCCGGCGTCTGCCTGTGGCTCGAAGGCGAGCTCGGCGCCGGCAAGACCACGCTGGCCCGCGCGATCCTGCGCGCCCTCGGCCACGCCGGGCGCGTGCCCAGCCCCAGCTACACGCTGATCGAGCCTTACGAACTGCCGCAAGGCGAGGCCTATCATATTGATCTGTATCGGATTGGCTCGGCCAACGAGGCGGACTTCCTGGGGCTGGCCGAGTTGCCGGGTCCGCGCCGCCTGCTGCTGATCGAATGGCCGGAACACGGCGGCCGGCGCACTCCGGCGGCCGATATGCGCGTGCAACTGGCGATCGGCGGCGGCGGCCGCCGCGCGCGGCTCGTCCCGGCCAGCCCGGCCGGCGAGGCCGTGCTGGCGGCGATGTCATGAAAAGACTTGTAGGAAACGTTGCTATCCATATAATTTCACTTGACAAAAACTCCGGCACCTGCGGGTGCCGGGCCGGTGGGGGCGACAACGACGGAGCACAGGGAGATGCGCGGGAGCCGCGCCCTGTTGGGCACTGCGGTCTTGCTGATGGCCAGCCTGGCGCTGGCCGGCCCGGCCAGGGTCGAGGGCCTGCGGCTCGCTGCCCACGCCGGCGGCGGGCGCCTGGCGCTGGACCTGAGCCAGCCGGTCGAGCACAAGGTCTTTACGTTGTCCAATCCCCACCGCGTCGTGATCGACCTCCGCCCCGCCACCTTCGGCGCGCGGGCGCTGCCGCTGCCGGCCGGGACCGGACCGGTGCAGCGGGTCCGGGGTGCCCGGCGTGGCGACGGCCTGCTGAGGATCGTGCTGGACCTGGACCGGCCGATGCGGCCGCGCAGCTTCGTGCTGGCCGCCGACGGGGCGCATGCCAACCGGCTGGTCGTCGACCTGGAACCGCTGGAAGCCGCTCCTGCGCCGGTGAAGAAAGCCCCGGAACTGACGGCGCCGCCGCGGGACGTCGTGGTCGTGGTCGATGCCGGTCACGGCGGCAAGGATCCCGGCGCCCGTGGCGCGCGTGGCGGCCGCGAAAAGGACATCACGCTCGCGATCAGCCGTCGCCTCGGCGAGGCGATCAATGCCGAGCCGGGGATGCGCGCGATCCTGACGCGCCGCGACGACCGCTTCCTGCCGTTGCGCGAGCGCATGGAGCGCGCGCGCCGCGCCGAAGCGGACCTGTTCATCTCGATCCATGCCGACGCGTTCCGCGATCGCAAGGTGCGCGGCACGACCGTCTACGTGCTGTCCGACAAGGGTGCCAGCGACGAGGCCTCGCGGCGCCTGGCCGAGCGCGAGAATGCGGCGGTGCTGATCGGCGGCGTGGAACTCGAGGACAAGGACCCGACGCTGGCTTCGGTGTTGATCGACCTGTCGCAGAACGCGGCGCGCAGCGCCAGCATGGAAGTCGGCAGCGAAGTGCTGGAGGAGATCGGCGAATTCTCGCGGCTGCGCAAGCGCAAGGTGCAGCAGGCGCCGTTCCTGGTGCTGAAGTCGCCGGACGTGCCGTCGATCCTGATCGAAACCGCGTTCATCTCCAATCCGGAAGACGAACGCAACCTGCGTAACGCTCACTACCAGCAGCGGCTGGCCGACGCGATCGTCGCCGGCCTGCGCGACTACTTCTACAACAACGCGCCGCCGGGCACAGTCATCGCGCGGCTGGCGCGCCAGGGCCCGCCCCCGCGCGACCGGCGTTACGTGATCCGCCGCGGCGACACGCTCAGCGGCATCGCCAGCCGTTACAAGGTCAGCGTCCATCGCATCCGCGCGGCCAACAAGCTGCGCAGCGACCGGATCCGCGTCGGCCAGGTGCTGCGCATCCCGGGCGCCCAGGGGAGCTGAGTCCCGGCTTTGCCCGCCCGCGGCGCTTCTGAAAGAATCGCCGCATGCCGATTCGCGAACTCCCGCCCCAGCTGGTCAACCAGATCGCCGCCGGCGAGGTCGTCGAGCGCCCGGCCTCGGTGGTCAAGGAGCTGCTGGAGAACAGCCTCGATGCCGGAGCCCGGCACATCGAGATCGAACTGGAGCAGGGCGGGCTGAAGCGGGTCCGCGTGCGCGATGACGGCATCGGCATCCCGCGCGAGGAGCTGCCGCTGGCGCTGGCGCGGCACGCAACCAGCAAGATCGCGAGCCTGGAGGATCTGAACTGCATCGCGTCGCTGGGCTTCCGCGGCGAGGCGCTGCCGAGCATCGCCTCGGTCTCCCGGCTGCGGCTGGCCTCTCGCCCGCCCGGCAGCGAGAGCGGCTGGGCCATCGAGGCCGAGAACGGCCGGCTCGGCGAGATCCTGCCGGCGCCGCTGCCGGCCGGCACCACGGTCGATGTCCGCGATCTGTTCTTCAATACCCCGGCGCGGAGGCGCTTCATGCGGACCGAGCGCACCGAGTTCGGCCATGTGCGCCGCATGGTCGAACGCCTGGCGCTGACGCGTTTCGGCACGGCGCTGCGCCTGCTGCACAATCGCCGGCCGGTGCTCGACCTGCCGGCAGCCGACGGTCGCGACGGCGAGGCGGCGCGGCTGGCCGCGCTCCTGGGCGAGCAATTCGTCGAGCAGGCCCTGTACCTGGAACATGCGGCCGGCGATCTGCGCTTGCGCGGCTGGATCGCGCGCCCGAGCTTCTCCCGGGCGCAGCCGGACCTGCAGCACTTCGTGCTGAACGGCCGCAGCATCCGGGACCGCCTCGTCGCTCACGCGTTGCGTGCGGCCTACGCCGATGTGCTGTACCACGGGCGCCATCCGGCCTTCGTGCTGGCGCTGGACATCGACCCGGCCCTGGTCGACGTCAACGCGCACCCGGCGAAGCAGGAGGTGCGGTTCCGCGACGGCCGCGCCGTGCACGACTTTCTGCGCCGGGCCGTCAGCGCCGCGCTGGAGCAGACCAGGGCGGGGGCCACCGCGGCCGTGGCACCGCCGGTGCGGGTTCCGGAGGCTCCGCGGCAGGCCGGCTTCAGCGGTCTGGAACGCAGAGGCGTCGCCGAGCAGCTGGCCGGTTACGCGGCACTGGCCGCCGCGGCACCCTTGCCGGAGGAGGCAGAGACGCCGCCGCTGGGCCATGCGCTCGCGCAGCTGCACGGCGTCTACATCCTGGCGCAGAACCGCGACGGGCTGGTAATCGTCGACGCGCACGCGGCCCACGAGCGCATCACGTACGAGCGGTTGAAGGCCGCCTGGCACGGCGAAGCCGTGCAGCGGCAGCCGCTGCTGGTGCCGGTCACGGTCAAGGTCAGCGAGGCCGAGGCCGAACTGGCCGAGGCGCATGCGGCGTTGCTCGCGCAGCTCGGCCTGCGGGTCGATCGCGGTGGCCCGGACCGGCTGATCGTGCGGGAGCTGCCGGTGCTGCTGCGGGACGCCGACGCCGACGGCTTGCTGCGCGACCTGCTGGCCGACCTGCGCGAGGCCGGCAGCGCCGAACGCCTGACCCGGCGCGTCGACGAGGTGCTGGCCGGCATGGCCTGCCATGCTTCGGTGCGCGCCAACCGGCGGCTCAGCGTCGCCGAAATGGACGCGCTGTTGCGGGACATGGAGGCCACCGAGCGCAGCGACCAGTGCAATCACGGCCGGCCGACCTGGACCGTGCTGTCGCTGCGGGAGCTGGATCGCCTGTTCGCCCGTGGGCGCTGACACACCGTGGGCGACGCGGATGCCAGCAGCGAGACGACCGGCCGGCCGCTGGCCCTGTGCCTGGCCGGGCCCACCGGCATTGGCAAGACCGCGCTGGCGCTGGCGCTGGCCGAACGCCTGCCGCTGGAGGTTATCAGTGTCGACTCGGCGCAGGTCTACCGCCACATGGACATCGGCACGGCCAAGCCGGGTCCGGCCGAGCGCGCACAGGTGCCGCACCACCTGATCGACATCCGCGAGCCCTGGGAGCGCTACTCGGCCGGCGAGTTCCGCCGCGACGCATTGCGCCTGATCGGCGAGATCCGCGGCCGCGGCCGCTGGCCGTTGCTGGCCGGTGGCACGCTGCTGTACTTCCGCGCACTGCAGCGCGGCCTGGCGCCATTGCCGCCGGCCGACGCGGCGCTGCGCCGGCGTCTCGACGCCGAGGCCGCGGCGCGGGGCTGGCCGGCACTGCACGCGCGGCTGCGCGAAGTGGACCCGGCGGCCGCGGCGCGCATCGAACCGGCCGACCGGCAGCGCATCCAGCGGGCCCTGGAGGTCTTCGAACTGACCGGCGAGCCCATTTCGCGCCTGCAGGCCCGGCACCCGGAGCCGCCGCCGGTCGAGTTCCTGTCCTTCGCGCTGCTGCCCGCCGATCGCGCGGCGCTGTATGCGCGGATCGAACGCCGCTTCGCTGCGATGCTTGCGGCGGGGCTCGCCGACGAGCTGCGCGCCCTGCACGCGATGCCCGAGCTGGATGGCAGCGCACCGGCGCTGCGCGCGCTCGGCTACCGCCAGCTCTGGGACTGGGCCGATGGGCGCTGCACGCTGGCCGAGGCCACGGCGCGCGCGGTGACCGCGACGCGGCGCTATGCGAAGCGGCAGCTGAGCTGGCTGCGCAGCGAGCCGGGTTTCCGGGCCCTGCCAGCCGGCGACGTGGCCGGCAACGCGGCGCTGATCGCCGCGGCCGCTGGTGCATAAAGGGCATAGACCGGCTAGAATCACCACCACGCCGGGTTTGGGGCCCGACGGCAGTCTGCACCGGCGACATCCGAAAGCGAACAACAAAGCAACAATAAGACTTCAGGAGTCAACATGGCCAAAGGTCAAGTGCTGCAGGATCCGTTCCTGAACACGCTGCGCAAGGAAAAGGTTCCGGTGTCGATCTACCTGGTGAACGGCATCAAGCTGCAGGGTACGGTGGATTCCTTTGACCAGTTCGTGGTGCTGCTGAAAAACAGCGTCAGCCAGATGGTCTACAAGCACGCCATCTCGACGGTCGTGCCTTCGCGGAACATCCGCCTGCCTTCCGGAGAGGATGAGGGCGAGGATTGATCGCTTGCAACCGGCCGGCTGGCATGGCAGACAGGGACTTGTCGATAGCCGGACGGAGCTGCTGATTGTTTGAACGTCCCCGGCGCGGGGAACGCGCCATCATCGTCCACGTCGGCATCGGCCGGGCGCCGGACCGGGATGCCCGCGAGGAATTCACGTCGCTGGCCAGGGCGGCCGGCGCCGAGGTGGCCGGCAGTCTCGACGCGCGCCTGAGCCGCCCGAATCCGCGGCACCTGGTCGGCCGCGGCAAGCTCGAAGCCATCCGAGCGCTCGCGGCAGACACCGACGCGAGCCTCGTGCTGGTGGACCACGCGCTGACGCCGGCCCAGGAGCGCAACCTGGAGCGGGTGCTCGAGCGCCGCGTCGTCGACCGCGCGGGGCTGATCCTGGACATCTTCGCCCTGCGGGCCCGCAGCCACGAGGGCAAGCTGCAGGTGGAGCTCGCCCAGCTGGAACACCTGTCCACCCGGCTGGTGCGCGGCTGGACGCACCTCGAGCGGCAGAAGGGGGGCATCGGCCTGCGCGGTCCGGGCGAGACCCAGCTCGAGAGCGACCGGCGCATGCTGGGGCAGCGCCTCAGGCAGTTGCAGTCGCGGCTGGACCGCCTGGCCCGGCGGCGCGAGCTCGGCCGGCGGCAGCGGCGGCGCGCGGAACTGCCGACCGTATCACTGGTCGGCTACACGAATGCTGGCAAGTCCACGCTGTTCAACCGCCTGACCGACGCCGGCGTGCCGGTCGCGGATCAGCTGTTCGCGACCCTGGATCCGACCCTGCGGCGGCTGGAACTGCCCGGGGGCAGCGGTTGCGTGCTCGCCGACACGGTCGGGTTCGTCAGCGATCTGCCGCACGAACTGGTGGCCGCCTTCCACTCGACGCTCGAAGAGACGCGCGACGCGCGCCTGCTGCTGCACGTCGTCGACTGCAGCGACCCGGCGCGCAGCGAACGCATCGCGGCCGTCGAGACCGTGCTCGCGCAGATCGGCGCGGAACGCCTGCCACGCATCCAGGTCTTCAACAAGGCTGATATACTGGCCGAGCCGGCACGCATCGAGACGACCGATACCGGCATGCCGCGGCGGGTCTGGCTGTCGGCGGCCAGCGGCGAGGGCGTAGATCTGCTGCTGGCGGCGATCGCCGAGTTCCTGCATCAGGACCGCGTGCGCGGCACGGTGCGGCTCGGCGTGCGCCAGGGCCGACTGCGCGCGGTGCTGTACGAGCAAGGGCAGGTGTTGGCGGAGCGCACGCTCAGCGGCGGCGGCTGGGAACTGGAAGTGGAACTGGACCGCCGTGGCTATGAGCAATTGCAACGCCGCGAGGCGCTGGCCTTTCTGGAACCGGCAGCCGGTGAACGCGCTGCATCCCTGATCTGAAACGAGGCACAGGGCGAACGATGGCCTGGAACGAGTCCGGCAACGGCAAGAATCCTTGGGATCGCGGCGGCGGCGACGGGCCGCCCGATCTCGACCGGATCGTACGTGACTGGCAGCGGCGCCTCGGCGCGCTGCTGGGGGGCGGCGGCCGCGGCGGCGGCCCGCGTCGTGGCGGCAGCGGCGGCCCGGCGATGGCCGGCCTGGTCGGCCTGTTGCTGCTCGGCTGGGTCGCGACCGGCTTCTACCGGGTCAACGACGCCGAGCGGGGCGTGGTGCTGCGATTCGGCGCCTACACCGAGACCACGCAGCCGGGCCTGCGCTGGCACATTCCCTGGCCGGTCGAGAGCGTGGAGAAGGTCAACGTCGCCCAGGTCACGCCGTTCAGCCAGAAGACGCGGATGCTGACGGCCGACGAGAATATCGTCGTCGTCGACATGGTGGTGCAATTCCAGCGCGCGAACCCGGTCGACTACCTGTTCAACGTGCGCGACCCGGACGGCACCTTGCGGGATGTCAGCGAAAGCGCGATTCGCGAGGTCGTCGGCAAGAGCAAGGTGGATTTCGTGTTACGCGAGGGCCGGGCCGAAATCGCGCTGAACACGCAGAAAGTCATCCAGGAAGCGCTGGACGAGTATCGCACGGGCATCATCGTCACCAAGGTCAACCTGGTCGACGCGAACTTCCCGGAACAGGTCGAGGCGGCCGTGCAGGATGCGGTCAAGGCGCGCGAGGACAAGGAGCGCCTCGGCTTCGAAGCGCAGTCCTATGCCAATGACATCCTGCCGAAGGCGCGCGGCGAGGCCGTGCGCCGGCTGCAGGACGCCGAGGCCTACAAGGCGCGCGTGATCGCCAACGCGGAAGGCGAGGCGGCCCGCTTCGAGCAATTGCTGGCCGAGTACCGGCAGGCGCCGGAAGTGACCCGCGAGCGCCTCTACCTGGAGACGGCGGAGCAGGTGTTCGCCAATTCGGCCAAGGTCGTGATCGACACCGAGAGCAGCGGTAACCTGCTGTATCTGCCCATCGATCAGCTATTGCGCCGCCAGCAGGGCAGCGCGCCGCCGCCCCTTGGGCGCGCACCCGGGACCGGCAGCGCGAGCGGGTCTTCCGGCGGTGGCGCCAGCGGCAGCGCCACGCGCAGCCAGCGCGAGGCGCTGCGCCTGAGGGGGACACGCTGATGGCCCGCGGTCGCTCCCTGTTGCTGCTGCTGCTCGTGCTGCTGGTGGTCGGCAGCATGTCGGTCTACGTCGTCGACCAGCGGGAACACGCGATCAAGTTCCGTTTCGGCGAGATCATCGATTCCGAGATCGAACCGGGGTTGCACTTCAAGATCCCGATCGTCAACAACGTGCGCTTCTACCCGAACCGGATCCTGACGGTCAACAACCCGGAAGAGAACTTCCTGACCTTCGAGAAAAAGAACCTGATCGTCGACTTCTTCGTCAAATGGCGCATTGTCGATGTCGACGACTACTATCGCGCGACCGGGGGCGAGGAGATCCTCGCCGCCCAGCGCTTGCTGGAAATCGTCAAGGACGGCATTCGTGCCGAGTTCGCCAAGCGCACCGTGCCGGAGGTGGTCTCGGCCGAACGCCGCGAACTGATGGACGGCATGCTGGCCAAGGCGCAGCACGACGCCAAGCTGTTCGGCATCGATGTCGTCGACGTGCGGGTCAAGCGCATCGAGTTCCGCGGTGAAGTCAGCGAATCGGTGTTCAACCGCATGCGCCAGGAGCGGGTGCGCTTTGCCAAGCAACTGCGCGCCGAGGGCGAGGAAAATGCCGAGCGCATCCGCGCCGAGGCGGACCGCGAACGCACGGTGATCCTGGCCGAGGCCTACCGCGACGCGGAGAAGGTCCGGGGCGAAGGCGATGCGCGCGCCGCGGAGATCTACGCCAGCGCCTATGAAAAGGATCCGGAATTCTATTCCTTCTACCGAAGCATCCAGGCCTACCGCGAGGCGCTCGGCAGCGGCAACGGCCTGCTGGTCGTGGATCCGGACAACGACTTTCTGCGTTACCTGAAGGAATCGCGCCCGCGCGGCGGCGCCCGCTGAATCCGGGCCACGCCGGGCCGGGGTGCAAGGCATGAACTGGACCGACCTGCTGGCCGCATTTGCCCTCTATCTCGTCATCGAGGGCATCTTTCCCTTCGTCAGTCCGGCCGGCTGGCGCCGCAGCCTGGCCCTGCTCGCGCAGCTGGGCGATGGCCAGTTGCGGCTGTTCGGGCTCGGCTCGATGCTGGCCGGCGTCGTGCTGCTCCTGCTGGTGCGCGGCTGAAGGGCGAGTTCGGGATGGCCAGGAACGTCATCGTCATCGGCGCCCAGTGGGGAGACGAAGGCAAGGGCAAGATCGTCGACCTGCTGACCGAGCGGGCGGCGGCCGTGGTGCGCTTCCAGGGTGGGCACAATGCCGGCCACACCCTGCTGATCGGCGGCGAAAAGACGGTGCTGCACCTGATCCCGTCGGGCATTCTGCGCGACGGCGTCGTCAACATCATCGGCAACGGCGTCGTGGTTCACCTGCCGTCGCTGCTGGCGGAGATCGACGCGCTGGAAAGCCGTGGCATCGAGGTCGCGGGCCGGCTGCTGATCAGTGCCGCCTGCCCGTTGATCCTGCCCACGCACATCGCGCTGGATCAGGCCCGCGAAGCGGCCGCCGGGCGCGAGGCGATCGGCACGACCGGGCGCGGCATCGGCCCGGCCTACGAGGACAAGGTCGCGCGCCGTGCCTTGCGCATGTCCGACCTGCTCGAGCCGGCGCGCTTCCGGCAGCGTCTCGCGGAAACGATGCGGCTGCACAATTTCCTGCTCGAGCACTATCACGCGGCGGCCGGCTGCGACATCGATGCGACCGCGTCGCAGTGGCTGGACATGGCGGCGCGTGTCCGGCCGCTGATCTCGGATACCGCCGGCTTCCTCGGGCGCCTGCAGGCACGCTCGGCGCCGCTGCTGTTCGAGGGCGCGCAGGGCACGCTGCTGGACGTGGACCACGGAACCTACCCTTTCGTGACCTCGTCGAATACCACGGCCGGCGCGGCGGCCACGGGCAGCGGCATCGGGCCGGCCGCCTTCGACTACATCCTCGGCATCGTCAAGGCCTACACGACGCGGGTCGGCTCGGGACCGTTTCCGACCGAGCTGTTCGACGATATGGGCGCGCACCTGGCGCGGGTCGGCGCCGAGTTCGGCGCGACGACCGGCCGGCCGCGGCGTTGCGGCTGGTTCGACGCCGTCGCGCTGCGCCGGGCGGTGCTGAACAACAGTTTCAGCGGCCTGTGCATCACCAAGCTGGACGTGCTCGATGGCTTGAAGACGATCAAGCTCTGCACCGGCTACCGCCTCGACGGCGAGGAATTGGACAGCCCACCGCTGGTCGTCGACCGCTATGCCGAGGTCGAGCCGGTCTACGAAACCCTGCCCGGCTGGCGTCAGTCCACGGTCGGCGTGACCAGCCTCGATGAACTGCCAGCCGAGGCGCGTGCCTACCTGGCGCGCATCGAGCGCGTTCTCGGCGTGCCGGTGGACATGATCTCGACCGGGCCGGACCGGGACGAGAACATCATCGTCCGGCATCCCTTCGATTGAGGCACAGGGCGTTGCCCGGCGTTCTGTCGCCAGCCCGCCTGCCGCGGCGCGGCGCGGCGGTCGCCTGCCTGCTCGCCTGCCTGGCGCTGGGCGGCTGCCTGAGCACCCGCTTCATCTTCAACCAGCTGGACTGGTTCATCACCTGGCGGCTGAACAGCTATTTCTCGCTGGACGAAGACCAGGAGCGCGCGTTGCGGGCGGCCGTGACGCGCACGCTGGAGCGGCTGCGGACCGAGCAGATGCCCCGTCTCGCGGCCATCCTGCGCGCCGTCGAGCGCGACGTCTCCAGCGGCGCCGTGACGGCGGCATCGCTGCAACGCAATTATCAGGCGCTGGTCGCGAGCTGGGACGACTTTCTGCGCATGGCCGTCCCGGAGGCGGCCGACTTCCTGTCCGGCCTGCGCAGCGAGCAGGTGGAGGTGCTGATCGCCAACCTGGAAGACGAGAACCAGGAGTTGTGGAACGACTATGCCGGCGATACGCCGGCGAAGCGCCGGCAGCGCCGTGAAAGAGCCATCGTCAGGAACCTGCAACGGTTCACCGGCCGCCTGAACACGGACCAGAAGGCGCTGATCCGCGAACAGGTCGGCCGCATGCACGACAATGCGGAGGAGTGGATGCAGGGCCGCCGGGAATGGCAGCGCCGCTTCCGCGCTTTGCTGCTGGAGCGCCCGCCGCCGGCGGAGTTCCGGCGGCGACTGCTGGCGATGGTGCTGGACCCGAATGCGGTGGACAGCGCCGACTACCGGCGGCGCGTGGA
>RFHQ01000050.1 GCA_003695765.1 Gammaproteobacteria bacterium
GTCCGCAGGTCGCCGGCGCTCCCGGAATCCTGCCCGGACAGTGATCCGACGGCCAGATCGGCGCGCAGCAAGCACGATGCCGGTGTAAATTGTCGCCCCGATGTCATCGCGCGCTCGAAAGCTCGGTCTGCCGCTGTTGATCCTCGGCCTCACCGCCGGGCTGATCGTGCTGATGATGGTGACGCGGCCCCGGCTCGTGCCCATGGAAAGGCCCGAGCACGTCTGGCCCGTGGAGGCCGTCAGTGCCCATTACGCGGACCACCAGCCGATGCTGGAGCTCTATGGCGAGATCGTGGCCGGGCGGCGCAGCGAGTTGCGTCCGCAGGTGGCCGGCGAGGTCGTCGCGATCGGGCCGGGCCTGCACGAGGGCGCCAGCGTGCAGCAGGGAGAACTGCTGCTGAAGGTCGACCCCTTCGATTACGAGACCGCGCTGGCCGAGCAGCGAGCGCTGCTCAAAGAGGCGGAGGCCAGCCTGGAGAAACTCCAGCGCGACCTGGCCCGCAGCGAGCGCCTCTATCGGGAGAAGAACATCTCCGAGCAGGCGCTGGACGACGCCCGGCTGGCCGTGGTTCAGCAACAGGCCCTGGTCGAGCAGCGGCGCATCGCGGTGAAACGGGCCGAGCGGGATCTCACGGACACGCAGCTGCGGGCGCCCTTCGCCGGTGTGCTGGCGAACGTCAACGCCGATGTCGGCAAGCGCATCACGGATTTCGGCAACGACCTGGTCGCCGAGCTGATCGACACCAGCGAGCTGGAGGTGCGGTTCAACCTCTCGAACGCCCAGTTCGGGCGCCTGCAGGCCAGCGGCGAGCCGTTGCTGGGCCGGCCGCTCACGGTCCGTTGGGATGTGGGTGAAGAACCGCTCAGCTACCCGGCGCGGATCGCGCGGCTGGGCCCGGAGATCGACGCGACCACCGGCGGCGTCACGGTCTTCGCCAGGATCGACTCCGGCGGCCGCCAGACCGAACTGCGGCCGGGGGCCTTCGTCGCCGTGCGCCTGCCCGACCGGGTCTATCCGGCGGCCATCGAAGTGCCGGACACGGCACTCTACGGCGAAGACCGGGTCTACGTGGTGGTCGGCGAGCGCCTGCAAGCCCGCCGTGTTCAGGTGGCCGGCCGGGCCGGAGAGTCGCTGTACCTGCGCAGCGTCGGCGAGCCGGCGATCGCCGAGGGCGAGCCGATCGTGATCACGCAGCTGAGCGAAGCGGGCCCCGGCGCGCGGGTCGTGCTCCGCTGACGGCCATGCAGGAGCGCGGCCTGCTGGCGCTGTTCGCCCGCCACCCGGTGGCCGGCAACCTGCTGCTCGTGCTGATGCTGCTGTTCGGGGCCTGGGGGCTGACGCAACTGAACCGCCAGGTGCTGCCGGACTTCACGCTGGACATCATCCGCATCACGGTGCAGTGGCCCGGCGCGAGCCCGGAAGACGTCGAGGCCAATGTCGTCAAGGCCATCGAGCCCGAGGTGCGGTTTCTCGACGACGTGCACCGGGTGGACGCGATGGCCTACGAGGGCCGCGCCGAGATCACGGTCGAATTCGAGGCCGGCGCCAGCATGTCCAAGGCGCTGACCGACGTCCAGGCGGCGGTCTCTCGCATCACCACCTTCCCGGCCGACATCGAGCGGCCGGTGATCAGCCAGGTCTTCGAGTCCGACGAGGTCTGCAGCATCGAGATCAGCGGACCGTTCGACGAGGCCGCGCTCAAGGTCTTCGCCAAACGCATCCGCGACGGGCTGCTGGCACGCGGCTTGGAGCGCGTCACCCTGCAGGGCGCCCGCGACTCCGAGATCTGGGTCGAGTTGAGCGAGGAGCGCCTGCGGCAACTGGACATGAGCGTCGGCGACGTGGCGCAGCGGATCCGTGAGTCCAGCCTGGACCTGCCGGCCGGCAGCATCGAGACCGGCCGCATCACGCGCCAGATTCGCAGCGAGACGATGGCACGCAGCGCCCGCGAGGTCGGTGAGATCGAGCTGCTGGCCCGTCCCGGCGGCGAATCGCTGCGCGTTCGCGATGTGGCGCGCGTGCGCGAGACCTTCGAGGAGAACAGCGTCAGCCACTGGCTGCGGGGCCAGCGCGCCATCGGCCTGCGGGTGACTCGCTCCGGTGCGCTGGACTCGCTTGAAGCCCAGCGCACGGTGACGGAATACCTCGAAGAGTTGCGTGCCGAGCTGCCGCCGACCTTGAAGATCGATCTGTTCGACGTGTTCGCGGACCAGGCGACGCAACGCATCCGCATGCTGATCAACAACGGCCTGACCGGACTGCTGCTGGTGCTGGCCGTGCTGTTCCTGTTCCTGAACGGGCGCGTCGCCTTCTGGGTCGCAATGGGCATCCCAGTATCGATCATGGCGGCATTGGGCGGCATGGCGATGCTGGGCATGACTCTGAACATGATCAGCATGTTCGCGATCATCATGGGGCTGGGCATCATCGTCGACGATGCGATCGTCGTCGGCGAACACACGGAAATGCTGCACCGTCACGGCATGCCGCCGGCGGAAGCAGCGAGCACCGGCGCGCGCGTGATGCTGGCGCCGGTGATGGCGGCCTCGCTGACGACGATCGCCGCCTTCTTCCCGCTGCTGACCGTGTCCTCCGAAGTCGGGCAGATCATCCGCGAGCTGCCGCTGACGATCATCCTCGTGATCGTCGCCAGCCTGACCGAGTGTTTCCTCGTCCTGCCGATGCACCTGCGCCATGCACTGGAGCGGCTGGAGAGGTCGCCCCGGCGGACGGGCCGGTTCAATGCGCTGTTCCTGCGTTTCCGCGAAGGGCATTTCTCCGCCCGGGTCAGGGCTGCTTTCGCCCAGCGCTACAGCGTCGTGTTGGCGACGCTCTGCTGTTTTGCGCTGGCCCTGACCCTGCTGCTGTCCGGCCGCGTCGGTTTCGAGTTCTTCGCTTCGCCGGAGACCGACATGCTGTTCGCCAATTTCGCGCTCAGCCCCGGTACCCCGCGGGCACGCAGCGAGGCCATGCTGGCGGAACTGGCGCGGTCACTGGATGCGGTCGAACAGCGCCTGACCGCTGGCGAGGGCGGCCTCGTGGTCTACGCCTACGGCACGGTCGGCACGACGGGCGGGCGGGCCGGCGAGGCGGCGCTGTCCGGCGATCACACCGGCGCCTATACCGTCGAACTGGCGTCCAGCGACCTGCGCCGCCATCACAACCCGGAGATCATCGCCGCCTGGCAGGCCGAGGTCCGCCCCGTGGCAGGCGTCGAACGGTTGGTGTTCTTCGAGCGCAGTGCCGGCGGGCCGCCGGGCCGCGACCTCGATATCCGCCTGTACGGGGCGGAACTGGACGTGCTCAAGCAGGCAGCCGTCGATCTCGCGCGTGAGCTGGAGGATCTGCCGGGCGTGACGGCGGTCGAGGACAACCTGCCCTATGGCAAACCGGAGGTCGAACTGGAGATCACACCGGCCGGGCAGGCGATGGGCTTCAGCGCGGAAATGGTCGCCCGCCAGTTGCGCGACGCCTACGAAGGCGCGATCGCGCGGCGCTTCGCGGAAGACCAGGAGGAGATCGTGCTGCGCGTCAAGCTCGCCGAAGCGCCCGGCCTGACCCGGCCGCTGGCGACGTTCCACCTGCGCGCGCCGGACGGTTCGGAGGTTCCGCTGGCCGAAGTCGCGCGCCTGGAGACATCGCGAGGCTTCGCGCAGATCCGCCGCGAGGACGGCCTGCGGCAGGTGTCGGTGACGGCCGATGTCGACCCCGGCGTCACGACCAGCAACGAGGTGCTCGCGGCGCTGGCGGCCGATGCCATCCCGGCGCTGGAAAAACGCTATGGCATTCGCACGGCCTTCAAGGGCAAAGCCGAGGAACAGGCTCAGGCAATGGGCGAGACGGGGATCGCGCTGCTGCTGGCGCTGGCGACGATCTACGTGATACTCGCCTGGGTTTTTGCCAGTTACACGACGCCGCTGATCGTCATGTCGGTGATCCCCTTCGGCCTGGTCGGAGCGATCTTCGGCCACTGGGTCATGGGCTACAACGTCAACATGCTCAGCCTGATGGCGCTGCTCGGTCTCGGCGGCGTCATGGTCAACGATTCGATCATCCTGGTGGCCACGGTGCGCCGCCTGCAGGCGCAGGGCATCGAGCTGGTCGAGGCGATACCGGCGGCCGCGCGCGAGCGCCTGCGTCCGGTGATCCTGACGACGCTGACGACCATCGGCGGGCTGACGCCGCTGCTTTTCGAGCGCAGCCTGCAGGCGCAATTGGTGCAGCCGTTGGCGGTCACGCTGATCTTCGGCCTGATGTTCTCGCCCTACCTGGTAATGTTCTTCGTGCCTGCCCTGCTCGGCATCGGCGACGATCTCGGCCGCCGCTTGCGTCGCCCGCCCGGCCGCGAGGCGCTTCAGTCGGCCGGGAAGTGAACGCCGTCGAACCAGTCCGGCGCAAAGGCCAGCAGGCACTCGCCAAAGGCCCGGTCGAGTTCGGCCCGTGACTCGAGCTTGCGGCCGTTGCCGCGGCCGAGCAGATGCCCTGGCTGTCCCTGCATGTCCATGAACGGCGGCCAGCTCATCAGGCTGCAATAGCTGTAGCGGCCCGGGATCGCATCGCTGCCGGGCTTGCGCGCAGCACTGGCGCTGCATTGAAAGGTGATGAAGTCGTTCAGCACCATTGTCGCCGGCCCGGCCTCCACGCGCGAATAGCCTTCTTCGTGCAGGATCAGGTCGTCGCCGCTGACGATCGCGCGGTCGACCCGCCAGTCGGTCTCCAGGCCCGGCGGCACGTTTTCGACTTCCTTGATCGCCGCGCCGGCGCGCGAATAGACGAGATGCATCGGCCCGACGCGCTGAGGCTGCAGCCGGATTTCCGCGCCGGTGAACGGGTTGCGCAGGCGCTCCAGCGTTTCACCGGTCTGCAGGTCCTGGTAGAAGAGCAGGTCGCGGAAGCGGTTCTCGAAAGCACCGTCGTCACGGGCGGTGAACTGGCAGACCTGCACGCCCTGGACCGCCCAGAGCCGCCGGGGCTTGAGATCGACGACGCCGTACTGGATGCCGCGGTACCACCAGGCGCGGGGGCGGCCATCGAGGCTGGCCCGCAGGCGCACGTAGGCCTGCAGGCGCCCGGCCGGATCGTGCAGGTTCGCTTTGTTCTCTGTCTGTCGCATGCTGGTCTCCTGCCGCCTGTCTCAGCCGCAAGCCGGCGCCGCTGCGCAGGGAGGCGCCGTGGAGCCGAAACCTCGTGCTGCCTGTGGGCCAGCGGGCGGGTTCTGCAGCAACATCGCCGGACCGGCGGCGATCAGCAGCAGGATGCCGCCGGCCGCTTCCAGCCGGAAGAAAGCATCGAATGTCCTGCGGAACACGCGCGCAGCTCCCCCCTCAGCTTTCGCGCGCAGTGTAACCTGTCGCCACAGCCGGGCGGCAGGGTATGATCCGGCGGGTCCATTGCCGAAATCATTCCATTTGCATGTCCCGCGGCCGCCCGTTGATTGGCGTGATCTCCGACCGGCGCCTGCTGGAGCCGCACGTGTATCACCTGGTCGGCGAGAAATACCTCGTCGCCCTTGCCGAGGTCGCCGGCGGCTTCCCGGTGGCCCTGCCGGTATTGCCCGGGGAGTTCGACGTCCTGGAGGCGCTGGAACGGATCGACGGCCTGCTGCTGACCGGCAGCTACAGCAACGTCCAGCCGGCCCTTTACCGGGCCCCCCCGAGTTCGCCGGCCACGCTGCACGACCCGGAACGGGACCGGGCGGCCATGGCCCTGGTGCCGGCGGCCCTGCGGGCCGGCCTGCCGCTGTTCGGCATCTGCCGCGGGCTGCAGGAATTGAACGTGGCGCTCGGTGGCAGCCTGCACCAGGCCGTGCACGAGCTGCCGGGTTTCGCCAATCACCAGGAAGACCCGGCCGATCCGCTGCACATACAATATGGCCCGGCGCACGAGGTGCGGTTTACGCCCGGCGGCCGGCTGGCCGCGATCACCGGCCGCGAAGGCGCGCAGGTGAACTCGGTGCACGGGCAGGGCATCGACCGCCTGGCCGACGGCCTGGCCGTGGAAGCGGTGGCGCCGGACGGGCTGATCGAGGCCGTCTCGGTGCCGGATGCGCCCGGCTTCGCGCTGGCCGTGCAGTGGCATCCCGAGTGGCGCGCCGCGCAGGACGAAATCTCGATCGCATTGTTCCAGGCATTTGGTGATGCCTGCCGCAGGTACCGCAGATGAACGATGACAACCGGCTCCGCCAATGGCTGGCGGACAACGATATCGACGAAGTCGAGGCCATCGTCCCCGACATGGCAGGCGTCGCCCGTGGCAAGTTCATTCCGGCGAGAAAATTCGCCGAGCAGGGCGGCATGCGGCTGCCGTCCTCGCTGTTCATCCAGACCGTGACCGGCGACTACGCCGAGGAGACGGTCATCGGGGACGTCGACGAGGACCTGCACGCCGAGCCCGACCTCGCGACCCTGCGGCGCGTGCCCTGGGCCAAGGAGCCGACGGCCTGCGTCGTCCATGACTGCTTTTTCCGGGATGGCTCGCCGGTGGACGTCTCGCCGCGCCAGGTGCTGCGCAATGTGCTGGCACGTTACGCGGATCTCGGCTTGCAGCCGGTGGTGGCGCCGGAAGTCGAGTTCTACCTGGTCCAACGGAACACCGACCCGGACTATCCGCTGGAACCGCCGATCGGCCGTTCCGGACGCCAGGAATCGGTGCGGCAACCGTACAGCATGGATGCAATCGACGAATTCGAGCCGCTGGTGGACGAGATCTACGATCATTGCGAGGCACAGAGACTGAAGGTCGACAACCTCGTGCACGAGGCCGGCACCGCGCAGCTGGAAATCAACTTCGAGCATGGCGAGCCACTGGAACTGGCCGACCAGGTCTTCCTGCTGAAGCGCACGGTGCGCGAAACGGCGATGCGCCACCAGGTCTACGCGACATTCATGGCCAAACCGATGGCGAAGGAACCGGGCAGTTCCATGCACTGGCACCTGAGCCTGCAGGATGCCAGTGGCAGGAATATCTTCAGCACGGCGGACGGCCAGGACGCTCCGGAATTCCTGGCATTCATCGGTGGCCTGCAGAAGTACCTGCCGCAGTTCCACCTGCTCTATGCGCCCTATGTGAACTCCTACCGGCGGATCACGCGCCATATGGCGGCGCCGATCAACCTGGAGTGGGGCTATGACAATCGCACCGTCGGCCTGCGCGTGCCGCATTCCGGCCCGGAGAACCGGCGCGTCGAGAGTCGCCTCGCCGGGGCCGATGCGAATCCCTACCTGGCAGCCGCTGCGTCACTGGCGGCCGGCTTCCTCGGCATGGAGGAGGGCCTGGTGCCCGGCGACCCGGCCAGCGGCAACGTCTATTCGCAGCCGGTCGCGCTGCCGCGCAACCTCGACACCGCGCTGGAACTGTTCCAGTCCAGCGATGCCGCCGCCAGGGTCTTCGGCGCCCGTTTCGTCGAGGTCTACGCGGCCATCAAGACCCGGGAGTTCGAGCGCTTCTTCGAGGTGATCAGCCCCTGGGAGCGCGAGCACCTGCTGCTCAGCGTCTGAGCGCCCATGCAGCCGGCGCTGGACAGCGACTATCCCGCGAGCTGGTATACGGCGACCGCGCGCGGCCTCGTTGCCCCGGAGCCATTGCAGGAATCGTTGCATGCCGACGTCTGTGTGATCGGCGGCGGCTATACCGGGCTGTCCGCGGCTCTGCACTTGCGCCGGCAGGGCGCAGAGGTCGTGTTGCTGGAGGCGCGACGCGCCGGCTGGGGCGCCTCTGGACGCAACGGCGGACAGATCGGCAGCGGCCAGCGGCGGGAAGAGTCCGAACTCGAACACCTGGTCGGCCAGCAAGCCGCGAGGGAGTTGTGGCAGCTCGCTGAGGATGCCAAGACGCTGGTCCGCGAACTCGTCGCGCGCTACCGGATCGCCTGCGATCTGGCAGAAGGCCAGCTGATCGTGGCCGCGAAGCCGCAGCACGCGCTGGAACTGGCCCGGCGGGCCGAACGGCTCGCCGCCGTCTACGGTTACGAGCGCATGCGGTTCCTGGATCGCGGCGAACTTCGGCAGCGGCTGGCGACCGATGCCTACCATGGCGGCATCCTCGACCGGGGCGCGATGCACCTGCACCCTCTGAACTATGCGCTGGGCCTCGCTCGCGCCTGCCGGGAAGCCGGCGTGCGGCTCTGCGAAGGCTCGCCGGCACTCGGCTACACGCGCAGCCGGCCGGCGCGGGTCGAAACGCCGCAAGGCGAGGTGCGGGCCGACGAGCTGGTGCTCGCCTGCAACGGGTACCTGCAGCGGCTGGAGCCGCGGCTCGCCGGGTACATCATGCCGCTGAACAATTTCATCGTCGCCACCGAGCCGCTGGCCGATCCCGCCGCGCTGATCGCCGGGAACGTCTGCGTGCACGACACGCGCTTCGTCGTGAACTATTTCCGCCTGTCTCCGGACGGCCGGCTGCTGTTCGGCGGCGGTGAGAACTACAGGCGGCGATTTCCGCGGGACATCGCCGCGTTCGTGCGGCCCGTGATGCTGGAGATCTTTCCGCAGCTGGCGCGCAGCCGCATCGACTACGCCTGGGGCGGCACGCTGGCGATCACGCTGAACCGTCTGCCGCAACTCGGGCGCCTCGAACCGAACCTGTGGTACGCGCAGGGCTTTTCCGGTCATGGCGTGTCCATCGGCACGCTGGCCGGCCAGCTGCTGGCCGAGGCGATCGCCGGTCGCCGGCAGCGCTTCGACCGCCTCGCTACGCTGCCGGCGCGGCGTTTTCCGGGCGGCACGCTGCTGCGCTGGCCCGGCATGGTCGCCGGCATGCTCTACTACGCCTTGCGGGACCGGCTATGAGGTGGCCGGCGCTTGCCATGCTGCTGTTGCTGGCCGGCTGCGGCGGCGGTACGGAGCAGGATGTCCGGGTCCTGCGGGTCTACAACTGGTCGGACTACATCGCTCCGGACACCGTGCCGCGCTTCGAGGCCGAGACCGGCATCCGGGTCAGCTACGACGTCTTCGACAGCAACGAGGTGCTCGAAGCCAAGCTGCTGACCGGCGCGTCCGGCTACGACCTGGTCGTGCCGACCTCCGATTTCATGGGCCGGCAGATACTCGCCGGCGTGTTCCAGCCGCTGGACAAATCGCAGCTGCCGAATCTGCGCAACCTGGACCCGGAGCTGATGCGCCTGATCGAAAATTTCGATCCCGGCAACCGCTACGGCGTGCCCTACCTCTGGGGCACGACGGGCTTCGGGTACAACAGCGCCGCGGTGCGGTCGGCGCTGGGTCCGGACGCGCCGCTGGACAGCCTGGACCTCCTGTTCCAGCCACGCTACCTGAGCCACCTGGCGGATTGCGGCGTCGCTTTTCTGGATGCGCCGCAGGAAGTGTTCTCGGCGGTGCTCAATTATCTCGGCCAGGATCCGAACAGCAACGACCTTTCGCTGTACCGCGGGCCTGCCAGGGAGTTGCTGCTGCGCATCCGGCCGTACATCCGTTACTTCCATTCCTCGCAATACATCAATGACCTCGCCAACGGCGAGATCTGCATCGCCTTCGGCTGGTCCGGCGACGTGCTCCAGGCCGCGGCCCGGGCCCGGGAGGCCGGTAATGGCATCGATATCCGCTATACGATCCCGCGGGAGGGGGCGCTGTTGTGGATCGATATGCTCGCGATCCCGGCCGACGCCCGGCATCCGGACAACGCGCACCGTTTCATCGACTACCTGCTGCGGCCCGAAGTGATCGCTGCGGTGACGCGTCATGTGAAATACGCGAATGCCAATCTCGCGGCCAATGCGTTGCTGCCGCCAGAAATCCTGGGCAACCCGGGCATCTACCCGCCTGAGGAACTGCGGGCGCGGCTGTGGACGGACAAGGTCACGCCGCCGAAGGTCGACCGGGTGATGAACCGCATCTGGACCGAGGTCAAGACCGGACGATGAACGGCGCGCGCTCCTTCCTGGAATTGCGAGGCGTGGTGCAGCGCTTCGGCGAGGTCGTCGCGGTGGACCACGTGGATCTGGAAGTCCGGCGTGGCGAGATCTTCGCGCTGCTGGGCTCGTCCGGCTGCGGCAAGACCAGCCTGCTGCGGATCATCGCCGGCCTGGAAAGCCCGGAGGCCGGCCGCGTGCTGCTGGCCGGCCGCGACATCAGCGCGCTGCCGCCGCACCGCCGGCCGGTGAACATGATGTTCCAGTCCTACGCGTTGTTCCCGCACATGACCGTCGCGCAGAATGTCGCGTTCGGGCTGCGGCAGGACCGCCTGCCGAAGGCCGAGATCGCGGAGCGCACCGACCGCGTGCTGGAACTCGTGCAGATGGCCGGATTGCGCGACCGGCGCCCGGCGCAACTGTCCGGTGGCCAGCAGCAGCGGGTGGCGCTGGCGCGCAGCCTGGCCAAGGAGCCGCAGCTGCTGCTGCTGGACGAGCCGATGGCGGCACTGGACCGGCAATTGCGCGCCGAGATGCAATACGAGCTGGCGGAGATCATCCGCCGGGTCCGGGTGACCTGCATCATCGTCACGCATGACCAGGAAGAGGCCATGGTCATGGCCGACCGGCTGGCTCTGATGCACGCCGGGCGCGTGGTGCAGACCGGCCCGCCGGCCGACGTCTATGCGCGGCCGAACAGCCGCTTTTCCGCTGCATTCCTCGGCCGCGTCAACCTGTTCGAAGGCCGGGTGCAGGCGGTTGCCGGCGAGGAGCTGGTCCTCGACCTGCCGGAGCTCGGCGGCCCGGTCCGCGTGCCCGCCTCCGGCGCGGTGTCGGCGGGCCAGCCCGTGTGCCTGGCGCTGCGCCCGGAGCGGCTCCGCCTGTCCCGTGAGCCGGCGGCGGAGGCCGATCGGCCGGAACGGGTCGTGGTCGAAGATGCCGGCTTCCTCGGCAGCCAGGTGCACTACCATCTACGCCTGGACAGCGGGCGCCTGGTCGATGCGCTGGTGCCCGGCAGCAGCGAACTGGCCGGGCTGGAACACGGCGAGACCGCCTGGATCAGCTGGGCACCGCGTGACGCGGTGCTGCTGGCGGAGTGAGCCCGGTGACGGCCTTCGGTCGCCGGCTGCGCCTGTTGATCACCGGGATCCCGTTCGCCTGGCTGCTGCTGTTCTTTCTCCTGCCCTTCGTCTTCGTCGTCAAGATCAGTCTGGCCGAGGCACAGATCGCGATTCCGCCCTATACCGCGCTGTTGGCGCGGGTCGACGGGCACTGGCAATGGCAGGCGACGCTGGAGAACTATGCCTTTCTGCTCAGCGACCGGCTGTACCTGCTGGCCTACCTGAATTCGCTCAAGATCGCCGCGTTGTCGACACTGTTCTGCCTGCTGCTGGCCTATCCGCTGGCCTGGGCGATCGCGCGCGCGCCGCAGCCGGCCCGCAATGTCTACCTGCTGCTGGTCGTGCTGCCGTCCTGGACCTCGTTCCTGATTCGCGTCTATGCCTGGATGGGCATCCTCGGCAGCAACGGCTACCTGAACCGGCTGCTGCTGTCGCTGGGCCTCGTCGACTCGCCGCTGCCGCTGCTGCGGACCGATTTCGCCGTCTATGTCGGCATCGTCTACACCTACCTGCCGTTCATGGTGCTGCCGATCTACACCAGTCTCGTGCGCCTCGACTACCGGCTGGTCGAAGCCGCACGCGACCTCGGCGCGCCGGCCTGGCGCTGCTTTGCGAGCATCGTGCTGCCGCTGAGCCGCGCCGGCGTGCTCGCCGGCTGCCTGCTGGTGTTCATCCCGGCGACCGGCGAGTTCGTGATCCCCGAGCTGCTGGGCGGTGCCGATACATTGATGATCGGCAAGGTGCTGTGGCAGGAATTCTTCAATAACCGCGACTGGCCGGTCGCCTCGGCGGTGGCGATCCTGCTGCTGGCGCTGCTGCTGCTGCCGATGCTGCTGTATTACCGGCAGCAGGCCGCGGACAGTGCGCCGGGCCGCACGGTGGCCGGCGGATGACCGCCCGGCGCAGCACGCCCTGGTCGCGCATGTGGCTGGCGATCGGCTTCGCCTTCCTGTATCTGCCGATGCTGGTGCTGGTGCTGTATTCCTTCAATGAGTCCCGGCTGGTGACCGTCTGGGCCGGCTTTTCGACGCGCTGGTATGCGGCGCTCTGGCAGGACCGGCAGATCATCGATGCGGCCTTGCTGAGTCTCAGGATCGCGCTGCTCGCGGCCAGCGCGGCCACGTTGCTCGGCACCCTGGCCGGCATCGCGCTGGCGCGTTTCGGCCGCTTTCCGGGACGCGGGCTGTTCGGTGCGATGATCACCGCGCCGCTGGTCATGCCCGAGGTGATCACCGGCCTGTCATTGCTGCTGCTGTTCGTCTCGCTGGCCCAGCTGGTCGGCTGGCCGGAACACCGGGGCGCGCTGACCATCTGGATCGCGCACGTGACCTTCTGTACCGCCTATGTGACCGTGATCGTCGCCGGGCGTCTCGGCGAGCTGGATCCGGCGCTGGAAGAAGCGGCGCAGGATCTCGGCGCCACGCCGTTGCGGGCCTTCCTGAGCGTGACCCTGCCGATCCTGTCGCCGGCCCTGCTGGCGGGCTGGTTGCTGGCCTTCACGCTGTCTCTGGACGATCTCGTCATCGCCAGCTTCGTCACCGGGCCGGGCGCATCGACCTTGCCGATCGTCGTGTTCTCCAGCGTCCGCCTCGGCGTCAGCCCGAAGATCAACGCCCTGGCGACGATCCTGATCGTCGCGGTGACGCTGGCGGCCGTATTGGCCCTGTGGCTGGCCGGGCGGCAGGCGGCGCGCCGGCGCGCTGGCGCCATGCCGGCGGCGATGTGACAATGCGGCGCATGACATCGTCGGCGCCGTTCCCTGCTGTCCGCCGCACGCCGGCCCGCGCCGGCGCCGCCTTGCTGGCGCTGGCCGCCGGCGCCTGCGCGAGCATGCACGAATCAGAAGACTACCTTCGCCACCGTGATAGCCAGCTCGTCATGCCGCTGGACGGTGGGCCCGAGTTCTATTTCGATGCGCGCCTGTCGCCGTCGCTGCCGGCCGACGATCCGGCAGCCGAGGCGCGCCGCGTCGGCTGGCTGGAGGGCTGGCTGCGCCTGCGCAAGCTCTGCGCGGACGGTTACGACATTCTGGAACGGCGCCCGTTCCGGTTCGAGGAGAGCAACCCGGGACGCTTCGACCTGCGCTATGTTCTGCGCTGCAAGCCGCCTCCCGACGACAGCTAGAGGCGGCCGCCGCCGGACACTTCCAGCACCTGGCCGGTGACGAAGGAGGCCTCGTCGCTGGCCAGGAACAGCATGCAGTTGGCTACCTCGACCGGCTGGCCGACACGGCCCAGTGGATAGCTGCCGCCGACGGCCTTGCGGACCTGCTCCCAGACTCCGGGCGGCAGATTCCTCACGATCGTATCGACCTCGATCATCGCGGGCGCCACGGCATTGACACGGATGCCCCGTGGCCCAAGGCTCATCGCCAGCGTGCGGGTCAGGGCGAAGACCGCGCCCTTGGCCGCCGAGTAGGCGAACTGATTGGCGCTGCTGCCGCGATAGGTCAGCGAACTCATGTTGACGATCGCGCCGGCACCCTGCGCCTGCATCAGGCGGGCCGCTTCCCGGCAGGTCAGCAGCGTGGTCTTCAGGTTCGCGTCGATGTTGGCCTGCAGGTTGGCGCTGTCGACGTCTTCCAGCGGCGCATTGCGGCCGAAGTCGCCGCCGGCAACGTTGACCAGGATGTCGAGCCGCCCGTAGCGCTGCTCGAGCTCGCCGAACAATCCGCGCACCTGGGCCTCGTCCGACAGGTCGGCCGCAACGAAGTGCCAGCCGTCGGCGGGCCAGTCCGCCGGCCGCTCGCCAGCCGCCGGCAGCGGCCGGATGTCGGTCAGCAGCAGCTGCGCGCCTTCCTCGGCAAAGCGCCGCACGCAGGCGGCGCCGATGCCGCCGAGCGCCCCGGTGATCAGCGTGACCTTGTCCTTCACTCGCATTGCTGTCGCTCCGTTCGCAGGGCTGTGCGCATGGTAGGCGGCGCCGCGCCCGCGGCGCATCCGGATTTGCCGCAAGCCTCACTCGGCCAGCAGCAGCCGGCTGCCTTGTCCGAGCCCCCAGGTCGCGGCAAAGCCCGCGGGCAATTCGAGCACCATCGTGACCGGTCCACCGCTGACGATGCGGGCCTCCGACAGGGGCGTGGTATCGGCCGCGACCCGCTCGAGTTCCCCGGCGGCGTCGAAGAACAGCATGTCCAGCGGCACGTAGGTGTTCTTCATCCACATCGTGATCAGGGCCGGACGCCGGTAGCGAAAGAGCATGCCCTCGAATGGCTCCAGACGTTCGATGTACATCAGGCCGCGGGCCTGGTGGCGGCGGCTATCGGCGAACCACGCCCGGATCCGCAGGCAACGCAGCGCGGGATCGGCCAGGACGACCGTGCCGGACGGGAAATCGCGCAGCAGGCCGGCGGGTTCCACGGCCGGCGAGGCCGCGGCGACCAGCAGCAGGCAGACAGCGAGCCAGCGGCCGCCGTTCATGGCGCAGCGGCCGCCCGCGGCAGCGAAAAGTCGAATTCGCTCAGCGTGACGCTGCCGCGCCGCTGGACCGCGGGCAGGGCACCGGCACAGTAGAGCTTGCCGGCGATCAGCCCGCCGGGCGGGGCGCGGAAGCGGACCCAGCAGCGTTCACTGCCGGCGGAGCTGTAGAAGCGCCCGCTGCCTTGATCGGCCAGCGTGACCAGGGCCGGCAGTTCGCCGGCGCGCAGTTCGTCCGCGGCCGCCGGGACACCGATGACGAGCAGCGGGCCGCCGGTGGCCGGCGCAAACAGCAGGCGCGTGCCGGCCTCGCCGGGTCGTTGCGACAGCCCGCAGCGCAATCCCTCGCCTGCCAGCGCGATGGATTGCTCGAGTTCGCCGTAGATCCGGCCACGCAGAAAACCGGGGCGCGTCGCCACGCAGGCCGGCAGCCGCGGCGGCGCCGGCAGGGCGCTCGGGGCGGCCACCGGCGATCGCGGCAGCGCCAGCGCCGGCCGGAGCCCGCGTTCCGGCAGCTGCGCCGACGAGTACCACAGCAGCCAGAGCACGCTGCCCGCCGCCAGTGCCCGCGCGATGGCCGTGCCTGCCGCAAACCGCCCAGCTCGTCGATCCTGCATTCCCGCTCCGCGCACCGAACCGCGGCGAGCATACCGCAGCCCACGGCCTACGAGCAGCCGGCTTGCAGCCACCTCCGCCGGCGCGCATGCTATGGATTGTTGGCCGGGGAGGTCTGCCATGCAGACTGCGATCGACTCGCTGGACTACGATTTCCTGGACACCGCGTTCGGCCGCTGCCTGCTCGCGCGGAGCCGGCGCGGGATCTGCGCCCTGCGCTTCGTCGACGGCGGTGAGCGCCGGGCGCTCGCCGAACTGCAGCGGGAATGGCCCGGCCACCGCATGCGGCGCGCGCCGCTGGCGGCGCTGGTCAGGGCCGCGATCGACGACCCGGCCGCGCCGCGGCCGCCGCTGGACCTGCGTGGCACGGCGTTCCAGCGCCGCGTCTGGCAGGCGCTGCTGGCATTGCCGCCCGGGGCGACGACGAGCTACCGGGAGCTGGCGCGCCGCGTCGGACGGCCAGGGGCGGCCCGCGCCGTCGGCAATGCAGTCGGCAGAAACCCGGTGGGGCTGTTGGTGCCCTGCCACCGCGTGGTGCGCAGCGACGGCGCCGCCGGCGGCTACCGCTGGGGAGCGGCCCGCAAGCGGGCGCTGCTGGCGTGGGAGCGCGATCGGGCCCGCGGGCAACCGCATCTGGGCTGAAAAGACCAGATACGGCATTCACCGGGCCCGGAACCCATTTTGTGAACCGCAGCATTGCCGCCACCCCGCCGCCTTTCTAGGGTTCACGGAATCTCCTCCGCCCGGCAGCGGGCGGATGTCACGCGGTGGCGGGGCCGGTTGTGTCGCTGAGGACGGGTCGCAATCTCAAATCTCCTTATGTGGCGGAGCGCCAGCGCGGCCTGCGCGGGCTGCGCTTCGCCGATTTCGTCGAGGAAGAGTTCGCACAGGCCTACTCGGCGGCGAACCTGGCCCGCGTGCGGCTGGTCATCGGCGGCGCGCTCGCTTTCCTGCTCGTGCTGATTGGCGTCCGGCTGACACAGGCCGGGCCCTATTCGATGATCATGGTCGGCTTCGAGGCCCTGGTCATGGCCCCGGCCATGGCGGCGACGCTGTACCTGTCATCGCGCCCTGAGCGGCACCGCGTGTACGAAATGTGCCTGGCCTTCAGCGCGCTGCTGATCGGCCTGGTCATCAACTCGGTCGTGACCCGGGCCTCGCTGGCCGGCATGCACTATTATTTCGCGGGCACCGTCGCCTGGCTGTTCGTCGTCTGGTTGACCCTCGGCCTGCGTTTCCGGCTGGCCTTCGCGACCTCGGCCTGCATCTCGCTGACCTACGCCTGGGGCCTGTTGCACTGGAACCTCCCGGGGGCGGTGACTTCTTTCGAGATCCTGACGCTGCTGATCAGCAATGCGATCGCGGCCCTGTGCTGTTACCAGCTCGAATACGCATTGCGCCGCTCCTTCATCGAATCCAAGGTGCTCGCGCAACTGGCGGAGCAGGACGGACTGACCGGCCTCTACAACCGCCGCAGCTTCGACCAGCACCTGGAGCGCCTGTGGCGTCAGGCGCGGCGCGAGCACTTGCCGCTGACGCTGTTGCTGATCGACATCGATCACTTCAAGGCCTTCAACGACCTCTACGGTCACCAGGCCGGCGACGATGCGCTGAAGAAAGTCGCCGAGGTGATCAGCTTCGGCGCGCAGCGGCCGCTGGACTTCGCGGCCCGGTATGGCGGTGAGGAGTTCGCATTGCTGCTGTACGGGCCGGGCAGCGAGTTCAGTCACGAATTGCCCGACCAGTTGCGCCAGGCGGTGCTGGATCTGAAGCTGCCGCACCAGAAGTCCACGACCGGACCGTACCTGACCGTCAGCATCGGTGTGGCGCAGATCCACCCCGGGGCCGAGCGCAGCATTGCCGGCGCGGTGCAGATGGCCGACGAGGCGCTCTACGAGGCCAAGGAGTCCGGCCGCAACAAGGTGGTCGTCAAGGAATCCAGCGCCACGATCCAGACCGGGCGCTTCCGCGTCGCCAGCCGGCTCGCGAGCGGCTGAGCCGGCGCTTCACCAGTGGCCCGTGTTGGGCATCGACAGCCACGGTTCCTGCGGTGGCAGCGCCTTGCCGGCCTGTAACAACTCGATCGAAATGCGGTCCGGCGAACGCACGAAGGCCATGCGGCCGTCCCGTGGCGGCCGGTTGATCGTCACGCCGCCATCGAGCAGGCGCTGGCAGATCTCGTAGATATCGTCGACCTGGTAGGCGATGTGGCCAAAGTTGCGGGCTTCGCCGTAGTCTTCCGGATCCCAGTTCCAGGTCAACTCGATGCAGGCGTCCTCGTCTCCGGGCGCGGCCACGAAGACCAGGGTGAAGCGGCCCTGTTCGTTGTCCCAGCGGCGCAGTTCCTTGAGTCCCAGCTTGTTGCAGTAGAAGTCCAGCGACTCCTCCAGGTTGGAAACGCGGACCATCGTGTGCAGGTATTTCATCGTCTCGCCCTCACGGCTCGAGTGGCCCAATTGGTATGCTAGCCCGATGCGCAACGCTAACCGGCGTTCCCGGCGGGTACAAGGCCGCCACCGCAGCGCGGGGACAGCCCGGCGATGAACCAGCGACGCATTCTCTATGTGCCGGGCATGAAGCCGAAGCCGCCCGCGGAATGGCACGAGCGCATGCTGCTGCGCTGCCTGCTCACGGGCCTGCGGCGCACCGATCCGGTCGTCGCAGCGGAGCTCGAGACGGCGCGCGAGGTGTTTTCCCTGGTGCCGTGGCCGCATCTGTTCTACACCGAGGTCAAGGACACGGCGATCGACGCGCCGGGGCTGGACCGGCTGCTCGCGTTGCCGGCCCCGGAAGCGCGCGACATCGAGGAAGCCCGGCACTGGCAGAAGCAGCTCGCGCGCTTCGCCTACCTCGCCTGTGACGCGCTGCCGTGGCTCACACGCTGGATCGCCGACCCGAACGTCAAGGCGACGCTGCAGGACAGCCTGCGCTACCTGGAGAACCGTGACGGCATCGCGGCGCGGATCCGGGAACTGGTGGCGGAGGCCCTGCAAGCGGCCGCCGAGGGCGGGCGGCCGGTATTGCTGATCGCCCACAGCCTCGGCTCGGTGATCGCCTGGGACGTGCTCTGGTCTCTGAGCCGCCAGCGCAGCGGTCCGGCGGCTGTCGACTTCCTGACTCTCGGCAGCCCGCTGGGGCTGAACTTCTTTCGTCACCGGCTGCTGGGCGCGCGGGCCGAGGGCCGGGCACGCTATCCGGACAACATCCGTCACTGGATCAACCTGTCGGCGATCGGCGAACTGACGGCGCTGGACCGGCGCTTCGCCGACGATTACGCGCCGATGCTGCGGCTGGGTTTGCTGGACAGCATCACGGACGAAACGGAGCTGTACAACTATTTCCGCGGCGCCGAAGGCCTGAACGTGCACAAGTGTTACGGCTACCTGGTCAATCCACACACCGCGGCGGCCGTTGCCGACTGGTGGCGCCGGGCTCAGGACTGACTGGCCCGCGGTGCCAGCACGATGTCGATGCGCCGGTTGCGCGCCCGGCCTTCCGCGGTCCGGTTGCTGGTGATCGGCCGGCTGTCACCGTAGCCGATGACCTTCAGGCGGTAGCGGGGAATGCCGAGACTTTCGGCCAGATAATCGGCGACCGCGGCCGCGCGCCGCTCCGACAGGCTCAGGTTGGCGCGGCTGTCACCCGAGGCGTCGGTGTGGCCCTCGATCGTCAGGGTGCTGTCCGGAAAGACGTTGAGCGCCGCGCGCAGGCGGTCGAGCAGGCCTTTCGCCTCGGCACCGAGGCGCGCGGAGTTGCTCCGGAAGCGCAGGCCGAGCATGCGGAGGATCAGCCGGTCGCCGTCGCGCAGCACCTGAGCCTCGTCCGGGGCGAACAGCTCTTCCACGGTGCGGAATTGCTCCTCCCGCCGGGCCCGGGCCTGCAGCTCGCGCATCAGTCGGCTGCGCTCGGCACGGAGCTCGCCGACGCGCTGGTCCAGCTCCTTCAGTTCGTCCTCGACGCTCGCGAGTTGCCGGCGCTGCTGGGCCAGCTCTTCCTCCAGCACGGGGATCCGCTTGAGCTCGGCCTCGATCGCGGCCGCCGTGGTCCCGGGATCTTCGTCGCCGGCCGGCGTCAGGCCGGCCGCGGTCGCGAGTCGCGCCAGCAGCGACTCCCAGCGTAACACCAGCGCCTCGACGCCTTCCCGGCGCCGGCGGACGTCGCGCGCCAGTGCGGCGATGCGCAGCGCCTGGCCGGCCTCGCGGGTCGCGGCCGCGGCCAGTGGCTCCAGCGCCGGCAGCCGGCTGCGGTCTTCAGCCAGCGCGGTGGCGGCCTCGGCCAGCGCCGCTTGCGCGCGCTCGTAGCTGACCGGGGCCAGCGTTTCGGCGCCGGCGGCTTTGGCCTGCGACAGCCGGGAGCGGGCCTCGCCGAGCAGCCGGGCGTCGATGGCCGCCAGCTCGGCCTCGTCGTAGGCGGCCGCGGCGATCGCCGCATGCTGCTCGGCCTTGTCCTCCCGGCCACGCTCGAGCTGCTTCGCGGCCGCGAACAGCTCGCGCTCCGCGCGTTCCCAGGCCGCCGGCGCCAGCCGGTATGCCGCCGCTGCATTGGCCGCCGCGCGCTTCGCCAGTGCCGCCGCCAGGCGATCGCTCGCCACCGCGGCCCGGTCCAGCGCGGCCGCAAACAGGCGGGCCGCCTCGGCCACGCCCTGCTCGCGTTGCGCCGTCCCGGTCGTCGCCCGGGCGCGCTCCAGCGCACGCACGGCCTGCAGATAGGCCTGGGGTGCAAGGATCGCGGCGTCGGCGGCTTCCGCCGCGGCCTGCAGCCGCTCCGCTTCGTCGCTGCCGTTCGCGGCCAGCGTGGCGCCGGCCAGCAGCGCGGCGAGCCACAGCAGCGTGCGCGGGTGCTTCAAGAGGCCGGCCCCGCGCCTGCGCCAGAGCTGGAATATCCTTTCAAAGCAGCAGCTTGCCAGCGTCCGCAATCTGTGCAGCAGCTCACAGAATTCCTCCGCCCCTTGGCCTAGGCTTACCCCATGCGCGCGAAATACTACACAAGGTTTCTGCTGCGCTCCGCCGACGAGGGCTTCGCGGACGAGTACAGCGGTGTGGTCGAGCTGAACACGGCGGTCAACCAGGTGCTGGATCCGGCCGAGATCGAAGAACTGCTGGCGAAGAATTTCGAGATGGAGGCCGAGAACGTCGAGTTGCTGAACTGGTCGCGCCTCCACTGAAGGAATGCAGATGTCACGCGCCGCAGGCGCGTTACCGACTTCCCCCTGTATTGCCCGGCCTTTGCGCCGGGCTTTTTTTTGCCTGGCTCGCTTTTCGCTGCCGGCGGCTGCATGCGAGAATACGCGCCGTTCCGCGGCAGGCAGGCGGATTTGAGCCAGTTCAAGAACATCCCGATCGTGACCAGCGGCGAGAAGTACCCGACGGCCGGGGGCTTCAGTGCGGTCAAGAACGGCGTCAGCCGCCGGCGTGGCTTCGCCGAGGTGCCGCTGGAACGCAAGCCCGGCTGGCTGCGCGCGCGCGTGCCGGGTGGCGCCGGGCATGCCAGGGTCCGCAGCATCGTCCGCGAGCACCGGCTCAGCACGGTCTGCGAGGAGTCGCTGTGCCCGAACATCGGCGAATGCTGGAATGCGGGCACGGCGACGATCATGCTGATGGGTAGCGTCTGCACCCGGGCATGCCGTTTCTGCGCCGTCGACACCGGCAACCCGCGCGGGCGGCTCGCGGCCGATGAGCCGGAGCAGGCGGCCCGATCCGTGGCCCTGATGGGTTTGCGATACGTGGTCCTGACCTCGGTCGATCGGGACGATCTGCCCGACGGCGGGGCCGCGCATTACGCGGCCTGCATCCGCGCGATCCGCGAGCGCAATCCGCGGACCGCGATCGAGGCGCTGACCCCCGATTTTCAGGGCAGCCGCGCCGCGGTGGAGACGGTCGTCGCGGCGCCGCTGGCCGTGTTTGCGCACAACCTGGAGACCGTCGAAAGGCTGACCCCGCGGGTCCGTGACCCGCGCGCCGGCTATGCGCAATCACTGGCGGTGCTGCGCTACGCGCGCGCAGCCCGCGCTGACATCCTGGTGAAGAGCAGCCTGATGCTCGGGCTCGGCGAGCGCGAAGCCGAGATCCGCGCGGCCATGGAGGATCTGCGCGAGCAGGGGGTCGACCTGCTGACGCTGGGCCAGTATCTGCGCCCGACGCGGAATCACCTGCCGGTGGAGCGTTTCGTCCCTCCGGAAGCATTTGCCCGGTATCGCGAATGGGGCCTGGCCATCGGGTTCACCGAAGTCGTCGCCGGGCCGCTGGTGCGCTCGAGCTATCGCGCCGAGCAGGCGCTGGCAGGCAACAACGCCGGCCTGGCGCTGACGGCGGAGGCCGGCCACTGATGGAATTCCTCGCGGACTACGGCCTGTTCCTCGCCAAGACGGTGACCCTGCTGATCGCGCTGGCCGTGGCGGTCGCGATCATCGCGGGCGCGTCGCGGCGCGACGGCAAGCCCGCCGGCCTGAAAGTCGAGAAGCTCAACGAGCGATACCGCGAGATGGCCAGAACCGTGAAGCGTGCGGTGCTGAGCAAGCGCGACTTCCGGCAGGCGGAAAAGTCGGAACGCAAGGATCGCAAAAAACAGGACAAGGCGGCGCAGCGCAAGCGCTATTTCGTGCTGGATTTCAAGGGCGATATCCGCGCCACTGCAGTGGCGCATCTGCGCGAGGAGATCAGCGCCGTACTGAGCATTGCGCGGCCGGAGGACGAGGTGGTGCTGCGCCTGGAAAATCCGGGCGGCGCCGTGCACGAGCATGGACTGGCGGCGTCGCAGCTGATGCGGCTGAAGAAACGCGGCATCCCGCTGACCGTCGTGGTCGACAAGGTGGCTGCCAGCGGCGGTTACCTGATGGCCTGCATCGCCGACCGGATCGTCGCCGCACCGTTCGCGGTCATCGGCTCGATCGGCGTGATCGCGCAACTGCCGAACTTCAACCGCGCCCTGCGCGAGCACGGCGTCGAGTTCGAGCAGGTGACCGCCGGCAAGTACAAGCGCACGCTGACGATGTTCGGCGAGAACACCGAGGAAGGCCGGGCCAAGCTGCGCGAGGAACTCGAAGAGGTGCACGGTCTGTTCAAGGCGCTGGTCGCCGAGCACCGACCGGTCGTCGATGTGGACTCGGTGGCCACCGGGGAGCACTGGTACGGCAGCCGGGCCCTGGAACTGAAACTGGTCGATGAACTGGGCTCCAGCGACGATTACCTGCTGGATGCGGCGGCGCAGGGCGACCTGTACCAGGTGAGCTGGAAGGGTAAACCGAACCTGCAGGAGAAAATCCTGTCCATGCTGGAGACGGCCGCAGAACGCCTGGGCCTCGGTGGCCGGCGCGGCCTCCAGGCCGGCGGCGGCTCATTGTTATACTGGCGCGGCCGGGGAGATTGACGATGCGTGTACGCAAGGCGCTCTGGATCTGCTGTGGAGTGGCGTTGCTGGCGGCCTGCGCGCTGCCGCTCGTCAGCGAAACGCAGCTCGAGGTCGAATCGGCGAATCAGTTCCAGAAGATGCGCGGCCAGATGCCGGTGGCCACCGACGCCGCGACGCGGCGCTACGTCAACTGCGTCGCCAATGCGATCATCGCAGAACTGGAGCCGCCGTATTCCGATCGCCTGTGGGAAATCGAGGTCTTCGACGAGGACCAGCTCAATGCCTTTGCGATGCCCGGCGGCAAGATCGGCGTGTTCACCGGCATCTTCAAGGCAGCGAAGACGCAGGACCAGCTCGCCGCGGTCATCGGTCACGAAGTCGCGCACGTGACGCAGCACCATGCGCTGGAACGGACCAATCGCGAACTCACGCAGGAGATCGGCATCGTCGGTGCCAGCGCGGTGCTCGGCGGCAACCGGAACATGGCGGACCTGATCCGCATGGGTGCCCAGATCGGCCTCAGCCTGCCCTACGGCCGCGGACAGGAGAGCGAGGCCGATATCGTTGGCCTTAAGTACATGGCCGATGCCGGTTTCGACCCCCGGGCGGCCGTGCAGTTGTGGAAGAACATGGAAGCCCAGAACGATGGGGCACCGCCGGAATGGCTGTCGACTCACCCGTCTTCGGATACGCGCATCAGCCGCCTGATCGAGGCCCTGCCGGAGGCGCTGGAGCGCTACAACGCCGCGCGCGCCGCCGGCAAGGTGCCGAGATGCCGCTAGCCGGGCGCCTGCGGCCGGCACTGCTGTCGCTCTGTGCTCTCGTCGCCGGGGGCTGTGGCACCGTCGATTCCCTGTTTCAGGCAAGCGATGGCGCCGTTCGTGGCGGCGACGCAGCCGAGGCCCCGCTGCCGGCCAAGCGCTGGCTGCTGCCGGCCGATGACGATGTCGTCGGCGAGCTGCAGCTCGTCAAGACCCGCGAAGCCGATACCTTCGTCGAAGTGGCCCGCAGCTATGGCATCGGCTACGACGAGCTGCGCGACGCGAACCCCGGTGTCGATCCCTGGCTGCCCGGCGAGGGGACGCCGGTGATCCTGCCGACCCGGCATGTGCTGCCGGACGCGCCGCGCGAGGGCATCGTCCTGAACATCGCCGCCAAGCGCCTGTTCTACTTCCCGCCGGTCGACGGCGACGCCGACGGGCCGCGGGTCGTCGAGACCTACCCGATCGGCATCGGGCGCGAGGGCTGGGAAACGCCGGTCGGCGAGACCACCGTGGTCTCCAAGGCCCGCGACCCGGTCTGGTTCGTGCCGGCGTCGATCCGCCGCGAGCATGCGGCGGCCGGCGACCCGCTGCCGCCGCAAGTGCCGCCGGGGCCGGACAACCCGCTGGGGCATTATGTGCTGGGCCTGGGCATGCCCGGCTACCTGATCCACGGCACCAACAAGCCGGCCGGCGTCGGCATGCGGGTCAGCCATGGTTGCGTGCGCCTGTACCCGGAAGACATCGAGTCGCTGTTCGCGCGGATCCCGATCGGGACGCCGGTGCGGATCGTCGATCAGCCCTGGCTCGCCGGCTGGCAGGGCACGGAGCTGCTGATCGAGGCGCACCGGCCGCTGGACGGCGACCGCGCGGCGGCCGCGGCCGCGCTGCGGGCGCAACTGGAACGCGCGCTGGCGCGCCGTGGCTTGCAGGCCGGCAGCGTCGACCGGGACGCGATCGAGACCGTCACCGGCCAGGCCCTGGGCCTGCCGCTGGTGGCCGGCGCCGATCGCGGGGACGCGCTGCGCCAGGCGCGCCGGGTGCGCAACATCATCGAGCACGAACGGCTGGCCGATCGCAGCGCGCCCTGATCGGCCATCCCTCGCGATCAGGCCCCTGCACCGCTTTTTGCAGGCGGCTCATCAGCATGAGCATATAAGCGCTTGATCTGTGTTTCTTTCTATGCCAGATTGCCCGGGCCTGCCCGGTGCGCGATCTCGGCAGGCGCTCAGTCAGGGATTGCCGGGGGAGCTGGCCTGGGAGCGATGCGAATCGACCTGCACGCGCGTGCCTGCCGCATCGGCCGCCCGCCGCTGGTGGGCGCGTGAGCGCGGCTGCGACGAGCGGCATCCATGTGCTCGAAGGCGCGGCGGCCGGCGCCGCGATCGCGGTCCGCCGCGAGACCGTCACCGCCTTCGTCGGCCCCACGCCGCGCGGGCCGGCGGACATGCCGGTCGCGATCCGCAGCCTGCGCGAGTTCCACCGGCGCTTCGGCTGTCCAGACACCCCGAGCCGCATGCAGGATTGCCTGGCTGATTATTTCGCCGCTGGCGGAGATCTTGCGATCGTCGTGCGCGTCAGCGATCCGTCACGGCGGGCCCGGCTGGAGCTGCCCGGCCCGGGCGGTGGCTGCCGCCTGCTGGCGCGTTGTCCCGGTTCGCGCGAACTGTTGCGCGCGGCGGTCGATCACGACGGTCTGACCGACGGGCGGCGTTTCAATCTCGTCGTCCAGCGCCTGGCGTCCGCGGGTGCTCCGCTGGTCGCCGAGCAGGAAAGTTTTCGCGGCCTGTCGATCGACCCGCTGGCCGAAAACTACGTCGGCGACGCGCTGCTGGGTTCCCGACTGGTCAGCCTCGCCGAGGCGCCCGCGGAGCGGCCGGCGGCGACGCCACTGACGGCCGCCGGTGTCCCGCGCTGGGTGCCAGCGCGTCGGCCCGCGGCGAACCCGGCGCCCGGCGACTACGAACTGATCGGTTCGGCCGCGGACGGCACCGGCCTGCACGCGCTGGAGCAGTTGCCGCGGCTGGACTTGCTCTGCCTGCTGCCGGCGGCCAGCGGCGGCGCCATCGGCCCGGTCGCGATGTTTGCGGCCGAGCGGTACTGCCGGCGCCGCCAGGCGCTGTTGCTGGTCGATCCGCCGCCGGACTGGGACAGCGTGCATGCAGTGGCCACCGACACGGCCCTGCGCGGCATCGACAGCCCCAACGTCGCGAGCTATTTCCCGCGGCCGGCGGCCGGCAGCCTGCTCGGCGCGATCGCCGGGGCGCTGGCCGCCGCCGACCGCGAGTCCGGCCCCTGGCACTGGCCGCCGGGTGGCGGCCTGTGGCTGCCGGGCGCGATGCCGCTGGCGCCGCGGCTGGACAGCCGCGATGTGCGCATCCTCGCTCGCTTCGGCGTCAACGCCTTGCGCCGCGATCCGCGAGGCCGCCTGCGGGTCGAAGGGCTCGTGACCCGTGGCCCGCGCCTGGGGCTGCCGCCGGAAAGTGTCCGCCTGCCGGCACGGCGCACCGCGCTGTTCGCGCTCGGCGGGATCGCGCGAGGCAGTCGCTGGAGCCTGTTCCGCCCGCCGGACGATTACAGCCGCGCCGAACTGCGGCGGCAGTTGCACAGTTTCCTCGGCCGCCTGCATCGCGCCGGGGGCCTGCAGGGCCGGCGGGCCGGCGAGGCCTGGTACCTCAATGGTCCCGATCCGGTGGCGGGCGGCTGGGAGATGGAGCTGGGCCTGGCGTTGCTGCAGCCGCGAGCCTTCCAGGCCTGGCGGTTGCGACTGCGCGGCGCCGACTGCGAGTTGCGGGAACTCGGCTGGCAGCCGAGCCTCGCGATGGCCGGCTGAGTGCGGCGCAGCGTTTGGTATTTCGCCTACGGGTCTAACCTGCTGCCCGATCGGCTGCGCGCGCGCGTACCATCGGCACAGCCGCTGTCGGCCGCCTGCCTGCCGGATCATCGGCTCAGCTACAACAAGCTCGGCCGTGACGGCTCCGGCAAGTGCACGCTGTTGCCGGCGGCCGGCGCGGTGGTCTGGGGCGGACTGTATCGCCTGCCGCGGCGGGAACTGCGCTGGCTGGATCGGATCGAAGGGCCCGGGTACCGGCGCATCCGGGTGCGCGTGCGGTTGCCGGACGGGCGCTGGCTGAGCGCGGTGGCCTATCGGGCCCGGGCGGCGGCGCTGAAGCCCGGGCTGCAGCCCTGGGACTGGTATCAGCGCTTCGTGCTGCGGGGCGCCGCCTGGTTCCGGCTGCCGGCGGCCTACCAGCGGCAGCTCGCGGCGCAGTCGGCGCGGCCGGATCCGAACCGCCGGCGGCTGGCTGCGCAGCAGCGGCCGCTGCGCGAGCTGGCACGCTGGCGCCGGCGCGGCGATGGATTTGACAGAACCCGGAAGCGTGATTCCGGTCACACCCGTTGCGAGGCAGGCCCTCTATAAGGGAAGCTAATTAGGTGACTGGTTGAGCAAGCGGGCCGCGCACGCCTCAGGGATTACGGCCTGCATCGGGACAGCAATCTGGAGAGGCGTGACGGGCCCATGCAGGAGGTTGTATGGCGCCTGGACGTAACTTCAGCGGCGGTCTGGAGACCGTTCGGAACCTCGAGGAATTCTTCCGGGATTCCCTGGACGCGGCGGCGGCCGCCAATCGCGTCACTCTCGATTCGCAGACCATGCACTACGTGGTCAACCTGCTGACCCTGTTCTCCCGCTCCGAGTCCTTCTACGAGCCCGGACCGGACGGCCCGCGCTTGCGACCGCTGGCGCTGATGCTCGCGGACGCGATGGACGCGGCCAGTGAAGAGGAGCGCAACTTCGCCCTGCAGCGCATCGGCGATGTCGCGCTGTTCGTCGCCGGCTTGTTCGCCGACAGTCTGCGGCGCGCTGCGGTCGATGTCGATTACTACGTCTACATGGGCGGTGGCGCCTACCAATCGCTGGCCGGCAGCCTGCGGGGCACCTTGCGCGGACGGCTGTTCGGCGAAGTCTTCACCGAGCTGTCCGCAAAGTTCGCGCTGCTGGTCGATGTGCTGCAGGAGATGCGCGCCGCGAGCCGCGGCAGCAGTCACGAAGACGCGCTGCGTCTCTACGAGCTCTGGGTCAAGACCGGCAGCCCGCGGGCCGAGCGCCTGTTGCGGGCCTACGGCATCCAGCCGCTCTCGCAGGCCCGGAGCCGCTACCAGCACTAGCCGAGGTGCACGATGCTCCGGGAATTGCAGAATTTTCTCGGTGAGCTCTACGCGATTTCGCCGCCGGCCGATGTCCGCGATTATCTGGTGACGGACCGCCGGCTGCTGGCTGCGCTGGAAGGCCAGCCGGCCCGCGAAACGCCGGAAAAGCTGCTGCTGCGCGAGAGCGACGGCACGCTCGAGGTGTCGCTGTATCTCGATGCCGAGCTGCTCGAGCGCCTCGAGGGCAGCGACCCCTTCGCGCGACTCGGGCCGGAGAATCTTGCCGACTTCTGCCTCGCGGTCGAGGGCATCAGCCATTTCAACTACGTCGTCTGGAATGCCGCCGCCGACCGGCGGTTCACGCAGCTGGAGCTCGAAATGCAGGCCGAGGTCGACAAGTACGTCGGCGCGCGCGTGTTGGTCAACCAGCCGTCGCAGGCGGTGCCCGACACGGCGTTGTACGAGTTGCTGTTCGCGCAGCCGCGCTTCGCCGATTCACTGTCTGCGGAGGAACTGGCCCGCTACGAGCAGGCCTGCCGTTATGCGAGCTGGTATTGCCGCAGCCTCGAGCAGCGCTATGCCACCGGGATGCCGGCGCCGGAAATGATGCAGGAGTTGCGGCGCTTCTTCCGCTTGCCGCAGCCGGCGAAGATCAGCCACATCCACAGCGCCGCCTACGTCTGAGCGCCGCCGATGGCAAAGCCGTGGCGGCTGCATTAAAGTGCCTGTTCGATCGGTGACGGCGAGGGTGCGAGGCATGCGGGCACAGGGCGGCAGCGAACGGGCGGCTGGCAACACTGGACGGGAGCGGCTCCGGCGCGGCCCCTGGCTCGCGGCCTTGCTGCTGGCGGCCGTCGGCAGCGCCGGCGCGGGCGGCGCCGAGCGGCCGGCGGCGCCGGGTTTCAGCCTCGCCGAGCTGGCAGTCGGCGCGCATCGCGATCCTGGCAATGCCGAGCGGAACCGCTATCGCCACCCGGTGGAGACACTCGAGTTCTTCGGCCTCAGGCCCGACAGCCACGTCGTCGAGATCTGGCCGGCCGGTGGCTGGTATACCGAGATCATCGCGCCCTACGTCAACGAGCGGGGCCAGTACTATGCCGCGCACTGGGATCCGGAATCCGATTCGGAATTCGTTCGCCGCGCGGTGGAGCGCTTTCGCGCCAAGCTGGCGGCGCATCCGGAACTGTACGGCAACGCAAAGATGACCGTGCTGATGCCGCCTGACAAGTGGGAAATGGCGCCCGAAGGATCGGCCGACCTGGTGCTGACCTTTCGCAATATCCACAACTGGATGCCGCGCGGTTACGCGGCGGAAATGTTCGCCGCCGCCTACCGCGCGCTGAAACCGGGCGGGGTGCTCGGCGTCGTCGAGCATCGTGGCGATCCGGATGTGCCGCAGGATCCGAAGGCGGCGTCCGGCTATGTCAACGAGGACTACGCGATCCAGCTGGCCGAGGCGGCCGGCTTCGTGCTCGAGGCGCGCTCCGAGATCAATGCCAATCCCGCTGACACCAAGGACTACGAAGGCGGTGTCTGGACGCTGCCACCGACCTTGCGCAAGAAGGATGAAGATCGCGCCAAGTACCTGGCGATCGGGGAAAGCGATCGTTTCACGCTGCGTTTCCGCAAGCCGGCGGACGGCGTGCGCTAGCGTTCCGGCGCCGCCAGGAACATCCGGTAGGCCGGATTGTCGCTCTCGTCCCAGCAGGGATAGGCCAGTTCCGCCAGGTGGCGGCGGAATTCCGGCACTTCCGCGTCCGGCACCTGGATACCGGCCAGTACGCGCCCGTAGTCCGAACCATGGTTGCGGTAGTGAAACAGGCTGATGTTCCAGCGGCTGCCGATCGCCTGCAGAAATTTCAGCAGTGCGCCCGGGCGTTCCGGGAACTCGAAACGGTACAGGCGCTCGTCGCGCAGGCCAGGCGCCAGCCCGCCGACGAGATGGCGGATATGCAGCTTGGCCAGCTCGTTGTCGCTGAGGTCCACGACCGGGTAGTCGACTGATTCGAGCGCCTCGATCACGCGCCCGCGCTCGGTGGCGCCATCACTGAGTTCGACGCCGACGAAGATGTGCGCGCGCTCGGAATTCGCGTAGCGGTAGTTGAACTCCGTGATGTTGCGCTCCCCGAGCTGTTCGCAGAACGCCAGGAAGCTGCCCTGGCGCTCCGGGATCTCGACCGCCAGCAGCGCCTCCCGCTGTTCGCCGAGCGCGGCCCGCTCCGCGATGTGCCGCAGGCGATCGAAATTCACGTTGGCGCCGCAATTCAGGGTCACGAAGCTGCGGTCCCGCCAGCCAGAGGCCGCGACCCATTTCTTCAGCCCGGCCACAGCCAGCGCGCCGGCTGGTTCCACCACGGTGCGCGTATCCTCGAAGATGTCCTGGATCGCCGCGCAGGTCTCGTCGGTACTGACGAGCACGATCTCGTCCACCAGCGCCTGGCATAGGCGGAAGGTCTCGTCGCCGACACGGCGCACCGCGACGCCGTCCGCGAAGATGCCGACATGCCCCAGCGTGACCGGCTCGCCGGCTTGGAGCGCGGCGTGCATGCTCGGTGCGTCCTCCGGCTCGACGCCGATGATGCGGGTTTCCGGAAACAGCGCCTTGATGTAGCTGGCGATTCCGGCGATCAGGCCGCCACCGCCGATCGGCACGAAGATGGCATCCGGCGGCCCGCGGTGTTGACGGTGAATCTCCATGCCGATCGTGCCCTGCCCGGCGATCACCTCCGGGTCGTCGAAGGGATGGATGAACACCAGCCCCTGTGCCTGCGCGAGGCCAAGGGCATGCGCCTGAGCATCGTCGTAACCGTGGCCGTGGAGTACGACCTCGGCGCCGAAATCGGCAACGGCCCCGACCTTGATGCGCGGTGTCGTGACCGGCATTACGACGACGGCGCGGGCGCCGAGTTCGCGGGCCGCCAGCGCGACGCCCTGGGCATGGTTGCCCGCCGAGCTGCAGATCACGCCCCGGCGCAGTTCGGCCTCGGATAGCTGCCGCAGCTTGTTGTACGCGCCACGGATCTTGAACGAGAACACGGGCTGCAGGTCCTCGCGCTTGAACAGCACACGGTTTCCGACGCGGGCGGACAGCCGCGGCGCCGGCTCCAGCGGCGTCTCGACCGCGACCTCGTAGACCCGGGCCGTCAGGATGCGCTGCAGATAGGGATCCATCGGCCGTGATTCTAGCCCCGCCCGCAGCCCGTGGCTGCACAAAGAGAAACCCCGCCTTGCAGCGGGGTTTCGGGTGCTCCCTTTCGGGTGTACGACTGGAGGATCGTTTGGCCGGGCGACCGCGATTCGCGGTAAGGGGCGTGCCCGGCATGTTCAGTATCCCCTATGCATGTCGTCCCGTCAATAGAACCAGTTCAAATTTTGTTCAAATACCGTTACCGGTCGTTTTACATAAGCTAGTCGGCGGCCGCGAGCAGGTCGTTCATGCGCCGGATCAGCTGGTCGGTCTTGTAGCCGGGCAGCGCGTACAGCCAACCGCTCAGGCGCTCGTTCAGTTCGGCGGCGCGGCTCGCCGGATCCTTGCCGGTGTCTGCGTCCGCGGCCGGTTCCGCATCCGTCGTACTTTCGCCGCCGGCCGCCGGTCCCGCCTCCCCAGCTTTGTCTCCGCCGGCCGCCGGCGCGGCCGTGATCATTGCCGGTGGTTCGGCCGCCGAGGCGGAAAAGGCGACGAGGTGGCCGTCGTCGACACGCCAGGTCCGCGCTTCGATCAGCAGCCCGTCGAAGGTCTCGAAGCGGGTCAGCACGGGCGGGCCGGCCGGCCGCGGCGTCTCGGCGGCCGGGCGTACCGTGTCGAACTCCAGCCCGGCCAGGGCGGCGCCGATCGAGTTGGCGACGCCCGGGTAACTGAGCTTGCGGCCTTCGGGAATGTTCAGCACGGTGAAATCGCTGGCCTCGGGGTCAGGCTTCTCGATCACCAGCGTCTCGCCGTCCGGGTGTTCGATCGTGACGCGCCGGATGTCGCGCGCCGGGATGTCCAGCACGCGGCGGTCCAGCCAGTCGCGCAGTTCGCGGCCTGGATCCAGGCGCGCGTCGACCAGGAAGGCCTGGTCCTCGCCGGCCCGCCGCAGGTAGGCCATGCTGCCCCCGGCGACACCGGTCTTGCCGATGATGACACTGGCCGAGTAGGCCGGACTGATCAGGTCCAGCTGGATACCGCTGGCGTCTTCGCGGCTGATGTCTTCGACGCCGAGCCGATCGTGACGCTCCGGGCGGGCCGTCTTGGCCTCGACCACGCGGGCCTGGGCGAGCGCCAGCAGCAGGCGCCGCAAGCGGCCGATGTCGGCCGGGTAGCCGTTGGCTTCGGCCACGGTCCAGCCGTCGGCGCCGTGGCGCAGCGTCGCGACGACGCGCCCGCCTGCCCGCTTGATGACGACGGTTTCCAGCCCGTTGAGCGCGTCGGCCAGCCCGGGCAGGAACAGCTCGCCCTGGCCGCCGGCCGCCGGTTTCTGTTCGCGCGCCAGCCACCAGCCGGTCACGGCAAGGGCGGCGAGCAGGAGCAGCAGCACGAGGATCCGGCGGTTGTTCATCGGCGCATCACCTGGTGGCGGCGGCGCAGGGCCAGTACGGCGATGCCGAGCAGCGCGGTCAGCAACGGCATCAGCCCGATGTTGATGATCTTTAGCCAGGTGCCGAGCGACTCGATGCTCTGGTCGAGCTCTCGCCGGACCTGGCGCAGTTGCTTGCGCACGCGCAGGCGTTCTGCCTGGAAGCGTTCCAGCTCGGCCCGTTGCTCGGGCGACAGCAGCATCGAGCCGCCGTCCTCGCGCGAGGCCTGCAGTTCGGTCAGGCGCGTCTCCAGTTCCTGCAGGCGCTGCTGCAATTGCTGCTCGGTCTCGCGGAATCGCGCCTCGGCTTCGCGCCTCAGTTCTTCGACCCGGACGAAGGGCCGGCTGTAAGTCGCGCGGCCGCGGATGCTGATCAATTCACTGCTGCCGCTGAGGTTGTCCAGCGCGTTGATCACGAAATCGGCGTTGCCAGCGAAGGCCGTGGTCAGCCGCTGGCCGAAGAATGGCTGCACCCTGGCCCAGAGCCGGTCGGTCAGCAGGTCGGTGTCGGCGACCAGCACCAGGTTCACGGCGCCCTGCGATTTGGCCAGGTGGCCGGCGGGCGGGGCCGCGGCTTCGCTGTCCGGCCGCGGCGGCGGCCCGTCGGGGAAGGCGCTGGGCAATTCGCCCTGGATCCGCGCCGCGAGCAGGTAGCGCTCCCCGGTCGGCGAGAAGCCGTCGCGCAGGGCGTCGGGATCCTGCAGGAAGGCCAGCGAGCCGGCCGGAATCGGCCCCGCCAGGTCGCTGCTGCGCACCAGCGGTGTCACCGTGGCAACGGCGTCGTCGGCGACGTCGATGTAGCCGGGGAAACCGAAGTTGATACTGCGCAGGCCCGAGGTGATGACGTCCTCGGCGTCCAGGCCGGATCGGTCGACGCCGAACAGCGGCAGGTAGCGCACCGGACGGTTGCCCAGTCCCGTGACCGTCAACGCATAGCGGTCATCGCCGATGACGGTGGCCGGGTCGACCTCGATGCCCCAGGCCCCGAGGATCCGGTTCAGATCCGAGCTGCCGCCGCCGGCCGGCATGCCGGGCACCGGCGGTGCGGCCCGGTCGGCCTCGGAATAGGGATCGACGAAGATCAGCGCGCGGCCGCCGCGCATGATGAACTGGTCGATCGCGTACAGCGTCTGTTCGCCGAGGTTCTTCGGATGCACGATCATCAGCACGTCGATGTCTTCATCGACGGTCTCCAGATCGGTCGGCAGGCTGCGCAGCTCGAACAGTTGCTGTATCTGCGTCGTGATGATCCAGGGCTCGCTCATCTGCCCGGTCTGCGGGTCGAATCCCGCGGTCATCTGCACGCCGCTCAGCAGCCCGATGACCGGGCGGTCCGGATGCGCCAGCGCGTACACCAACTTGGCCAGATCGTACTCGAGGAAGGTTTCCTTCGACGGGTCCAGCAGCGGGATCACCTGTTCGTCGCCGACGCTGTTCGTGCCGGCGATGCCGAAGTAGATCGGGTCGGAAGCCCCGGCGATGGAAATGGGCTGCAGGCCGAAGGCTGCGGCGCGGTCTTCCTCCTCCGAAAACGGCAGCGGGTCGATCTCGGTGACGATCAGCTTGCCGTCCGCGTGCTGTGCGAACTCCTGCAACATCTCGCGCACGCGCTCGGCGTAGCTGCGCAACGCCGGAATGCCACTGGTGGCCTTGTCGGAGTAGAAGAAATAGAGGTTGATCGGCTCGTCGATCTCGTCGAGCACCGCATACGTGCCTTCCGACAGCGTGTACAGGCGGTTCTCGGTGAGGTCGATCCGCAGGCCCCGCAGTCCGAGGTTGGCGACCGTCGCCGCGACCAGGAAAACCGCGGCCAGCAGCAGCAGCGAGAGTCGCCCGGTGGTCTTGCGCGCTTCCATGAGCTTACTCGGCCTTTTTCATGTCGAGGACGATCGTCGTGGCGTACAGCCAGCTGCCGATCACCAGCAGGAAGAACACGACGTCGCGCAGGTCGATCACGCCCTTGCTGATCGCCGTGAAATGCGTGAGAAAACTCAGACCGGCGATCGTGTCGATGAAGCCCTGCGGCAGCCCGCGGAACCAGTCCAGCACCAGCGGGAAGCCGCTGAGCAGGAACAGGAAGCAGATCAGCACCGTGACGATGAAGGCGACCACCTGGTTGCGGTTCGCCGCCGAGATACAGGAGCCGATCGCGAGGAAGGCGCCGGCCATCAGCAGGCTGCCGAGATAGGCCGCAACGATCACGCCGTTGTCCGGGTCGCCGAGATAATTGACGGTGATCCACAGCGGGAAGGTCAGCAGCACGGCGACGGCGGTGAACAGCCAGGCGGCGAGGAACTTGCCCGCCACAGCTTCCCACAGCGTCACCGGCAGCGTCATCAGCAGCTCGATGCTGCCGGACTTGCGCTCCTCGGCCCACAGGCGCATGGAGATCGCCGGGACCAGGAACAGGTACAGCCAGGGATGGAAGCTGAAGAACGGCTGCAGATCCGCCTGGCCGCGCTCGTAGAAGCCGCCGATATAGAACGTGAATACGCCGGACAGGGCCAGGAAGATCGCGATGAACACATAGGCCACCGGCGTGGCGAAATAGGCGCGCAATTCGCGACCGGCGATGACAGCGATCTTGTGCATCCTCAGAGCGCCTCCCCGGTGGTGATGCGCCGAAAGACCTCATCCAGCCGGCCGGATTCGAGCTGCAGCTGCTCGATGTCCCAGCCGCGCGCGTTCACCAGCTCGTCGACCGAGCTCAGGATCAGCGCCTGGTCGCGTGGCAAGGCGGTCAGGCGCCGCCCCTGCCGGTCGATCTCGACTTCGGCGACGGCCGACAGCGCCCGCAGCGCCTCGGCCGCGGCGTTCAGGTCGTCGAGATCGCGGAAGCGGATCGTCACGGCGTTGTGATAACGCGAGCGCTGGATCAGTTTTTCCGGCGTCTCATCGGCGACGATGCGTCCGGCGGCGATGATGATCGCCCGGTTGCAGACGGCATCCACCTCTTCCAGGATGTGCGTGGAAATCACGATGATCTTGTTGGCCGACATGGCGGCGATCAGTTCCCGCACTTCGTGCTTCTGGTTGGGGTCGAGGCCGTCCGTCGGCTCGTCGAGGATCAACACGGGCGGATCGTGGAGTATTGCCTGCGCGAGGCCGACGCGGCGCTTGAAGCCCTTGGACAAGGTTTCGATGCGCCGGTCGCGGACGCTCTCGAGATTCAGGCGCTCCACGGCCGCGCCCACGCGTTCCTGCCGCTCGCTCCCGCTGAACCCGCGGACCGCGGCGCAGAAGTCGAGGAATTCCCAGGGTGTCATCTCGCCGTAGACCGGGGCGCCTTCCGGGAGGTAGCCGAGGCGGGTCTTGGCCTCGATCGGATGCTGGTCGACCCGGAAACCGCAGATTTCGGCATAGCCGGCACTCGGTGGGACGAAGCCGGCGAACATGCGCATGGTCGTGGTCTTGCCGGCGCCATTGGGCCCGAGAAAGCCGAGCACCTCGCCAGGCTCGACCTTGAAGGAGATGCCATCGACGGCAGTCAGCGGACCGTATCGCTTGCTGAGGCCTTCAGCCTTGATCATGCTCGCACCTCGGCTCGAAGCGGCGGGAAATGCGGCGCCGGGTACCCCAAGCGGGTGGCGGTATTTTGCACAACCGCCACAGCCGTGCAAGCAAGCGGTTCACTGGCGGCCGGCCGGCACGGTGACCGGCCGGATCAGCAGCACATTGAGCACCGCGACCGTCGCCATCAGCGCGACCAGGCCGAAGGGCAGCAGGTAACTGCCGCTGAGGCTGCGCAACTGGCCGCTGATCACGGTGCCGGCGGCCGCGCCCAGTGCATCGATCAGGGTCACCAGGCCGAGGATCTTGCCCAGCGCGCGCTGCCCGAAGGTCTCGACGGCGACCAGCTGGATCATCGTGAAGCTGCCGCCGAAGCCGAGGCCGAAGATCACGGCGAAGGCCCAGATCCGCTGGCTGGCGGTCGTCAGCGCCGGGCGGCCGCCGCCGGTTTCGAACAGCAGCAGGCAGCCGGCCAGCAGCAGCAGGCTGCTCAACAGCATGACCCGGCGCTTGGGCAGGCGGTCGCTGGCGGCGCCGAACAGGAATTTGCCGGCGAAGCTGCACCAGAAGATCGTGGCGAAGACCAGCGTCGCGCGCGCCGCGGCGAAGCCGGCTTCCTGCTCCAGGAAGATCGTGACCTGGCTGTTCAGCGACTGGATCGAATACCACAGGCAGGCCGAGCCAACGGCCAGGCACCACAGCGCGCGGCTGCGCAGGGCCCGCCGCAGGCTGACGCCGTCGCGCCCGGACCGGTCGACGATGTCCGCCGGCCCGGCGGAGTCGCCATCGGGAGCCAGTCCCAGCTCCGCCGGTGATTCCCGCAGCACCAGGAAACCGGGCAACACGGCGCAGACCCAGAAACCGGCGGCCAGCGCGCCCATGCCCCAGCGCCAGCCCCAGTCCTCGCTGGTGACCAGTGGCGCGATGGCCAGCGGCAGCACGGCGCCGGCCAGGCTGGACGCCGAGGCCAGCAGGCCGATGACGGTGCCCCGCAGGCGCCGGAACCAGTTGGACAGCAGGATCACGTTGACCAGCAGGCCGGACAGCACGAAGCCCAGCGCCAGCAGCCCGTGCAGCCAGTAGAGTTCGGTCAGCGAGCCGGCGAACGGGTAGCGCGTGAAGCAGGCCGCCATGATCAGCAGGCCGCCGCGGATCGCGCGCAGCACGCCGATACGGTCGACTATCGCGCCGACTGCCGGCGCGAGCAGCGCAGCCAGGCCCAGCGACAGGCTCGTGGTCACGCTGACTTCGCCCGCGGTCGCGCCGAACGTCTCGATGAAACGCGGAAACAGGTTCTGCGGCACGAACAGGGTCATGCCATTGGTGAAGAAATAGATCGCGAAGCAGCTCGCGGCGATATACCAGCCTGGAAACAGGCCCGCCGGGGCGCCGGCTTTCACCCGTCGTCGCCAGCGGCTGCGGGCGCCGCAAGCGGTTTGCCGTCGGCATCGATCTGGCGGATCCCGCTGAAGCCGAGATCGCCGAGCGTCGGTTCGATGACGGCGCGGTCGCCGACCACGACCCAGACGAGCTGCCCTGGCTGCACCAGCCGGTGGGCGGCGGCGTTGACGGATTCCAGGTCCAGCGCGCGCAGCTGGTCGTCGTAGCGGTCCCAGTAATCGTCCGGCAGGCGGAAGCGGACGATCTCGCCGATTGAGTCCAGCACGCTGCGGGCCGCTTCCCAGCGCCCGGGAAGCGACAGGGTGTTGCTGCGGATCACCGTGTCGAGCTCGGCGGCCGAGATCGGACGTTGCCCGGCGATATCCCGGTATTCCTTCTGCAATTCGGCGATCGCCTCCCGCGTCCGATCGGTCTGCACCTGCGCGTAGGCCAGCCAGGGCCGCTGGCCGCGGGCATCGACGACCAGGCTGTAGGCGCCGTAGGACCAGTGCTTGTCCTCGCGCAGGTTCATGTTGATCCGGCCGCTGGACAGTCCGCCGAAGACGTCGTTCAGCGCGATGATCTGGATCTCGTCCGGGTTGTCCTTCGGCGGCAGCAACTGGCCGACGAAGATCACCGACTGGTCGGCGCCCGGCCGGTCGACGAGATAGAGCCATCGCTCTCGCGGCGGCGGTGCGACGTCGAGCCGTTTCGCCGGGGACTCGCCCGGTGTCCAGTCGCCGAACAGCTTCTCCAGCTGCGCCAGCAAATGCTGCCGGTCCACATCGCCGACGACCACGAGGCTGGCCCGGTTCGGCCGCAGCCAGGTCCGGTGGAAGGCCTTAAGGTCGTCACGGCCGATCGCGAGCACATCGGCCTCGGTGCCGGAGCCTGTCAGCGGCTGCGCGTAGGGGTGGCCCTCGCCGTAGAGCAGGCGCGGCAGCACGCGCAGGGCCATCGAGACCGGCTGGTTCTTTTCCTGCTGTATCCGGGCGAGCGCGATGCGTCGCTGGCGTTCCAGTTCCTCGGCCGGAAAGGCCGGATTGCGCACGACATCGGCAAAGACGTCCAGCGACTCGTCCAGCCGCTCGGCCAAGGCGCTCATCGACACCGTGGCATCGTCGAGCCGTGCGCGGGCATCCAGCTCGGCGCCGAGCATTGCCAGTTCCTCGCTGATCTCGAGCGCGCTGCGCTTGCCGGTGCCCTCGTCCAGCATGGCCATGACCAGCGACGAGGTGCCGGGGCGCGCGTACTGGTCGGCGGCGAAGCCCGAATCGACGATCAGGGAGATTTCGACCAGCGGCAGCTCATGGCGCTCGGCGATGATGACTTCCATGCCGTTGCTCAGCCGCTCGCGGCTGAATTCGGGAAAGCCGACGTCCGGCAACGGTTCCGGCTGCGGCGGGCCGGCGTCGCGGTCGACGGCCGGCTCGCCGGCCTGCAGCGCCGGGTATGGCTGGACTTCGAGGACCAGGGCGCCCTGGTCGAGCCAGCGGGCCGCAGCTTCGCGCAGATCCTCGGGCGTGGCCGAGTCGATATCGGCCAGCTGCCGCCGGTAGGCGGCCGGATCGCCGGCGTAGACGGCGCCGCGGGCCAGAATGCCGGACTTGCCGCCGTAGCCCCCGACCTTCTCGATGCCGCGCAGGAAGGCCGCGCGGTATTCGGTACGGACACGGTCGAGCTCGCGCCGTGTCGGTCCGTCGGCGATGAAGCGGGCCAGTTCCTCGCGGGCGGCCCGCTCCAGCGGCGCCAGGTCGGGGTCGCCGGGCGGTGCCGACACCGTCAGATAGCTGATGCCGGCGATTTCCAGCGGCATGGTCGCCAGCGAGGCGTCGGTGGCGATCTGCTCGCGGTAGACCAGCCGCTCGTAGAGCCGGGAATTCTTGCCGCCGCCGATGATCTGGGCCGCCAGCGCCAGTAGCTGCGCATCGCGGCTGCCCCAGGCGGGTCCGGTCCAGGCCATGTACAGCCTCGCCTGCGGCACGCGGTCCTGCATGGTCATGCGGCGTTCGGCCGCGTGCCGCGGGATCCATTGCTGCGGCCGGCTCAAGGGCGGTCCGGGCGGGATCTCGGCGAAGTAGCGTTCGACCCTGGCGAATGCGTCCTCGGTATCGACATCGCCGGCGATCACCAGCACCGCGTTGTTCGGCCCGTACCAGGTCTCGAACCACTGGCGGACGTCGTCCAGCGTGGCCGCGTCGAGGTCCTCCATCGAGCCGATGGTCTCCCAGGAATAGGGGTGTTCCTCGGGAAACAGCTGCGGCAGCATCAGCTGGAAGACCTTGCCGTAGGGCTGGTTATCGCCCTGCCGTTTTTCGTTCTGGACGACGCCGCGCTGCTCGTCGAGCTTGTCCTGCGTGATCGCGCCGATGAAATGCCCCATGCGATCCGACTCCAGCCACAACACGGTATCCAGGGCATTGCGCGGAACGGTGGCGAAATAGTTGGTGCGATCGAACCAGGTCGTGGCGTTCAGGTCGGTCGCGCCCAGTTCTTGCAGAAAGGGCAACAGTTCGGCATCCAGGTGCTCCGTGCCCTGAAACATCAGGTGCTCGAACAGGTGCGCGAAACCGGTGCGGCCGCGCGACTCGTTCTTGGAGCCGACGTGATACCAGACGTTGACGGCGACGATCGGCGCCTTGTGGTCCTCGTGCACGATCACGCGCAGGCCGTTCTCCAGCGTGCGGGCTTCGAAGGGAATGTCGACGGCGGCGGTTGCCAGGACAGGCAGCAGAAAAATGGGCAGCAAGGCAAGGCGACGCAACATCAGAGACTCCAGATCCGTTGAAAATGGCCGCGGGGCCGCTCGGGCGATCCAGTATACTGCCCGCGGGCACTGGCCCCCAGCGGCGGAGCGAGATGGCGAACGACGGCCTGCTGATCACCAATGCGCGACTCGTCAACGAAGGCCGGATCTTCGACGCCGACCTGCGCATCGGTGGCGGGCGCATCGACGAAATCGGCGGCGGTCTGACCCCGCGGTCCGGCGAGCCGGTGCTGGATGCGAATGGCCGCTACCTGTTGCCCGGCTGCATCGACGATCAGGTGCATTTCCGTGAGCCGGGCCTGACGCACAAGGGCGACATCGCCAGCGAATCGGCCGCGGCCGTGGCCGGCGGCATCACCAGTTTCATGGACATGCCGAATGTCCGGCCGCCCACGACCGACCGCGAGGCGCTCGCGGCCAAGTACGCGCTGGCCCGCGGCCGGGCCCGCGCGAACTACGCCTTCTATCTGGGTGCGACGAACGACAATCTCGATGAGCTGCGCGCGGTCACGCCGGCCGAGTGCTGCGGCATCAAGTGCTTCATGGGCGCCTCGACCGGCAATATGCTGGTGGACGACCCGGAGGTGCTGGAGCGCCTGTTCTCCGATGCGCCGGTGCTGCTGGTGACGCATTGCGAAGATTCGCCGACGATCCGCGCCAACGAGGCGGCGGCCCGCGAACGCTATGGCGACGACGTCCCGCTGAGCGAGCACCCGAGGATCCGCTCGGCCGAGGCCTGCTACAAGTCTTCATCGCTGGCCGTGGAACTCGCGCGGCGGCACGACACCCGGCTGCACGTGCTGCACCTGACGACTGCCCGCGAGATGGAACTGTTCACGCCGGGCCCCGTTACCGGCAAGCGGATCACGGCCGAAGTCTGCGTGCATCACCTGTACTTCGACGCCAGCGACTATGCGCGCCTCGGCACGCGCATCAAGTGCAACCCGGCGATCAAGACGGCGGCCGATCGGGAAGCCTTGCTGGAAGCGGTGCGCGACGGCCGTATCGACGTGATCGCGACCGACCACGCGCCGCACACGCTGGCCGAAAAGGCCGGCAATTACTTCGAGGCCCCGGCGGGGCTGCCGCTGGTGCAACACGCTCTGCAATGCGTGCTGGAGCACGTCCACGACGGCCGCCTGTCGCTGGAGCTCGTGGTCGAGCGCATGAGCCACCAGGTCGCCGAACTGTTCGGCATCCGCGATCGTGGCTATCTGCGCGAGGGTTACTGGGCCGACCTCGTGCTGGTCGACATGCAGCAGGGCGAACCGGCCAGTGATGCGGGGGAGCTGGCGCGTTGCGGGTGGACGCCCTTCGACGGCCTCGAGTTTCGCTCGCGCATCGCGACGACCTGGGTCAACGGCGTGATTGCCTGGCAGGACGGGCAGTTGACCGGTGCCGTTCCGGGCCAGCGCCTGGCCTGCAACGCCGCCCGCTAAGCGAACCGGGCGGTGGCCCGCCGCTGTGATCAATTGCAGGACGGCTGACTCCGAAAGGGTCGCGGCCGCGAATCCTTCTCCGAGATGCCCGCTTCGTCCGCAGCCCCGGTTATCGTTTGGTTCCGCCAGGACCTGCGACTCGCCGACAATCCGGCGCTGACGGCGGCCGTTGCCAGCGGCCAACCGGTGCTGCCCGTCTATGTCCTGGACGACGAGAATGCCGGTCCTGCTGCGATGGGCGGCGCCAGTCGCTGGTGGCTGCATCACAGCCTGGCGGCGCTGAACGAATCGCTCGACGGTCGTCTGTGCTGCCTGCGCGGAGCGGCCAATCGACTGGTGCCGGAGCTGGCACGCGCCAGCGGAGCCACGGCGGTTCATGTCAACCGCTGTGTCGAGCCCTGGCGCCGGGAGCGCGACCGCGAGGTGGCCGCCGCGCTAGGGCGGGACGGGATCGACTGGCGGGCCAGTGTGGGCAGTACGCTGTTCGATCCGGAGCAGGTCGCCAAGGCGGACGGCAGCCCGTACCGCGTGTTCACGCCCTTCTACCGCAAGGGTTGCCTCACGGCTGCGCCAGCGCCGCGAACCCCGCTGGCGGCGCCCGGCAGCTTCTCGATCTTCGACTGGGATGGTGGTACCGGTGTCGACGGACTGGCGCTGCTGCCGCGGGTGGCCTGGTATCGTGGCATAGAGCGCGCCTGGCAGGTCGGTGAACGGGCGGCTGGGCAACGCCTGGCCGAGTTCCTCGAACATGGCCTGTCCGGCTATCGCGATGGTCGCGATCGGCCGGACCGCGAGCAGGTATCGCGGCTGTCACCGCACCTGCACTTCGGCGAAATCTCGCCGAACAAGGTCTGGTACTCGGTGCTGCCGCTGGCCAATGACGCCCGCATCAGCGCGGACGTGGATCGCTTCATGAGCGAGCTCGGCTGGCGCGAATTCTCCTATTACCTGCTCTGGCACTGGCCGGAGCTGCCGGCGGAGAACCTGCAGAAGAAATTCGACCGCTTTCCCTGGCAGCAGGAGCCGGATCTGTTGGCACGCTGGTGCCGCGGGCAGACCGGTTACCCGATGGTCGATGCCGGCATGCGCGAACTCTGGCAGACCGGTTATATGCACAATCGCGTGCGGATGATCGTCGCCTCGTTCCTGGTCAAGAATCTACTGATCGACTGGCGCCAGGGCGCCGCATGGTTCTGGGACACGCTGGTCGATGCGGACCTGGCCAACAACAGCGCGAGTTGGCAATGGGTTGCCGGTTGCGGCGCCGATGCGGCACCGTATTTCCGCATCTTCAACCCGGTGACGCAGGGCCGGAAGTTCGACCCGCATGGCAGCTACCTGCGCCGCTTCCTGCCGGAACTGGCGGCGCTGGATACGCGCTATCTGCACGCGCCCTGGGAGGCGCCGGCGGCGCTGCGTGAGGGTCTCGATTATCCCGAGCCGATGGTCGAGCTGAAGGCCTCGCGCGAACGCGCGCTCGCGGCCTTCCGCTCGCTCACTCGCTGAATACCGCCGACGCGCCTGCGCGTCAGATCAGGCCGGCCCTGGCCAGCTTTTCGATGTCGGCGCGCTGGCGCTGCTCGAAGTCCCCGCGCCGCGGTTCGATCACTTCGTCATTGCGCAGCAGGCCGTTCGGCTCGCGGAAGCGGCTGGCGAGGTAGCTCTCGGCATAGGCCTGGAAGGGCTGGCGCGACAGCATGTTGATCAGGCCGGTCCGGCGGCGGGCTGCGCGCAATGCGGCGATGTCGATGGTCGCATTGGCCACCATGGACTCACCGCCGGGCATGGCTTCGGCCAGCACCTGGCCGTGGTAGTCGACGACCTTGGACATGCCGGTGGTCGATTCCGCCGGCACCGGGTTGTCCAGCAGCGCCGCGGAGTTGGCCGAGACCACGTAAGCCAGGTTCTCGATGGCCCGGGCGCGGCGCGCGATCTCCTTGATCGAGTCCTGCGGCGTGCCGGCTTCGCTGGTCGGGTGAATGAACAGTTCGGCACCGCGCATCGCGTGGCAGCGCGCGATCTCCGGATACAGGATCTCCTCGGACGCGATCGCCGCGATGCGGCCCAGCGGCGTGTCCGCGACCGGGAAGACGCCATCCAGCCCGTACAGGTCCAGGTATCGATCCCAGACGTCGTACGGGGTCGGGGCGCTGAGCGAGATCAGCCGGCGATAGCGCAGCAGGCAGTCGCCGTCCGGACCGAACAGGAAGCAGGCCTGGAAGTACAGGCTCGGGAAGTTCGGGTCGATTTCGTAGGCGTTGCCCGCCAGGTAGATGCCCAGGTCGCTGGCGATCGCGGCCAGGGCCGCATATTCCGGGCCATCGATCTCCAGGGCCGCCTTGTCGCGCCACTCGGCCACCGACTCGCCCATCGGGAAACCGGTCAGGAAGTATTCCGGCAGCAGAACCAGCGCCGCGTCCTCGCCGCTGTACTGGCGGATGAAGGCCTTGCTGCCGGCGATCGCCCGGCGCAGGCGCCCGAGGCTCTCGCTCATTCTGGCGCGGGCGCTGGCGCGGTCCGGGCAGCTGTTGACGCAGTGGGTCGCTATCTGGAGGGCCAGTGCGCTGTAGCGCTGCGGCGCGGGCTGCTGCTCGTTCATGCTGCCATCCTGCCGGCCGCGCCGGTCTGCGGTGGGGGAGGCGCGATTCTTCCATCCCCGGCCTGGGGCGTGTCAACCGTCACGCATTGCGGGCTCGCGGCTATGTATAATTCGCCCTTGTTTCGTGGCCTGGCGGGCCGGTTGCCTGCCGCGGAGTCGCTGCGCCAATGAAGCCGACGGATATCTCGAATCCGGATTATTTCCACAGGGTCGTGGACTGCCAGTGGGCCTGCCCGGCGCACACCGATGTCCCCGGCTACATCCGCCTGATCGCCCAAGGCCGCTTCACCGACGCCTACATGCTGAACCGCAAGTCCAACGTGTTTCCCGGCATCCTCGGGCGGGTCTGCGACCGGCCCTGCGAGCCGGCCTGCCGGCGCGGCCGCGTCGACGAGAAGCCGGTCGCGATCTGCCGCCTGAAGCGCGTGGCCGCGGACAACCGCGAGGACGTGCGCGACCGCCTGCCGAAGATTCCGCAGCAGAAGAATGGCAAGCGCGTGGCGCTGGTCGGCGCCGGCTGCGCGTCGCTGGCGGTGGCCAACGACCTGATGCCGCTGGGCTACGAATGCGTGATGTTCGAGGCGCTGGACAAGCCGGGCGGGCTGATGCGCTCCAACATCCCGGCGTTCCGCCTGCCGGTCGAAGTGCTGGACGAAGAGATCAACATGATCCTCGACATGGGCGTAGATCTGCGCCTGAACACGCCGATCACCAGCATGAAGGCCCTGCTGGAAGAGGACTACGACGCCGTTTTCGTCGGCACCGGCGCTCCGAAAGGCAAGAATCTCGAGATTCCGGGGCGCTACGATGATCCGGAGCACGTCCACATCGGCATCGAGTGGCTGGAGTCCGTCGCCTTCGGGCACATCGACAAGATCGGCGAGCGGGTACTGATCATCGGCGTCGGCAACACGGCGATGGACTGCTGCCGGACCTCGTTGCGGCTGGGCGCCAAGGACGTGAAGGTGATGGCGCGCAAGCCGCGGGGTTTCTTCAAGGCCTCGGAGTGGGAGCTGGAAGACGCCGAGGAAGAGCATGTCGAGATCGTCGTCAATCATTCCCCGAAGGAGTTCGTCGTCGAGGACGGCAAGCTGGTCGGCATGAAATTCGACCTGATGGAATACGACCTCGACGAGCGCGGCCGGATCACCGACAGCCGCGTCGTGGGCGAGGAATTTCTGCCCTGCGACGATGTCGTGCTGGCGATCGGTCAGGAGAACGCCTTCCCGTGGATCGAGCGCGACATCGGCATCGAGTTCGACAAGTGGGACGTGCCGGTGGTCGACCGGCGGACCTATGAATCCACGCGCAAGGGCGTGTTCTTCGGTGGTGACGCGGCCTTCGGGCCGGAGAACATCATCTGGGCGGTCGAGCACGCGCACCAGGCGGCGATCTCGATCCACAAGCACTGTCACGGCGAGAATGTCGCCGACCGCCTGCCTGACGGCATGCATCTGACCAGCACCAAGATGGGCATCCACGAGTGGAGCTACTCGAACGACTACGAGCAGGCCGAGCGGATGCTGGTGCCGCATGTCGGCCTTGCGGAGCGCTTCCGCCGCCTGGACATCGAAGTCGAGCTGGGCTTCAGTGCCGAGCAGGCAGCGGTCGAAGTCGAACGCTGCCTGAATTGCGACATCCAGACCGTCTTCACGGCCAAGCTCTGCATCGAGTGCGATGCCTGCATCGATGTCTGCCCGGTGGATTGCCTGACGATCACGGCGAACGGACCGGAAGAGGAACTGCGGGGGCGGCTGAGCGCGCCGGCGCAGAACCTCGAGCAGCCGCTGTACGTGTCGGCCGAGTTGCCGCAGACCGGCCGAGTCATGGTCAAGGACGAGGACCTGTGCGTGCACTGCGGCCTGTGTGCCGAACGCTGCCCGACCGGCGCCTGGGACATGCAGGAGTTCACCCTCTATCATCCGCATGTCGAGGACGAGATCGCGCCGGTCGCGCCGGACAAGGTCCGCAAGTACGGCACCTGAGGAGCCATTCCGGATTCCAGCCTTCCAGGACGGATAGACCCCAGCACCGAATATCCCCGGCATTCCGCCCAGTCACCAGCGAGAGCGCAGCCCTGTCATGAGTACGGGACCGAAAGACAACGATTTCACGATCAAGATCGCCAACGTGAACGGCACCGGCTCGGCCAGCGCCAATGCGCTGTTGATGAAGGTGTTTTTCCGCATGGGCATCCCGGTCGTCGGCAAGAACTATTTTCCATCGAACATCCAGGGACTGCCGACCTGGTACGAGATCCGCGTCAGCGGCGATGGCCACCTCGGGCGCTCGGGGCGGGTCGACCTGATGATCGCGATGAATGCGGAGACCTACCAGAAAGACCTGCACGAACTGGCGCCCGGCGGTTACCTGATCTACGACTCCACCTGGCCCCGCCACCGGCAGCTGAAGCGCGACGATGTCCACATTCTGGGGATTCCGCTGGCGCGCATGTGCAACGAGCATTTCGACACGGCGCGCGCGCGCGTGTTGATGAAAAACGTCGCCTATGTCGGCGCGGTGGCCGCATTGCTGGACCTGGACATGGAGGTCATCCGCGAGGCGCTGCAGCGGACCTTCGCGTCCAAGCAGCACCTGATCGATGCGAATCTAACGGCCATCGACCTCGGCTACAACTACGCTCGCGAACATTTCCAGTGCCCGCTGCCGTTCCGCGCGCGGCCGATGGATGCGACCGCCGGTCACATCATGATCGACGGCAATACCGCGACAGCGCTCGGCTGCCTGTATGCCGGAGCCACCGTCGGTGCCTGGTATCCGATCACGCCGTCGACCTCGGTCATGGATGCCTTCAAGAGTTTCGCCGAGAAATACCGGCGTGACCCCGATAGCGACGAGCGCAATTTCGTGATCCTGCAGGCCGAGGACGAACTGGCCGCGATCGGCATGGTGCTCGGCGCCAACTGGAACGGCGCGCGCGCCTTCACGCCGACCAGCGGCCCCGGCATTTCGCTGATGAGCGAGTTCCTTGGCTACGGCTATTTCACCGAGATTCCCGCCGTGGTCATCGACGTGCAGCGTTGCGGGCCGTCCACCGGCATGCCGACGCGCACCCAGCAGGCCGACATCATGGCCTGCGCCTACGCTTCGCATGGCGATACCCGCCATATCCTGCTGTTCCCGGCCAATCCGGAGGAATGCTTCTATATGGCCGTGCAGGCCTTCGATCTGGCCGAGCGCATGCAGACGCCGGTGATCATGCTGACCGACCTGGATATCGGCATGAACGACTGGATGTGCCGCGAACTCGACTGGGACGATGCCTACCAGCCGGACCGGGGCAAGGTGCTGGACGCGGCGGCACTGGAGAAGATGGCCAGTTTCCATCGTTATCTGGACGTGGATGCCGATGCTATCCCGTATCGGACCTTCCCTGGCGAGCACCCGCGCGGCGCCTATTTCACCCGCGGCTCCGGGCACAACATGTATGGCGCCTACACCGAGGATGCGCGTGAGTATCAGGAAGTCGTCGACCGGCTGCGCCGCAAGTGGGAGACGGCCAAGCGTTACGTCCCGGAGCCGATCGTCGAATACAGTGAGAAATACCGCAGTGGCATCATCTCGCTGGGCAGTTGCAACGACGCGGTGCAGGAGGCGCGTGCCCGCCTGCGCGACGCCGGTGTTGGCACCAATTACCTGCGCGTGCGGGCCTTCCCCTTCACCGACGAGGTCCAGCAGTTCATCGACGCGCACGAGCGCATCTATGTCGTCGAGCAGAACCGCGACGCGCAACTGCGCAGCCTGCTGCTGCTGGAAACCCGCTGCGACCAGGACCGGCTGATCCCGGTGCTGCACTACAACGGCCTGCCGATCGATGCCGCGGCCGTCACTGACGCCATCAACGAAGACCTGCAGAAAGGAGTGGCGGCATGAGCTATATCGCCAAGCCGAAGGTCACGCATCCCGGCCTGCCCCGCAACGAATTGGGTCTGACGGTCCGCGATTACGAGGGCGGCATGTCGACGCTCTGCGCCGGCTGCGGCCATGACTCGGTCACCAGCGCGATCGTGCAGGCGGCATTCGAATTGAACCTGCCGCCGCACAAGATGGCCAAGCTCAGCGGCATTGGCTGCTCGTCGAAGACCCCGGCGTATTTTCTCAGCCAGTCGCATGGCTTCAACTCGGTGCACGGGCGCATGCCGTCGGTGGCCACCGGCGCCAATGCCGCGAACCGCGGGCTCGTATACGTCGGTGTTTCCGGCGACGGCGACAGCCTGTCGATCGGGCTCGGGCAGTTCGCGCACGCGATACGCCGCAATGTGAACATGCTGTATATCATCGAGAACAACGGTGTCTATGGCCTGACCAAGGGCCAGTTCTCGGCCTCGGCGGACGTGGGCAGTAAGGCCAAGAAAGGCGAGGAGAATCTGCAGCCGCCGATCGATCCCTGCCAGATGGCCATTGCACTGGGCTGCGGCTTCGTAGCGCGCAGCTTCTCCGGCGACAAGCAGCAACTGGTACCGCTGCTCGAGGCCGGCATCCGGCACAACGGCTTTGCGCTGATCGACGTCATTTCGCCCTGCGTCACTTTCAACGATCACGAAGGGTCGACCAAGAGCTACCATTTCACGCGCGAGCACTACCACCCGGCGATCCATGCGGACTACATCCCCCCGGCGGCCGAGATCCGGGCGAAATACGACGAGGGCTGCGCGATGCCGGTGACCCTGCACGACGGCAGCCAGATCGTGCTGCGCAAGGTCGACCCGGATTACGACCCGACCGATCGCGCAGCGGCGATTGCCCACCTGGAGCAGCTGTCGGCCGCCAGGGAGATCGTCACCGGGCTGCTGTACATCGACGAGAGCAAGCCCGAAATGCACGAGCTGAACAAGACCACGGAAACCGCCTTGAACAAGCTCCCGTTCGAGCGGCTCTGCCCGGGCCGCGATGCGCTGCGGTCGCTGCAGCAGAGGTTCCGCTGACATGCTGTTGAGCACGACGCCGGGCATCGAGGGCCGCAGCATCGAGAGTTATCTCGGTGTCGTCACCGGCGAGGCGATCCTGGGTGCGAATCTGTTCCGCGACCTGTTCGCCGGACTGCGGGATATCGTCGGCGGTCGGTCCGGCGCCTACGAAAAGGAACTGCGCCGCGCCCGCGAGACTGCGATGCAGGAGCTGGAGGCAGCGGCGCAGGAACTCGGGGCGAACGCGGTCGTCGGCATCGATCTCGACTACGAGGTGCTGGGCAAGGACAACGGCATGCTGATGGTCAGCGTCAGCGGCACGGCTGTCCGCCTGCGTTGATCGGCCCTTGCGTCAGGGGGGCTTGCCCGCCGGCGCACGCCGCCACGCCAGCCACCCCAGCAGCCACAGCGCGGCCGGCCCGGTCGCGCCGCCACCGCCGCTGTCGCCACCCGGCACCGTAGCCGCCTCCGCCCGGTTGACGCGCACCGTGACGGTCTGCCCCGCCGTGCCGCCACTGCCGGTGCAGCTCAGCGTGAAGCCGGTGTCGGCATTCAGCGGCGGGCTCAATTCGCTGCCCGCCAACGGCCGCGGTCCGCTCCAGCCGCCACTGGCCACGCAAGTGCTGGCATTCAGGCTGCTCCAGCTCAGGGTCGTCCGGGCGCCCGCATCGACGCGCTGGTCACTGGCGGACAGGCTGACGGATGGCGCGGGGCCGGCGCTGACCGTGACCAGCACGCTGTCGCTGGCCTGACCGCCGGCGTTGCTGCAGCTGAGCGTGAACTGCGTATCGGCCGACAGCGGCGCGGAGCTTTCGCTGCCGCTGGCCGGCCGCGGACCGGCCCAGCCGCCGCTGGCCGTGCAGCTGCTGGCGCCGGTGGCTTGCCAGCTCAGTTGCACGCTGCCCCCGGCGGTGACGCTGCCCGGACTCGCCGACAGGCTGACGACCGGAAGCGGCGGCGCGCCCGCGTCCGGCTTGAAGTCGAGCACCGGCAACCAGCCCGGGTTGTTGCCGCTGCCACCGTAAGCGCCACGGATCGCGACATCCCGGGCCAGGCCGTTGAAGTCACGGTCCCAGTCGCGGTAGCCGGACAGCCCGGACAGATCCGGCGGCGCGCCGGCCAGCTGCCCGGCCAGCGGATACAGGTCGAGGCTGCCGGGCGGGTCGAACGGCGCGGTGAGGAAATTGGCGGCGCTGGCTTCGCCGCCGGTGACGTTGCCGGCCTGCTCGCCGCCGGCCAGCGGTGTCGCCGCGAACACGGCGTTGGCGCGCAGGCGCTGGCGGAATGCCGGATCGCCACCACTGACGCGGATGCCGCTGCCGGCGGCGACGACCGTGTTCTGGAAGATTTCGACCTGGCGCGGCCGGTCGTTATGCGCCTGGATATTGACGGCGCTCCCTGCGTCGTTGACGAACAGGTTGGCGTAGATGGCGAGATTGCCCTCGCCCTGGAACAGGGCCTCGGTCGCGTTGTGAAAGAAGAAATTGCCGTAGATCTCGTAATGATCGTCCTGCCCGGGCCCGGACAGCGGCAGGTGACCGACCAGCACGTTCGGCCGCGCCAGTCCGCCGGCCGACGAGTTCGCGCCCTTGGAAAAGACATTGTGGCGGATGATCGTGTGGCTCGGGCCGCCCGGCAGCCCGATGCCGGTGGGCCGCGGGTTCTGGTGCTTGATCTGCAGGTTGTAGCCGATCGTGTCGACGACCACGTTGTGCTCGATCAAGCCGGCCACGAAGGGCGCACTGCCGTTGGAATCGCCGAAATACATCCCGGTGCCGGCGCGCTCGATCCGGCAATGGCGCACGGTCCAGTTCCAGGCGCTGGCCTTGGTGGAAATGCCGACGGTTTGCTGGTCACCGTCGAAGTCGTGGATCCACAGCGAGTCCAGCGTGATGTCGTGGCTCGGCGCCGAGCTGTTGACGCCGAACGGCCCGGCCATGCCCATCCCGTCCAGTGTCAGCCGGCGGATCTCCAGCCAGGCGCTGTCGCCGAGTTCGATCGTGTTGCAACAGGCGCGGGCCGGAAAGATCGCGCTGCCGTCGGCCGGGCCTTCGATCCGGATCGGGGCGCCGGGACTGCCGGACAGGCCGCGCAGCGGCAGCCCGCCGCCGTAGCTGCCGGATGCGAGTTGCAGCGTGTCCCCGGGCTGCAGCTGGGCCAGCAGGGAGAGGTAATTGCCCGGCTGGCCCTGGAAGACCGTAGCCAGGCCGGTTGCTGGCATCAGCGCGAGCAGGACCAGCAGCAGCTGGCCGGTCGATCGAACGGCGCGGCATCGTGTCAGCATCGGTTCCTCCGCTCGGGCTGGCAGCCATGATGCGCGCTGCGCTACGCGAGCAATGTGAACGGGTTCACCCTGCTATTGTAGGAAGGTGCCGCCGGCCCGCATTGCGGCACTGCGAAACCGGGTGGCCGGTGGCGCCGGTGAAACGACGGAGAGAAGACAATGACTGCTCGTCAGCTTGGGACATATCTCGCGGTTCTGTTGATCGTTTGCCTGCGTCCAGCCGCTGCGGCGGACCTGGTCGCCGCCACGGCCGCGGTGCATGCGGCCGACCTCCCAGAGCCCACGGCAGCGGCAACGACGCCGCCGGTCGCGGCGGTCAGCGCCGCAGAAGTCGTCTACGGCCGGGGTCCGGGCGGCGATCTGCGCGGTTACCTGGCGCGGCCCGCCGGCGGCGCCGAGCGGCTGCCCGGCTTGCTCGTGATTCACGAGTGGTGGGGCCTGAACGACAATATCCGGGGGACGACGGAACGGCTCGCGGCCGAGGGTTACGTGGCCTTGGCGGTCGATCTCTACCAGGGCGAGGTCGCGAGCGACGCGAAGACGGCCATGCGCCTGATGCAGAGATTGGAGGCCGATCCGGACGCCGCGGCTGCGAACCTCCGGCAGGCCTATGCCTACCTGGACGAGGCCACGGCGGGCGCGCCGATCGGCGTGATCGGCTGGTGCCTCGGCGGGCGCTGGGCTTTGCAGGCCGCGCTGCTGATGCCGGACCAGATCGACGCGACCGTGATCTACTACGGGCAGCTCACCACCGACCCGGCGCAGCTGGCGCGGTTGGAGATGCCGGTGCTGGGTAACTTCGCCGGCAAGGATCCGCTGATTCCGCCGGAGATGGTCGACGCCTTCGGCCGTACGATGCGCTCCTTGGGCAAGCGCGTGGACCTCAAGATCTACCCGGGTGCGCGCCACGCCTTCGCCAATCCGTCCGGTACCGCCTACGATGCCGCCGCCGCCGAGGATGCCTGGCAGCGCAGCCTGGCCTTTCTGGACCGGACGCTGCGGGCGGATTGACGGCGCTCCGGCAGGCGAGGAAAAAGAAAGAGGGGCTGCATGGCTGAAATTGGGGGGGTGAATCAGTCAAGGCACGTCGACTGAACAACCATGCAGCCCCCGAAGGGTCGCCGGGCAGCCTGAAGGGGGCAGGCTGCCGCCGGCCGGCGGCTCGGGCCGCCGAATCCAGACACTGCCGGGGGGTGGAGGATCGGGTGGCAGTGCCCGTCGCGCGCGGCCTCGGCCGCGCTTGCCCGGATGCCGGCTCGCCAGCCGGCCGGGCGGATACTGGTCTTCAGCCTCGTCATGCGAAGCCGACGCCAAGCGCCAGCGTGATCACGGACTTGCTGTCCAGTCCAGTGCCGGCGTCATCCAAGCGCCGACAGGCTCCGCTAAGCAGGAATCGTGCCAGATCATATCCATCTGATTTACAAGTACTTCTGCTCGATCCGTCCTCGCGGAAAACCGTGACTTACGAATTTCCGTTGCGCTGATTAACGGAAATCCGTTTACAATCGCCGGCCATGGACACGGAAGACTGCGAGCTGGCCCTGTTTCACGAGATTCCGGTACCCGGTCACCTGACCGACGCCGACGGGCGGATCACCGTGGTCACACGGCCGTTCGCGGAGCGCCTCGGCTATCCGCCGGCGCATTTCCTCGGGCGGCGCCCCGACGAGTTGGCGACCGAGGCGAGCGCGCGGCGGATCCGCGAGGAACACCGGCCGCGATTCCGGCGCACCGGTTGCCTGGACAATGCCCCGGTCGTCTTTGTCACGGCCAACGGCGAAGAGGTCTCGCTGCTGGCGACCACGCGCGCGGTGCACGACCCGGACGGCGCCCTGCGCCTGTGCATCAGCGTGTACACGGAACTGGGGGACCGCGCCCGGCTGGAACGCCAGTACCGCGATCTCTACGAATCGACGCCAGCGATGCTCCACAGCATCAATGCAGCGGGCGAGATCACCGCGGTCAGCGATTACTGGCTGGAAAAGCTCGGCTACAGCCGCGAGGAGGTCATTGGGCGGCCGATCGCGGCTTTTCTCAGCGAGGCTTCGCGCGCCTCGGCGAGCCAGCGCAGCGTCGCCGACGTGATCGCCGGCGGCGACATGAAGAACGTGCCCCGGCAGATGCTCACGCGCGACGGCGAAGTGCTGGACGTGCTGATGTCGACGCGCGCCGAACGCCACCCGCGGACCGGCGAGCTGACCTTGCGGGTGGCCAGCAAGGACGTCACCGAGCGCAACCGAGCCGAGGCGCGCTTGCGAGCCGCCTACGAGGAAATCGCGCGCCTGAAGGACGAGCTTGAGCGCGAGCGCGACTATCTGCGCGAGGAAGTCAGCGTGGCGATGAACTTCGGCCGCATCGTCGGCGAGTCGCCGGCGCTGAAAGGCATGCTCGCGCGCATCGAGGCGGTGGCGGCGACGCCGGCCAGCGTGCTGATCGTCGGTGAGACCGGCACCGGCAAGGAGCTGGTGGCGCACGCGATCCACGCGCGCAGCGATCGGGCGGATGGCCCACTGGTGAAGGTGAACTGCGCCTCGATACCGGACGAGCTCTTCGAGAGCGAATTCTTCGGCCACGTCAAAGGCGCGTTCACCGGCGCGCATCGCGACCGGGTCGGCCGTTTCCAGCTCGCGGACGGCGGCACGATCTTCCTCGACGAAGTCGGCGAGATCCCGCTGGCACTGCAGGGCAAGCTGCTGCGGGTGCTGCAGGAAAAGGAATTCGAGCGCGTGGGCGAGGAGCAGTCGCGGAGCGTCGACGTGCGGGTCATCGCCGCCACCAACAAGGACCTCGAAAAGGCGGTCGAGGCCGGGGAGTTTCGCGAAGACCTCTACTACCGGCTCGGCGTCTTCCCGGTGCACGTGCCGCCGCTGCGCCGGCGTGGCGACGACGTCATCATGCTGGCCGTGCATTTCCTCGAACAGGTCTGCCGTGAGTTCGGCCGTCCCGTGCCGGTGCTGACCCAGGGTCAGGTGGAGGCGATGCGCGCCTACGACTGGCCGGGCAACGTGCGGGAGCTGAAGAACGTGATCGAACGCGGCGTGATCCTGTCCCGCGGCGACACGCTGAAACTCGACCTGCCGACCCTGGCGCCAATGACCGGGGGCGGGGAGCCGGCCCGCGGCCAGCGCGGTTTTCTGACCGAGGCCGAGATGAAGGCCGAGCAACGGCGCAATCTGCTGGCCGCGCTGCAGGCCGCAAACTGGCGGATCTCCGGCCGCGGCGGCGCCGCGGAACTGCTGGGCATCAAGCCGAGCACGCTGTCCGACCGGATGCGCGCGATGGGCATCGAGCGGCCCGCCGCGCGGCCGGCGCGGCGGGGCTGAGGGCGCCGAGCCTTTATACTGGCGGCATGGCCAATCTGATCACCCTGAGCCGCCTGCTGTTGCTGATCGCCGTCGTGGCCCTCGCCTACCGCCCGCCGAGCATCTGGCAGTTGCTGAACGTGCCGCTGCTGATCCTGGTCTTCGTCAGCGACGGACTCGATGGCTACGTCGCCCGCAAGCGCAACGAAACCAGCCTGTTCGGCGCCATGTTCGACATCGCCGGCGATCGCATCGTCGAGCTGAGCATGTGGATCGTGCTGGCCGATCTGGACCTCGTGCCGGTCTGGATCCCGCTGGTCTTCGTGATCCGCGGCGTGATCGTCGACACGATCCGCGCCAGCACCGCGCAGCAGACCGGGCAGAAACCGTTCGAAATGCTGCGCGGTCCGGTCGCGCGCTGGCTGGTTGCCGGCAAGTTCATGCGCATCTTCTACGCGGTGATCAAGGCCGTGGTGTTCTGCTGGCTGCTGCTGATCTATCCGCTGCCGGCGATCGCGCCGGCACTGTGGTCGGACTGGGGCTGGCTGCTGGCCGGAATCGGCCAGGGCCTGGCGCTGTTGACCGTGTGCATCTGCGTGCTGCGCGGGCTGCCGGTCGTGATCGAATTCGTCTACAGTCAGCGGGAGGCGATCCTGCACGCGGGCGCGCAGCAGCGGGAACCCTGACGGCGCAGCGGGATCACAGGCGGCATGCGGCTGGCAATCTTCGACATCGACGGCACGCTGGTCAGCGGCGCGAGCACGGAGCGGCGCTTCTATCTGCAGCTGTTGCGCAGCGGCAATCAAGGGCCTCGCCAGGTGCTGGCCGCGGCCTGTTTTCCGCTGCGCTGGGCGCCGGTATACGGCAGCCAGGTCTTCAAGAAAAACAAGGCCTACCTGTATCGCCTGCGCGTCGCGAAGGTGGCGGCGCTGGCATCGGCCTGGGTCCGGCGCGGGCTGACGGCGCACTGGTACGAGCCTTGCCTGCAGCGCTTGCGCTGGCACCGCGAGCGGGGCGATCGGATCCTGCTGCTGTCCGGCACGCCGCAGTTCATCGCCGACCAGATTGCGCGGCTCGTCGGCGCGGACGCCGCGATCGGCAGCCTCTGCGCCCGGGACGACGGGCGCTTCCGCGCGGCGCCGCCGCTGCGGCATCCATTCGGCGACGAAAAACTGCGGCTGGCAGAGGACTGGTGCCGCGAGCAGGGCCTCGAACTGGCGTCGGCGGCGGCCTACGGCGATTCCCGGCACGACCTGCCGCTGCTGACCCGGGTCGGACGGCCCGTCGCGGTGCGACCGGATGCGGAATTGCAAGCCGCAGCGACCGAGGCCGGCTGGGAGATCCTCGGGCGGCGCAGCGGCTGGTCGATGGCCGGCCTGCTGCCCCTGTCGCGCGGATGATCCGCCGCCTGCGCAGCCTGGGACCGGCTGGCCTGCTGGCGGGCTGCCTGTTCCTGGCCCTGGCCGCCGCGCTCTGGCTGCTGCCCTTGCGGCACTGGCTCGACGCCGCCGTGCTGTGGATTCAGGCCCACCCGGCCGGGGGCCGAGGCCTGTTCCTGCTGCTGTTCGTGGCCGGCGCGGTCGCGATGGTGCCGGGTTCGCTGCTGGTCATGAGCGGCGGCTTTCTGTTCGGCCTGATCGATGGCGTGCTGCTGGTCTCGCTCGCCGTGACGCTCGGCGCGACCGCAGCCTTGCTGATCGGCCGCCGCCTCGGGCGCCGCCGCATCGGCGGCTGGCTGGAGCACCGCCCGCGGCTGGCTGCGCTGGATGCCGCCGTCGCGGAACGCGGCTTTCTCGTCGTGCTGTTGACGCGGCTCTCGATGGCGATCCCGTATAACCTGCTGAACTACGCTTTCGCACTGAGCCGCGTATCCTTGCCGGCCTATGTGCTCGGCACCGGGATCGGCATGCTGCCGGCCGTGCTGCTATACGTCTATCTTGGCACGCTGGCCAGGAATCTCGACGCCTTGCTGGCCGCCGGCGGTGATGCGGGCGAGGCGGCGCCGTGGCTGCTCGTCGCCGGCCTGACGCTGATCCTGGCGGTCGTCTGGATCCTGCAGCGCACGGCATCGCGCCTGCTGGCGCAGGCGGCCGGGGACCGGGCGTGAAGCGCTGGCTATGGCTGCTCGGCTGGCTGCCGGCACTCGCGGCCGCTGGCCTGCCGGCGCGCGTGGAACGGGTGCTCAGCGCCCATGATCTGCCGCTGTCCAGTTACAGCGCCTGGGTGCAGGCGGCCGGCGCCGAACGCCCCTTGCTCGCGGTCAATGCGGACGAGCCGCGCAACCCGGCGTCCACGATCAAGCTGCTGACGACCTTCCTGGCGCTGGAAGAACTGGGCCCGGACTATCGCTGGCGCACCGAGGCCTATCTGCTCGGCGAGTTGAGCGCGGACGGGGTGCTGGATGGTGACCTGCTGGTCAAGGGCTATGGCGACCCCTACCTCGTGACCGAGCGCCTGTGGCTGTTCCTGCGGAAACTGCGGCAGCGGGGCCTGCGAGACATCCGCGGCGACCTGGTCATCGACAACAGTTATTTCGCCGTGCCCGCCGATGCGCCGCGCGGCCGTTTCGACGGCCAGCCCTACCGCGTATACAACGTGCCGCCCGATGCGCTGCTGATCAATTTCAACGCCATCAGCTTTCTGTTCCTGCCCGATCCGGCCGCAGGCCGGGTCCGCGTGATCGCCGATCCGGCGCCGGCCAACCTCGAAATCCTCAATCAGCTGCAACTGGTCGACGGCCGCTGCCGCGGCTTCCAGCACGGGATCCGCTTCGCGGCCAACCGCGATCAGCAACCGCCGCGAGTCGCGTTCTCCGGCCGTTACGGCAGCGAATGTGGCGAGTTCCGGCTCTCCCGGGCGGTGCTCACCGCGCCGGAATATGCCTATGGTGTCATCCGCAGGCTCTGGGAAGAAAGCGGCGGACGCTTGCGCGGCGGTCTGCGCCGCGGCCTGGCACCGGCCGGCGCCGAGCCGTTCCTGGCATTTCCGTCGCTGCCGCTGGCCGAGATCATCCGCCGCGTCAACAAGTGGAGCAACAACGTCATGACGCGCCAGATCTTCCTGACGATGGGGGCAGAGCGCTTCGGGCCGCCGGGCGACCTGGACAAGGCGCGCGCGGCGGTCGCGGAGGCGCTGGCGGCGCGCGGCCTGGATTTCCCCGAACTCAGGCTGGACAACGGCGCCGGCCTGTCGCGGGACACGCGCATCTCGGCGCGGAACCTCGGCCGCCTGCTGCTGGCGGCCGAGCGCAGCCCCTTTCGTGCCGAGTTCGAATCCTCGCTTGCGCTGGCCGGTCTGGACGGTACCATGCGGCGCCGGTTCCGCGACGAGGATGCGACCGGCCAGATGCATCTGAAGACCGGGCGGCTGAACGGGGTATTCGCAATGGCAGGCTATGTGCACGCCCGCTCCGGCCGCGACTACGCGGTGGTGGCGATCCAGAATCACCCGCTGGCGCATCGCGGGCCGGCGGAGGAAGCGCATAGCGAACTGCTGCGCTGGGTCTTCGAGCAGTGAAGCGCGCCGGCCCCTGTCTCGTCCTGCTGTTGCTGGCGCTCCCGGCCGCCGCCGAGACGGCCTACGTGACCGATGAGTTGCGGCTCGGCGTGCATGCGCTGCAGGACACCAGCGATCGGCCGTTCGCCAACCTCGAGAGCGGCGATGCGATCGAAATTCTCGAATGGCGGCGGCCCTATGCCCGGGTACGTCTCGAAGACGGCCGCGAGGGCTGGGTCCGGGCCGCTTTCCTCGTCAGGGAGGAACCGGCCAAGCGGCGTGTGGCGCGCCTCGAAGCCGAGCGCGACCGGCTTGCGCAGGAACTGGCCGGTTTTCGCGATGGCAGCGATTCGCTGGCTGCGCGGCTGGCGGCGCTGGAGCAGCGCGCCCGCGCTGCCGAGGAGCAGGCAGCGCAGGCCGCCGCAGAACTGGCGGCGTTGCGCGCCGATACCGAGCAGGATCGCGAACGCCTGGCGCAGCTGCGCTACAGCCTTCCGGCGGTCTGGAGCGCGGCGCTGGCCCTGCTGGCACTGTTCCTCGGCATGGGCCTTGCAGCCTGGTGGCTGGACCGCCGCAGCCGCCAGCGTCACGGGGGCTTTCGCATCTACTGACGGCGCTTGCCGGGAGCAACCGGCGCGCTAGAATGTCGCCCTGCCGGCGAGCGACAGGGGCAGGCGGCCGGCATAGGGAGCAAAACAAGAAAGCGGGGTAACCGTGCATGAAAATGATCACCGCCATCATCAAGCCGTTCCGCCTGGACGACGTGCGCAATGCGCTCGCCGAGGTCGGCGTGAATGGCATGACGGTTACCGAGGTCAAGGGCTTCGGCCGGCAGCGCGGCCACACGGAGTTGTACCGGGGCGCCGAATACGTCGTGGACTTCCTGCCGAAGGCGAAGATCGAGGCGGCCGTCCCGGACGATATCGTCGAGCGCGCAGTCGAGGCCATCGCCAATGCGGCGCGCACCGGCAAGGTCGGTGACGGCAAGATTTTCGTGACGGCGGTCGAGCAGGCCGTCCGGATTCGCACCGGCGAGACCGACGAGCACGCGCTTTGAGCAGGGGCGGCCGCGCAACGGCGGCCGACGCGGGGGAGTCGAGATGAAAGCAAGGGCCTGCGCGGCGCGATGGCGCTGCCTGATATTGCTGCTGTTTCCGGTCAGCGGGCTGGCGGCCGGACTGGACCGCGGCGATACGGCCTGGATGCTGACCGCGACGGCGCTGGTGCTTTTCATGACGCTGCCGGGCCTGGCGATGTTCTACTCGGGCCTCGTGCGCAAACGCAACGTGCTGTCGGTGCTGATGCAGTGCTTTACGATCGCCTGCATGGCCTCGATCGTCTGGGTGCTGTTCGGCTACAGCCTGTTCGCGACCCACGGAGGCTCGGTCAACGCGATCATCGGCGGCCTCGAGAAGAGCGCGCTCGCCGGTGTCGGCAAGGATGCGGTCAGCGGCCGCATTCCGGAAACCGTGTTCCTGATGTTCCAGATGACCTTCGCGATCATCACCCCGGCACTGGTGGTCGGCGGCTTCGCTGAGCGCATGCGCTTCAGCGCGATGTGCCTTTTTTCGGTCCTCTGGCTGATCCTGGTCTATCTGCCGGTGGCTCACTGGGTCTGGGGCGGTGGCTGGCTGGCCGGTCTGCAATTCAAGGATTTCGCCGGTGGCGCGGTGGTGCACATCAATGCCGGTGTCGCGGCGCTGGTCTCAGCGCTGGTGCTCGGCAACCGGCGCGGCTTTCCGGAACAACCGATGCCGCCGCACAATCTGCCGACGACGGTCGCTGGCGCCGGCATGCTCTGGGTCGGCTGGTTCGGCTTCAATGCCGGCAGCGCGCTGGCCGCTGACGGCTCGGCCGGCATGGCGATGCTGGTGACGCACATCGGCGCCGCGGCCGGCTCGCTGGCCTGGATGGGGCAGGAATGGCTCCGCTTCGGCAAGCCCAGCGTGCTGGGCATCGTCACGGGCATGGTGGCCGGTCTGGGCACGATCACGCCGGCCTCCGGCTTCGTGGGCCCCGGCGGCGCGCTGGTCATCGGCCTGACGGCCGGCTGCGTCTGTTTCTGGGCAACCCAGTTCATCAAGCGCAAGCTGCGCATCGACGACTCGCTGGACGTGTTTCCGGTCCATGGCGTCGGTGGAATTCTCGGCATCCTGCTGACGGCCGTGTTCGCGGCCCAAGGACTGGGAGCCTTCAGCGGGCTGGGCCTGGGCGGACAGACGATCGCTGGCCAGCTCGGCGTGCAGGCGCTCGGCGCACTGGCGACGATCGCCTGGTGCGGTGTCCTGACCTTCGCGATCCTGAAGTTCGTCGGCCTGTTCCTGCCCTTGCGCGTCAGCAGCGACGAAGAGACCGAGGGGCTGGACATCACCCAGCACGACGAGCACGGCTACAACCTCTGAGCCGCGATGCCCGGCTCAGCTGGTGGCCCGGGCGGCCGGACGCCGCCACAGGCGAGCGCCCAGCAGCAGGGCCAGGATCGCGGCGTAGACCAGCGGTTCGGTGACGTCCTTCTTGACCTGCCACCAGAAATGCCAGCAGGCGAGAATCGCCACCGGGTAGACCAGCCGGTGCAGCTGCTGCCAGCGCCGGCCGAGCCGGCGGCGCCAGCCGTTGGTCGAGGTCAGCGCCAGCGGCAGCATCGACAGCAGCGCGGCGAATCCAACCGTAATGAACGGCCGCTCGGTGATGTCCTCGACGATAGCTGCGAGATCGAAGAACTGATCCAGCCACAGGTAGTTCAGGAAATGCAGCGCCGCATAGCCGAACGCGAACAGCCCGAGCATGCGGCGGAACTGAGCCAGCCGGTTCCAGCCGAGCAGCCGGCGCAGCGGCGTGATCGCCAGCGTCGCAAGCAGCAGTCGCAGGGCCCAGGTGCCGAGCTCGTCCTGCAGCGTCTCCACCGGGTTGGCGCCGAGGCCGCCGGCATGGCCGGCCGTCCGCCAGGCGAGCCAGGCCAACGGGGCGGTCGCGGCCACGAACAGCAGCGGCTTACCGATCAACTGCAGCCTGCGGACCGCGGGCACGGTGACGGGGCGCCTAGAAATTCTTGCGCAGGTCCATGCCGGCATACAGCGAAGCCACCTGCTCGGCGTAGCCATTGAACATCCGCGTCGGGATCTTCTCGTTGAACAGGCCGCCGCCGATCCGCCGTTCCCGCGCCTGGCTCCAGCGGGGGTGATCGACTTCCGGATTGACATTGGCATAGAAGCCGTACTCGCGGGGCGCAGCCAGCGACCAGGTCGTCGGCGGCTGCTGCTCGGTGAAGCTGATACGCACGATCGACTTGATGCTCTTGAAGCCGTATTTCCACGGCACGACGAGCCGCAGCGGAGCGCCGTTCTGGTTCGGCAACTCGACGCCGTAGATGCCCAGCGCCAGGATCGTCAGCGGGTGCATGGCCTCGGCGATCGTCAGGCCCTCGACATAGGGGAAATCGAGCAGGCCACGCCGTTGACCCGGCATCTCCTCCGGCCGCATCACGGTCTCGAAGGCCACGTATTTCGCGCGCGAGGTCGGCTTGAATGGTTTCAGCAGCGCCGCCAGCGGGATGCCGTTCCACGGCACGACCATCGACCAGGCTTCGACGCAGCGCAGGCGATAGACGCGTTCCTCGATCGGCTGGCCGCGGATGAAATCGTCGAGGTCGAAGGTTCCGGTTCGTTCGGCTTCACCGTCGACCGTGACGGTCCAGGGCCGCGGATGAAACTTGCCGGACAGCCGCGCCGGATCGCGTTTGCCCAGGCCGAACTCGTAGAAGTTGTTGTAGCTGATGATGTCCTCGAAGGCGTTTGGCTCCTCGTCGGTGCTGAACGGGCTGCCCCGGCTGACCGCGAGCCGGCGCAGTTCGAGTTCGTCTTCGTCGGCGGTGCAGCCGCTGGCCAGCAGCAGGCCGCCGGTCGCGAAACCGGCCTGCTGCAAGAAGCGGCGCCGTTGCCGGTAGACCGATTCGGGCGTGATCTCCGCGGGTCTGATGTCGCTCTGCTTGCCGATCAGCATTGTTCTGTCTCCATTGGCGGGACCGTCCGTCAGCGCCCGGCCGAGCGCCGGAAGATGCCGTTCAGCCGCCAGTCGTAGTCTTCGTAGCGGATCTGGAAACGCCCGTTGCGCAGTTCGCGCGCGACATCCGCGTCGCGGACGTAGCGCGCCAGGAAGGCCTGCAGGCTGGCCTCGTCACCGCCGAAATCCTCGGCGAACCAGTCGAAGATTGGCGACAGGAAGGCGATGCCCTGCTCGAGATCGAAACGGTTGCGCGCAGGATCATTGACGAAACGGGTCGCCGCGGCATCGAGCTGCTGGTCGAGGCGCTCCGGCCGGTAGGCCTGGCTGGCGAGCCGCGGACAGGACAGCGAGGCGCAGACGATCGCGAAATGGATCCGCGGGTCGCCCATCGGCCGCAGTTCGCGGTGCTCGATGTCGTCCAGGCTGCGCGCTTCGCCCAGCAGCGGCAGCCGCATGCCACGGAAGAAGCGCCGCCGGCCGAGGAAGCTCTGCGGCGACTGGCCCTCGAGCACGCCGTGCAAGGCGAACAGGTTATAGGCGTTGATCAGCAGGGCCTTGCGCTCGTTGTCGCTGCCGAGTTCCGCTTCGCGGGTTTCCGCGAACTGCTGCAGCAGCCGCGGCAGCCGTCCGTCGATCGCCAGCCCGTCATAGTCGACGAAGCCGTTGTCGACATAGTTGATCAGCAGATCGTCCAGCAGGTCGTAGTCAGGCAGCGCCAGCGCCTGCATTGCCAGCAGCAGACAATACAAGAGCAGCGCGCAGCGAGCGATGGCCCTGTGCCAGCATTCGTTCAAGATCGTCCTCCCGGCCTCGGCCGCAGGACCATTGGAACGCCAATGGCCCGCAAGGTTCCATCCCTTGAGCCCGGCCATGGATCTCTCTAAGCTGCGAGCCCCCGTTGCGAGCACCCGATCATGCCCCGTCGCCTAGCCTGTCTGCCAGTCCTGTTGCTGCTTGTGGCCTGTTCCGGTGGCCAGCCGGATCGGGAGATCATCACCATCGGCGGCACCGCGGCGCCGAATACCCCCGGGGAGCAGATGTGGCTGCGCTTCAAGCGCGACGCCGAGGCCGCGGCCGGGGGGACCATCGAGATCCGGCCGCTGATCTACGGGCAGCTCGGCTCCGAGGAGCAGTTGCTGTCCGGTCTGCGTCGCGGCCGCATCCAGTTCGCGAACCTGTCGGCTCAGGTCACGTCGACGCTGGTGCCGGAGTTGTCGCTGCTCTATGCACCCTATCTGTTCGACGATGAGGCCGAGGCAGATTTCATCTACGATCACTATCTCACCGATGTCTACCGGGAGCTGCTGGCCGAGCACGGCCTGCAGCTCGTGACCTGGTACGAAATCGGCTTTCACTCGGTATATGCCCGCGAGCGGCCGATCATCCTGCCCGACGATGCGCGCGGCCGTCGTTTCCGCGTGTCGTCGGCGATCCATGCGCGCTTGTTCGCCGAGGCCATCGGCGCCGACGTGATTCCGCTGGGTTACGGCGAGATCGTGCCGGCGCTGCAGACCGGCCTGATCGATGCGGGCGAGAACTCGATCAGCCTCTACGCCCGCACCGGAATCGCGGCCGAGGCACCGTATTACACGTTGACACGGCATGCTTTCGGCATGTCGGTGATTGTCGCCGACAAGCGCTGGTGGGACCGCTTGCCCGAGGCCACTCGGCAGGTGATCACCGGCAACTTCCCGCCGATCGAAGCGTCGCGGCGCGCCGTGCGCGAGCAGGATGCCCGCGATCTGGCCGACCCGGAACTCGGCATTCGGGTGCAGCGCCTGACGCCGGCTCAGCGCCGTGCCTGGATGGACGCCACCGCCGGTGTCACCGAACGACTGCTCGCCGAGATCGGTGGCCGCTCGCGGGAGATCTACCAGCGCATCCTGGACGGCAAGGCCGAGTGGGCGCGTCGTCAGGCGGAAGCCGGCGCTCAGGGCAGCAGCACCGCCGTGCCCTGAAGCCGGCCGCAGCGCAGATCGTCCAGCGCCCGGTTGGCATCGGCCAGCGGGTAGCGCGTGATGCGGGTTTCGATGCCGGCCTCCGCGGCCAGCGCCATGAATTCGCGGCCATCCTGCCGCGTCAGGTTCGCGACCGAGCGAATCTGGCGTTCGCCCCAGAGATCCGCGTAGGGAAAGGACGGGATGTCGGACATGTGGATGCCGCCACAGACGACCTGTCCGCCCTTGCGGACCTGGCGCAGCGCCTGCGGCACCAGCGCGCCGACCGGCGCGAAGATCAGCGCCGCATCCAGCGGCGCCGGCGCCGGCTGGTCGGAATCGCCGGCCCAGCTCGCGCCCAGTTCCCTGGCGAAGTCCTGCGCGGCGCCATCGCCAGGCCGGGTGAAGGCAAGGATCTCGCGGCCCTGGCGGCGGGCGACCTGAGTCACGAGATGGGCCGCGGAGCCGAAACCGTAGATCCCGATCCGGTGGGCGTCGCCGGCCATGCGCAGCGTCCGGTAGCCGATCAGGCCGGCGCAGAGCAGCGGCGTGGTCTCGGCCGGTGGCAGGCCGGCGGACAGCGGCAGGCAGTAGCGGCTGTCGGCGACGAGGTACTCGGCATAGCCGCCGTCACGCTGATAGCCGGTGAACCGGGCGTGGTCGCAGAGGTTTTCCTGTCCGGCCCGGCAATAGCGGCATTCCCCGCAGGTGGCCGCCAGCCAGGGCACGCCGATGCGCTGGCCCACGGCCAGTGTGGACTGCGGCCCGGTCGCGACCACGTCGGCGACGACCTGGTGTCCGGGCACGATCGGGTAGGGGATCTCGGGCAACTCGCCGTCGACCACGTGCAGGTCGGTGCGGCAAACGGCGCAGGCGAGCACCCTGGCCAGCAGCTCCTGACCCTGCGGAGCCGTCAGCGGCCGGCGCTCCGCCCGCAGCGGCTCGCCGGCGCCCGGGCAGACCATGGCCAGGTAATCGCTCGTTTCAGTCATCGGACCCGTTGTCGTCCGGATATTCGATCCGGCCGTGGCGGGGCCTGGCTTCATCTGCGTCCTGCTCCGCGGCCTCGCTAGCGGCAGCGGCCGGGCGGTAACGGTAGTCGTGGCGATACATCAGGCCTTCGGTCGCCACCGGCCGGCCGTCGGCGAAGCGTGGGCGGAACCAGGAACGCGCGATGATGTTCACGACGCGCTTGTCCAGCAGACCCGGCGGATCGGCCTCGACAACGGCGATGTTCCGCGCGCGGCCGCGCTCGTCGACATCGAAGCGGACCTGCACCCAGCCGTCCGCAAGACTGTCGTCGTCGGTCTTGACGCCGGGACCGAAACGCAGCGCGTCGAAGCGTACGCCGGCGATCCTCTGCGGCGAACCGAACAGCTGCTCGCGCTGCTCCAGCCGGTCCTCGTCCGCGGACAGCAGTTGCCAGGCCTCGCTGTAGTAGGAGCGCCCGGTGTCCGTCTTGCCGCTGCGGGTATACAGGTCGCCGAGCCGGACCAGCAGGTCCACGCGCCGCACGACGTCGTCGCTGCCGTTTGCCTCGAGGATCCGCAGGCTGCGTTTGAGCGCACGCGCGCTTTCCGACGTCAGATCCTCGCGTTCGTAGGTGTCGGCGATGCCCACCAGCGCATCGATCAGAGCCTCGCTGTTCTTGCCGTAGGCCTTGCTGAGCAGGCGTTTGGCCGATTCGTAGGTCGATCGGGCCAGTTCGAACTGGCCGTTACGCTCGTACCAGCGGGCGAGCTTGTACATCGCCGGCGCCAGCTCCGGGCTGTCGCGACCGAGGCGGCGGGCGTTGATTTCGAGCTGTATCTCCTGCTGGAAACCGGCCTTGTCCAGTTCCTGCAGTCCCAGGTAGCTCTCGGTGAGGCCGTCGCGGATCTTCAGTTGCTCGGCGTTGTAGAAGCCCTCGTTGACGTGGTTGATCCGCAAGGCATGGTCGAAGGCGTCGCGGGCCTGCGCGTAGAGGCCGGCGCGAAGGTATGTGTCACCGAGTCCGACATAGGCGTTGATCAGGCGCTTGGAAAGAATGCCTTCCTTGCGCTCGGTCAGGCGGATGCTGCGCTTGTAGTTCGCTTCTGCAGCCTCCAGGCGCCCAGCCAGCCGCTGGGTCGAGGCCAGGTTGTTCAACGGAGCCACCAGTTTCAGTGAGTCGCTGCCGAAGGCCGCTTCGCTGAGTTCCAGCACGGTGCTGGCTGCGTCGACCGCGGCCTCGTACTCTTTGGCGTCCAGCAGTTCGAGCATCTGCTCGTAGGCGGCGATGCGTGGATCGTCCGCCGCCGGCGGCAACTCGCTGTCGGCCGTCCCGCCGCTGGTCGCCAGCGGCTGTCCGGCCGCTTCGCCGCTGCCGCCGTCCGCTTCGATGCCAGGACCGGTGAGACCGGTGACCGGCGCCTCGCCGGCTTCGTCCGCGCAGGCCGCCGTGGTGCCGAGCAGCAGCAGGCAGGCGAACCCGCCTGCGGCCAGCCGCCGGTCCCTGCTGAATTGCGTGCCTGCCATGGATTGCCGATGATCCTGCAAATCCCGGCGGCGCTCAACGCTGCGGCGTCGCCAGAGCGCTGCAGCAAGGCGCCCGGACGGTTCTCAGCGGAACCGGGCCGGAGCAATGCCGGTCACAGGATCGAGGCGTAGAGACGGACAGGTGGGGCAGGATGGACAAGACACGCATGCCGGCGCCCGATGAGGCACTGTCCGGGCGCAGCGAGCCGCTGCCGGTGCCGGAGCGGCATTTCGTCAACGGGCGGCCGATGCAGGGACCCTTTGCGGCGCCGTTACGGCCGGCGATGTTCGGCATGGGCTGTTTCTGGGGTGCGGAGCAGCGCTTCTGGAAACTGCCCGGGGTGTTCGTGACGGCGGTGGGCTATGCCGGCGGCTATACGCCGAACCCGACCTACGAGGAGGTCTGCTCGGGTCGCACCGGCCACAACGAAGTCGTGCGCGTGATCTTCGACCCGCGCGAGATCGGCTACGCGGAACTGCTCAAGGCCTTCTGGGAAGGACACGACCCGACCCAGGGCATGCGCCAGGGCAACGACGTCGGCACGCAATATCGCTCCGGCATCTATTGTTTCGACGCCGAGCAGCTGGCCACCGCGCGCGCCTCGGCCCGGCGCTACCAGGCCGCGCTGACGGCCGCCGGCCACGGCGCCATCACCACGGAGATCCTGCCGGCGCCGGCTTTCTATTTCGCCGAGGCCTGGCACCAGCAGTACCTGGCGAAGAATCCGGGCGGCTACTGCGGGCTCGGTGGCACCGGGGTCGCCTGCCCGGCCGGCCCGGTCAGTTGAGCACCCGGTAACCGCGCCCGCGCAGGCAGTTCTTCACGACCTGGCTCTTTTCCCGCTCGTTCAGGCGGGCCGACGCGGCGCCGCCGAAGATCGCGCCGTAGCCGGCGCCCTTGCCGGGGTTGCCGCTGATCGCTCCGGTCGCGGCGCCGACCGCGGCGCCGCCGGCCGCCCCCTTGGCCACGCCCTTGGCCGTGCTGATCTGCTCGCTGTAGGCCTGGCATTCCCCGAGGTCGCGCTGGTAGGCCTGCATGTCCACGCCCTTGGTATCGATGATCGGACCGGTGTTCGCGGCGCAGGCCGCGATCGAGGCCGCCAGGCCCGGCAGCAGTTTCCTGATCATGTCGGCAGTTTCCTCCTGGTTCGCGACAGGGGCCGGCCCGCTGGCAACGCGCGGCGGGCCCCGCGGTTGACCGGCGGCCGTGGCAGAACGTGAACCGCTTCCGGGGCCGCCGCCCCGGAACTGTGATGCTTGCCACGCCGCAACTGCGCTGCGCTGCCTATTATGGCAAAGCCCGACGCTGCATTGGCCGGCAGCGGGTTTTCCGGAAGGCGCGAGATGTACAAGCGGGTCAAGATCGACACCCTGAACCTGGAGCTGGGCATGTACGTGGCGCAGCTCGACCGGCCCTGGCTGGAGACCCCGTTCCTGTTCCAGGGCTTCGAGATCCGCGAAGACAGCGAGATCGCGCTGCTGCGCAAGTTCTGCAAGCATGTCTACGTCGACGTCGACCGGGGCACGGTGCCGCGCGACAAGATCCTCGCGGCACACAATTCGCTGGGCCGCGAGCACGATCCCTTCCAGAAACGCGACCGCCGTCTGCAACGCGCCCGGCCGAAGCGGCCGAGCCTTCGCTACCGTCTGCTGAGCAAGCTGAGCCGCTTCGACCGGACCGGCTGGCTGGAGCGCCAGGCGAACGGTCAGGTCGTCTACCAGAACAAGGTTTCGACCCGGCAGGAGGCGCCGCGGGCGACACATGCCTACGGCATTGCGGTCGACACGATGAACGAGGTGCTCGAGGAGATCCGCAAGGGCAGCGCGATCGACCTCGACCGCATCAAGACCGCAGTCACGCCGATGATCGACAGCGTGCTGCGCAATCAGGACGCGATGGCCTGGCTGGTCTATCTGCGCAAGCGCGACGAGTATGCCTACAACCACTCGATCGCCTCGTCGGTCTGGGCGGTAATTCTGGGCCGGCACCTCGGCTTCGATCGCAACGGCATCCAGACACTGGCCATGGGTGGCATGCTGCTGGACGTCGGCAAGGTCAAGATTCCGGCGTCGATCATCTCCAAGCAGGGGCCGCTGACCGAAGAAGAGCACCAGATCATGCAGATGCACGTCGACTACAGCGTGCAGATCGCCAAGAAAACACCGGGGATGAACGACCGCATGCTCGACATGATCCGTAGCCACCACGAGCGCTACGACGGTTCCGGCTACCCGCAAGGGCTCAAGGGCAACGAGATTCCGGTCTTCGGGCGGATCTCCGGCATCGTCGACTGCTACGACGCGATGATCAGCAAGCGCGCCTATGCGCCGGCGCGCTCTTCCTATGATGCCGTGCGCGAACTGAACCGGCTGGCCGGCAGCAAGTTCCAGCGTGAACTGGTCGAGCAGTTCGTGCAGGCACTGGGCATGTTCCCGACCGGCAGCATCGTCGAACTGAACACCGGCGAAGTCGGTATCGTCGTCGAGCAGAACCGGGTCCGCCGCTTGCGGCCGAAGATCATGCTGCTGCGCGACGCCGACCAGCAGCCGGTCGCGACGCAGCGCCTGCTGGACCTGAAGAAGCTGCCGGAAAAGGAAGGCGAGAAGGGCGCACGCTGGATCATCAAGGGCCATGAGCCCGGCGCCTTCGGCATCGACCCGGCCGACTATTTCCATTGAGGGCACCGCCTGTGAACCCGGCCGGCAGCGCCGACTTCCGCTACAGCCTGCTGCTGCGCGAATTGCAGGCCATGGCCGCCGATCCGGCCGTCGGCTCGGTCGGCCTGCTGCTGCTGCGCCTGTCGGGCCTGCGCCGGGTCAACGAAGCCTTCGGCTACGCGGCCGGCGATCACGTGCTCGCCGTGGCGGCCGAACGCCTGCGCGCGGTTGCGCGCCCCGCCGACCGGGTCCTGCCATTGCACGGCCGGCTGCTGGCCTTGCTGGTCGCGCGCCCGCAGAGCGACGGACATATGCTGCTCGCCGCCGAACGCGTGGCGCAGGAACTCGGACAGCCGGTACGGCTCGGTGCCGGCAAGGCGCGGCTGCACCCGCACATGGGGCTGTCACTGGCGCCGGGGCGTGCGCAGGGCAACAGCGAACTGTTGCGACAGTGCGAACGGGCGCTGCACGCGGCGCGGCGGCGTGACGCTCCGTTTCTGCTGTACACGGAGGCGCTGGACCACGGCGCCACCCAGCGCTGCGCCGCGCTGGCCTTCGACATCGACGAGGCCCTGCGCCGGGGCGAGCTGGAAATGCATTACCAGCCTAAGCTCGTTCTGCGCACGGGCCGTTTGCTCGGCGCCGAGGCCTTGCTGCGCTGGCGCAGCGGCGAGCAGCTGCACTCGCCGGACCGCTTCCTGCCGGCAATCGAGCAGACCCAGGGCATGCGCGGCCTGCTGTGGTTCAGCCTCAACGCGGCGCTGCGCGCGGCCAGCGAGTGGAGCGAGCTGGCCCCTGGACTCAGCGTGGCGGTGAACCTGTCGCCCGCCAACCTGGCCGACCCGGACCTGCCGGAGCAGGTCCGCGACGCGCTCGGTGTCTGGGGCCTGCCGGCCGGGCAGCTCGTGCTCGAAGTGACCGAGACCGCGTGGATGGAGGATCCGGCTGCCTGCATGCAGACCTTGCGGGCCTTGCGCGCGCTCGGCCCGCGGCTGGCCATCGACGATTTCGGCACCGGCTACTCCAGTCTCGCCTACCTGCGGAACATCCCGGCCCAGGAGCTGAAGATCGACCGGTCTTTCGTCCAGCCACTGATGCACAGTCACCGCGATCGGCAGATCGTCGCGTCGGTCGTGCAGCTCGGCCATGCGCTGGGCCTCGAAGTCGTCGCCGAGGGCATCGAGGACGAGGCCGCGATGCAGACGCTGCTGGCCATGGATTGCGATACCGGCCAGGGCTATCTGTTTGGCAAGCCGCTGCCGGCCGAGGAATTCGTGGACCGCTGGGTGGCGCAGCAGGCGCGCGGCGACCGGCTCCAGGCCTAGATCCGCAGCGGCAGTTCGCGCAGCCGGCGGCCGCAGGCCGCGAACACGGCGTTGGCCAGCGCCGGGGCGACGGCCGGCAGGGCCGGTTCACCGGCACCGGTCGGTCGCGCCTCGCTGGCACTCAGATGCACTTCGATCGAGTCCGGCGCCGCGGCCTGCCGCAGCACCGGATAGTCGTGATAGTTCTGCTGTCGCACACGCCCGCCGCTGATGTTGATGGCCTCGCCCAGTGCTGCCGATAAGCCCTGGATCACGCTGCCCTCGACCTGGGCGCGCACGCCGTCCGGATTCACGATCCGCCCGCAGTCGATCGCGGCGACGACCCGGCCGACCCGCAGTCCGCCGCCGTCCGCCGGGACCACTTCGACGACCTGGGCCGCATAGCTCAGGTGATCCCAGCTGCAGGCGATGCCTCGGCCGCTGCCGGCCGGCAGACTGCGCCCCCAACCGGCCGCGCCGGCCGCCAGCGACAAGACCGCGCGCAGTCGCGCCGGTTCGAACGGATGGTCGGGCTCGCGCAACGGGACCGTTGCCGGCAGTTCGTCGATCAGGCGCAGCCGGTAGGCCAGTGGATCGACGCGCGCCGCCGCGGCCAGCTCGTCGATGAAGGATTCGACGGCAAAGACGGTATGCGTGGCCGATACCGCGCGCCACCAGCCGCGCGGCACGCGGCTCGGCAGCAGGGAGTAGCCACAGTCGCGGCTCGCGCAGCGGTACGGCGACTCCAGCGCGCCGATGGCCTCATAGAGGCCCGGCCGCTCGCTGAACGGCGGCAGTTCATAGGCGGAAAAGATCGCGGCGGACACGAGCTGGTGGCGCCAGGCCAGCGGTTCGCCGGCATCGTCGAGCGCAGCCGTCAGCCGATGGCGCGACAGCGGCCGGTAGAAATCGTGCTGCAAGTCGTCCTCGCGGCTCCAGACGACCTTGACCGTGCCCCCGAGCCGCTGCGCGAGCCAGGCCGCTTCGACGACGTAGTCGGCGTTGAGCCGCCGTCCGAAGCCACCGCCGATGCCGGTGACGCGCAGGCGCAGCCGCGCCGGGTCGATGTTCAGCGCCTTGGCCGCCGCGGCGCGCGCGAAGTTCGGCGCCTGTGTGGGCGCCCAGATCGTCACGCGTCCGCCGTCGACCGCAGCCGTGCAGTTCATCGGCTCCATCGTGGCGTGCGCCAGCCACGGCGCCGCGTAGTCCGCGCTGACCACTCGCTCTGCCGTTGCGAGCACGGCATCCGGATCGCCGCTGCGATAGAGCAGATCCTGTGGCGGGGCGTCGAGCAGGGCGGCGGCCCTGGCGGCGAGGGAGGCATCGTCTTCCGGGTCGGGTGGCGCCCGCCACCGGGCGGCCAGCGCGGCACGGCCGCGTTGCGCCGCCCAGCTGTCCTCGGCCAGGACCGCGAGCCCGGGCCCCGTGGCCGCGTCGCCGCCGATGGGCGGTATCTCGACGATATCGCGCACGCCGGGCACGGCGAGCGCCGCCTCGCGGTCGGCGCCGGCGAGTTCGCCGCCGAAGGCCGGGCAGCGCGCGATCGCCGCGTGCAGCATGCCGGGCAGCCGCGTGTCCAGCCCGTAGCGCAGCCTGCCCCGCAGCCTGGCGGCGAGATCGATGGCCGGCTGGGGACGGCCGAGCAGGCGAAACTCGCGTGGGCTTTTCAGCGGCGGATCCGCCGGCACCGGCCGGTCCGCGAGCGCATCCAGCAGCTCGGCATAGTCGAGACTGCGGCCGCTGGCCGGATGCTCGATGCGCCCGTCCCGCGCCCGGCAGTCGGCCGGCGACAGGCCCCAGCGCTGCGCGGCGGCCTGCCGCAGCATTTCGCGCACGGCGGCGCCGGCGCGGCGCATTTCGAGATACCGCGTGCGCACCGACGCGCTGCTGCCGGTGCCCTGATCACCGAAACGAGCGGCATCGGCCTCGGCCGTTCGCACGCTCACGCGCTGCAGCGGCAGTTCCAGCTCTTCGGCGATCAGCATCGCCAGCGCCGTGCTGACGCCCTGGCCCATTTCGGAGCGCGGGATCGTCAGCTGCACCCGCCCGTCGGCGTGCAACTCGACGTAGGCATTCGGCGCGCTGGCTGCTGCGGAACGGGCGCTCGCGGGCGGCAGGGCCAGCAGCAGGCTGCCGCCGGCGCTCAGTTGCAGGAATCGGCGGCGATGCATGGTCCGGCGGGCGGCGTGCCGTTCAGCCGGCGTTCCGCCGCGCGATCTCGGCCGCGCGCCGGATGGCGCGACGAATGCGCAGGTAGGTGCCGCAGCGGCAGAGGTTGCCGTTCATCGCCGCGATGATGGCTGCGTCGTCCGGATCCGGGTTCGCAGCCAGCAGCGCCGTGGCCGACATGATCTGTCCCGGCTGACAGTAACCGCATTGCGGGACGTTCAGCTCCATCCAGGCCTGCAGCACCGGATGCGTCTCGTCCAGCCCTTCGATCGTCCGGATCCGCCGACCGGCGAGACCGGCCGCCGGGACGAGGCAGCTGCGCACGGGCTGCTCGTCGACGTGCACGGTGCAGGCGCCGCACAGGCCCTTGCCGCAACCGTACTTGGTGCCGGTCATGCCGAGCAGGTCGCGCAACACCCACAACAGCGGCATCTCCGCGGCGGCCTCGACCGTGATCCGACGGCCGTTGATCTGCAACTCGAAAGCCTGCATGTCGCTGATCCGTTGCGCTGCGCCAGCCCGAAGACTATACGGCCCGGCCGGCCGGCGGCCAACCGGCAGTCGGCCATGGGTTAGGATGGCCGCATCGCGGCTCACCGGAACTCCGGGATGTTTCAAGCCAGGCTGTGCGGATTCATTCGCCTGTTGCCACCGCTGTTGCTGTGTGGCTGCGCGGCCGTCGTCGAGCGACCGCCACCGGGGCCACCGCCGCCGGCGCCGCCGGCCCCGGACGCGCGCCTCTACCGCATCGACAGCGAGGCTTCCGAGTTGCGGGTGCTGGTCTACCGCGGCGGGCCGCTAGCCTCGCTGGGCCACAATCACGTGATCAGCAGCCGGGGCCTGGCCGGCACGGTCTGGCTCGGCGCCGACCCGCGCCGGGCCGTCTTCGAACTGCGCCTGCCGGTCATGAGCCTGGAAGTCGACCGTCCCGAGCTGCGCGCGGCCGAGGGCGAGGACTTCCCCGGCGAGCTGGACCAGGCCGCGATCGACGGTACCCGCCGGAACCTGCTCGGCGAGCGCGTCCTCGATGCGGATCATCATCCGCAAATCCGCCTGCGGAGCCGGCAAATCCGCGGGCAGGCGCCAAACTTCGTGCTGGCCGTCGATGTCGAACTGCGGGGCGCGTGGCACAGCGTCGAGATCCCGGCGACGCTGACGCGCGACGCCGACAGGCTGGAGGCCAGCGGCGATTTCCGCCTGCGTCAGACGGATCTCGGCATCGAACCTTTCAGCGTGATGCTCGGCGCGCTGACGGTTCAGGACGAGCTGACGATTCGTTATCGCATCATTGCCCGGGCGCGCTGAGTACGTATGCGGGCAGCGCCCGCGCGCCGCTATACTGCGCGCGGGCAGCGACGGAGGCAGGCCTTGAAAAAGACGACACTGGTCATCCTGCTGTTGCTGGCGGCCGCGTTCGCAGCCGCCCTCTACCTGTGGCTGCGGCCGAAACCGGTGGCCGTAGCCGTCGTCGCCGTCGACCGCGGCCGGGTGACGGCGACGGTGGCCAACACCCGCGCCGGCACGGTCAAGGCCTGCCGCCGTGCCGGCCTGGCACCGCCGCTCGGCGGCCAGCTCGCCAGGCTGCCGGTGAAGGAGGGCGACAGCGTGCAGGCCGGGCAGGTGCTGCTGGAACTGTGGAACGACGATCTGCGGGCAGAACTGATGCTGGCGAAACGCGATGCGCTGGCCGCCCGCAGCCGGGCCGACGAGGCTTGCGTGCGCAGCGACGTGGCGCGCAAGGAAGCGGAGCGCCTGACCCATCTGCGGGAACGGGGCCTGGCGTCGGAAGAGGAGACCGATCGGGCGGTTGGCGATGCACGCGCGCTGGCCGCGGCCTGCAGCGCGTCCCGTGCAGCCGCCCGCGTCAACGACGCCAAAGTCGAGGTCCAGGCAGCGCGCCTGGAACGCACTGTCTTGCGCGCCCCCTTCGCTGGCGTGATCGCCGAGATCAACGGCGAGCTGGGGGAGTACATCACGCCGTCGCCGATCGGCATCGTCACGCCGCCGGCCGTCGACCTGATCGACGACAGCTGCCTGTACATCAGCGCGCCGATCGACGAAGTCGACGCGCCCGCGGTCGAGCCGGGGCAGCCCGCGCGCATCACGCTGGACGCATTTCCGGGCCAGTCCTTCGCCGGTGTCGTGCGCCGCGTCGCGCCCTACGTGCTGGACCTGGAAAAGCAGGCGCGCACGGTGGAGATCGAGGCCGTGATCACGGAGCGTGGTGACGATCGCCTGCTGCCGGGATACAGCGCGGACGTGGAGATCCTGCTGGATGCCCGTGACGACGTGCTGAGAGTGCCGTCGCAGGTCATCATCGAGGGGCGGCGCGTGCTGGTGCTCGGCGAGGACGGCCGTCTCCACGCGCGCGAGGTCCAGACCGGGCTGGCCAACTGGGAGTACACCGAGATCACCGCCGGCCTCAGCGAAGGCGAACGCGTCGTGCTGTCGGTCGACCGGGAAGGTGTCGTAGACGGCGCCACGGCGGTGCCCGAGCCGGGGCCGTGATCGAGCTGATCGAGGTCTGCCGCGACTATGTCGTCGGCGACCAGGTGGTGCACGCGCTGGATCACGTGAGCCTCCGCATCCCCGCCGGCGACTATGTGTCGATCATGGGCCCCTCAGGCTCCGGCAAGTCGACGCTGCTGAACATCCTCGGGCTCATGGACCGGCCGACGGCCGGCATCTACCGCCTCGATGGCGTCGATACCTCGACCATGAACGACGAGGAACTGGCGCATGCGCGCCAGCACCAGATCGGCTTCGTGTTCCAGTCCTTCCACCTGGTGCCGCGGCTGAACGCGCTGGAGAACGTCGAGCTGCCGATGATCCTCGCCGGCATTCCGCCGAAGCAGCGCCACAGCCGCAGTCTTGGTGCCCTGGCCAAAGTCGGGTTGTCGAAACGCGCCGATCACCGGCCGAACCAGCTGTCCGGCGGTGAGCGCCAGCGGGTAGCGATCGCGCGCGCGATCGTCATGCAGCCCAAGCTGTTGTTGGCCGATGAGCCGACCGGCAACCTCGACAGCAAGTCCGGCGGCGAGATCATCGCGATTCTCGAGCAGCTGAATGGCCAGGGACTGACCGTGCTGGTCGTGACGCATGATCCGGCGATCGGCGGCCGGGCCCGGCGGCAGCTGCAGTTCCGTGATGGCCGGCTGCTGCACGACAGCGGCCAGTCATGAGGCTGCTGGACTGCAACCGGCTTGCCGGCGGCGCGCTGCTGCGCGCGCCGGCGCGCACCTTCATGATGTTGCTGGCGACGGCAATCGGCGTGGCCGCCGTCGTCGTGCTGACTTCGCTGGGGGAAGCGGCTCGGCGCTTCGTCACCGACGAGTTCCGCTCGCTCGGCACCAACCTGATCATCGTGCTGCCGGGCCGCTCGGAGACCAGCGGCCTGGGGCCGGGCATGGTGATCGCGGCGACGCCCCGCGACCTGACCCTGGACGATGCCCGCGCCCTGCAGCGCAGTCCGTACATCCGCCGGCTCGCGCCGGTCGTGGTCGGCGAAGTCAGCGTCAGCCGCGGCGGGCTGGAACGCGAGGTCACCTTGCTCGGCACGACACCCGAGTTCCGCGTCATCCGCCAGTGGCACATGGCGATGGGCGAGTTCCTGCCGAATGTCGGCCTGGAACAGGCCGCGCCGCTCTGCGTGCTGGGCGCGACGGTCAGTAACGAGCTGTTTCGCCGCGAATCGCCGCTGGGCCGCTGGCTGCGGGTCGGCGACCGCCGTTGCCGTGTCAGCGGCGTGCTCGAGCCGCAGGGCCGCTCGATCGGCGTCGATGTCGACGAGGTCGTCATCGTGCCGGTGGTCACCGCGCAGCAACTGTTCGATTCGCCCGGCCTGTTCCGCATCATCGCGCAGGCCAAGGGCCGCGCGGCGATCGAAGCGGCGAAGCGCGATGCCCGGCGGATCATCACGGCGCGCCATTACGGCGAGGAGGACATCACCGTGATCACCCAGGATGCGGTGCTGGCGACCTTCGACGGAATCTTCGGCAACCTGACACGGGCGCTGGCCGGCATCGCTTCGATCAGCCTGGTCGTTGCCGGCGTGCTGATCATGAACGTGATGCTGATTGCCGTGAGCCAGCGGACTTCGGAGGTCGGGTTGCTGAAGGCGCTCGGCGCGACGCGCCGGCAGATCATCGCGCTGTTCCTGACCGAGGCGATCTTCCTGGCCGGACTCGGTGCCTGCGTCGGCATCATTTTCGGTTATCTTATCGACGCGCTGCTGGTGCTGTTCTACCCGGATCTGGACTTCCGGCCGCCGTCATGGGCCGTCCTCGGGGCGGTGCTGACGGCGGTCGCGGCCGGCACCTTCTTCGGCATCCTGCCGGCGCGACGCGCGGCCGAGCTGGACCCGATCGCCGCGCTGGCCGGGAGATAGGCGCATGTTGCCCCGGGACATGCTGCGCTACGTCGTCGTGTCGACGCTCTCGCACCGCCTGCGCAGCGCGCTGACTGCGCTGGGCATCGGCATCGGCGTCGCGGCGGTCGTCCTCCTGACCTCGATTGGCGAGGGCCTGCGCGATTACATGCTGGCCGAGTTCACCCAGTTCGGCACCAATATCGTCGCCGTCAATCCGGGCGTGAACACGACCTTCGGGATGCCGACCGGCGTGCTGAACACACAGCGCCCGCTGAGCCTCGACGACGCGGCAGCGCTGCGACGGGTGCCGTGGGTCGTCGCGGCGATGCCAGCCATTCAGGGCAACGCCTCGGTCAAGGGCAACGGGCGCGAGCGCCGGGTCACGATCAGCGGCGTCGGTCCGGAAATGCCGCTGGTCTTCTCCTTTCGCGTCGCCCTGGGCAGTTTTCTGCCGCCGGACGATCCGCGCAGCCCGCGCGCCTACGCCGTGCTGGGCAGCAAGCTGCGCAAGGAGCTGTTCGGGGAGCGCAGCCCGCTGGGCGAGCGCGTGCGCGTGGCCGGCGAGCGTTACCGCGTGGTCGGCGTGATGGAATCGAAGGGCACCGTGCTCGGCTTCGATCTCGACGACGCGATCTATATACCGGCCGCCCGCGCGCTGGAGATGTTCGATCGCGAGAGCCTGATGGAGATCGACGTGCTCTACGAGGAAGGCGCGCCGGTCGACGAGGTCGTCAAGGGAATCCGGCGGGTACTCAGCGCACGTCACGGCGGCGTCGACTTCACGATCACGACGCAGCAGCAGATGCTGGACGTGCTGGGCTCGGTGCTCGACGTCGTGACCTTTGCGGTCGGCGCGCTGGGCAGCATCTCGCTGCTGGTCGGCGGGGTCGGCATTTTCACGATCATGACCATCTCGGTGCGCGAGCGGACTTTCGAGATCGGCCTGCTGCGCGCGGTTGGCGCGCTGCGTCGGCAGGTCCGCCGGCTGTTCATCGGTGAATCGATCCTGCTGGCCGCGATCGGCGGCGTCGCCGGACTGCTGTTCGGTGCCACGATCGTGCGGCTCGTGACCCTGTTCCTGCCGGGGGCACCTTTGAGCTGGTCGCCGGCCTATGCATTCGCGGCCGAACTGCTGGCCGTGCTGATCGGCCTCGTTGCCGGCGTCGTGCCGGCGCAGCGCGCCGCGATGCTGGACCCGGTGCAGGCGCTGCGCGCCGAATAGTTCAGGCCCGGCCGCCGAGGGCGTGGAGGGTCGCCAGCCGCTGGCGGGCCAGCGCGATGATCTCGGCGTGGTCGAAGGCCAGCTCCGGCAGCGCGTCGACCGGAAACCAGCGCGCATCGGCGGCATCGTCGCCGGCCCGCGGCGGCTCGCCCTCGTCGCCGGCTTCCAGCCAGCCGAGGAAGACGATGCTGATCACGCGCTCGCGCGGGTCGCGATCCGGCCGGCCAAAGGCCTGCAATTGCATGAGATCGCCGGCTTGCAAGCCCGTCTCCTCGCTAAGCTCGCGGCGGGCGGCCGCCTCCAGGTCTTCGTCGATGCCGACGAAACCGCCCGGCAAGGCCCAACGGCCGGCGAACGGCGGCTTGCCGCGCTTGACCAGCAGGATCTCGGTGCGGCCGGCGCGGTCGCGAAACAGCGCGACGTCGGCCGCGACCGCCGGGTGCGGGTGTTCGTAGGTCCACGGCATTTGGCTATTATGCGCCAGTGGAAACCCTGGCTGCGATCGAGGCCCGGGCGGCGCGCCGCAAGGGTGGTCGCAAGGCACTGGAAGCACTGCTGCCGCAGCCACGCCCGCCTGCAGAATTGCGCCGGCTGGGCAGCGACGAGATTCTCGAAGAGATGTGCCGGGCGGTGTTTCGCTCCGGTTTCGTCTGGCAGATCGTTGCTCACAAGTGGCCCGGCATGCGGGAGGCCCTGCACGCCTTCGACCCGGTCGCCTGTGCCTACCTGTCGGACGAGGCCGTCGAAGCCCTGCTCAGCGACGGCCGGGTCATCCGTCATCTGCGCAAGCTGCTGAGCGTCCGCGACAATGCCGCCCTCCTGCTGTCGCTGGAACAGGAACATGGCAGCGCCGCGGCCTGGCTGGCCGACTGGCCGGAAAGCGATCTCGTGGGGCTGCTGCTGGCGCTGAAAAAGCGCGGCAGCCGCCTCGGCGGTCGCACCGGCCAGTTCTTCCTGCGCGCGATCGGCAAAGATACTTTCTGCCTGACACGCGACGTAGTGGGCGCCTTGGTCCAGCAGGGCGTAATCGACCGCGAGCCCGCTTCGCAGCGTGCGCTGCGGGAGGTCCAGGCGGCATTCAACCAGTGGCGCGCGGAGTCGGGCCGGCCGCTGTGTCAGATCTCGCGCATCCTCGCCTGCAGCATCGACGGCTGATCGGCGGGACCGTCAGCCGCCGTCGGCGGTCAGGATCTCCTGGCGTATCGAATTGATATCGGCGACCCGGCGGACCGCGGGAACCTGCGCGCAGGGCGGCTGTCGCGGGCAGCTGCTGCTGCGCGGGCAGATTACGCGCGCCGGCGCTTCCAGTGAGTCGGCGACCCAGGCGATGTTGAGCACGCGTCCGGCGCTCTCGATCGCGCGGCGGGCCGATCGCGACAGCTTGCCCTCGCCCTTGCCCACCCGGCAGGCGGCTGCGATGTCGCCGACGATCTCGGCCGCGGTGTAGCCCTGCGATTCGATCGCCGGCGCCAGGTCGATACCGACGGACAGCACGTGCGGATTGCCGGCCATATCCCGGGTCCGCAGGGAGTGACAGCAGTACAGCAGCGCGCGCTCACCGTCACGGAGCACGGAGAGCTGCGACGTTGGTTTCTGCGCATGCGGCCGGTCCAGCATCCAGAAGACGGCCCAGCCGGGACAGGGATCGGAGACCATGGCCATGTTGCCCCAGGGCAGCGGGATGCCGTTGCCGCGGTAGACCGCGCGCAGGTAGCCGGGAGGGTAGGCATCGAAGTAGTGCCAGTAGCGGTACGGTGAGACCGAGGTCATCCGTCGCATGATCACCGCCGGTGTCAGTTCCAGCCGGTCGCCGGTCGTGACGCGATAGCCTTCGCGCATCAGGTAACGTCGGAACGGCTGCTTCGGGCAGAGCAGCGCGCCGGCGAAGAAGCTGCACTCGAAGTCGCGCCAGGCGAACAGCACGTCGCGCGTGTTCATGCCGCCGGACAGCGGTTGCCCGTCATCGGCAATGCCCCCGATCGAGCCGCCGCTGGCGTGCGCCGAGCGCTGGCCGTCGCCGCCGTGCAGAACCTTGTGACCGAGATGCGCGGCGAGATCGTATTTGAGCCGCGCGGGCTGTTCCTGCAGGCGCCGGTTGACATAAACCCGGTTCGGCGCCTCGAAGAAGGACCGCAGGAAGGTCTTCACCGCCCGGTCGCTGTCGCGCACCCGTTCCGCCGGCCGGTCGAACCAGCGGACCTCGAGGCCGTGGCGCTTGCAGAGCCTGAGCAGCTCGTCGACACCCAGCGGGAAGCGCCGTTCGCCGACCGCCTCCGCCGAGCGCTCGAGATCCGGGAAGCGGTTCTGGTGTTTTTCCTGGTAGGAGCGGATCAGCAGATGCGCGAACTGCCGGCCGGTCGTGCCGGTCTGGGTCAGCAATTCAGGGATCGCCGCCTCCAGCTGATCCTTGGTGAACAGAAAGCCCGGCTCCAGCGGCACCCGCGCGGCGCCGCCGCCCGGCCGCCGCCCGGGCGCCCGCTTGACCTCGGTGTTCTCGTCCAGGAACCAGCGGGTGTCTTTCTGGAACACCGTGGCCAGCAGTTCCAGCACCTCGGGCGACGGCGTGCGCTTGCCGGTCTCGATCATGCTCAGATAGGAGACCGACGGCGCATCCTCTGCATTGAGCTGGATGCAGCGGGAGGAGACGTCCTGCAGCGTCAGGCCATTGGCCTTGCGCAGTGCCCGGAATTTGGCGCCGAGAAAGTGGCTCTTGCGGACCAGATTGGACATAAACGGTATGTGAAATTCACAATGTGAAATTTTCGCTGTGCAATTTTGCAAAAATGCACTGTAAGCTCCTGTCATCGAAATCGCAAGCACTGGCTTGCCCTGGGAAAACAAGGCATTGGAGAAAACCGCGATGAGCCAGCACATGAGCCAGCAGAAGAGCATCGAAGAAATGGAGCGGGACTGGCGGGACAGCCCGCGCTGGGCCGGCATCGAGCGGCCGTATTCTGGTGAGGATGTCGTGCGCCTGCGGGGCTCGATCCACGTCGAGCACAGCCTGGCCCGGCATGGAGCGGAGAAGTTCTGGCGGCTGCTGAACTCGGAGCCGGTGGTCACCGGCCTCGGTGCGCTGACCGGCAACCAGGCGATCCAGGAGGTCCAGGCCGGCTTGAAGGCGATCTACTGCTCCGGCTGGCAGGTGGCCGGCGACGGCAATTCGCTGGGCGAGATGTATCCGGATCAGAGCCTGTACCCGGTCGATTCGGTGCCGAAGATGGTCGAGCGAATCAACAACGCGCTGCTGCGTACCGACCAGATCCACCACATGCAGGGCGACGACTCCATCGACTGGCTGGCGCCGGTCATCGCCGATGCCGAGGCCGGTTTCGGCGGCAACCTGAACGCCTTCGAACTGACCAAGAGCCTGATCAAGGCCGGTGCCGCGGCCGTGCACTTCGAGGACCAGCTGTCCTCGGCGAAGAAGTGCGGCCACATGGGCGGCAAGGTGCTGGTGCCGACGCAGGACGCGATCAACAAGCTGGTCGCGGCCCGCTTCGCCGCCGATGTCATGGGCGTGCCGACGGTGTTGATCGCCCGGACCGACGCCAATGCGGCCGGCCTGCTGCAGTCCGATTACGACGAGCGGGATCACAAGTTCCTGACCGGCGGGCGCACGGCCGACGGCTTCTTCGAGGTGCGGGCCGGCATCGAGCAGGCGATCGACCGCGGCCTGTCCTACGCGCCCTATGCGGACCTGCTGTGGTGCGAGACCGCGAAGCCGAATCTGGACGAGGCGCGGCAGTTCGCCGAGGCGATCCACGCGCGCTTTCCGGGCAAGCTGCTGGCCTATAACTGCTCGCCATCCTTCAACTGGCGGGCCAATCTCGAAGAGCGGCAGCTGCGCAACTTCCGCGAGTCGCTGGCCGAGATGGGCTATCGTTTTCAGTTCATCACGCTGGCCGGCTGGCACGCGCTGAACCTGTCGATGTTCGAGCTGTCGCGCGCCTACCGCGAGCACGGCATGTATGCCTACTCGGAAATGCAGGAACGCGAATTCGCGCGCCAGGACGATGGCTTTCGTGCCGTCAAGCATCAGGGCTTCGTCGGCACGCAGTACTTCGACGAGGTGCAGACGGTTATTTCCGGCGGGGCCGCATCGACGACGGCGATGTCGGGCAGCACCGAGACCGAACAGTTCGATTCCGCAACCGGCTGAGGCCGGCAACCGGTCGCAGAAACCGGGAGGCAGACCATGTGTGAAAAACCGATCCAGGAAGGCTGGCTGCAGATCGATCATCGTCTGCACGAGTTCGTGCAGGCCGAACTCTGTCCCGGCACCGGCGTAGCACCGGCGACTTTCTGGGCGGCACTGGCCACGCTGGTCGACCGTTTCGGGCCGGA
>RFHQ01000211.1 GCA_003695765.1 Gammaproteobacteria bacterium
ACGAAACGCTCGGCCGTGGCCTGCGGATCACCGACATAGCCGCAGGCCAGTGCCGGCCCGGCAATGCACAACTCGCCGGGCACGCCCGGCGGCAGTGGCCGTCCCTGCGCGTCGCAGACGACGAGCCGCGTATTCGCGATCGCGCGGCCGGCGCCGACGCCTTGCGCCGGATCCCGGACCCGGCCGCAACTGGACCAGATCGTCGTCTCGGTCGGCCCGTAGAGGTTCCAGAGTTCGGCACCACGCGGCTGCAGTGCGGCCGCCAGTGCCGGATCCAGCGGCTCACCGCCGCTGAGCATGCGCAGGCCCGCCCGGCCCGGCCAGTCCGCTGCCAGCAACAGCCGCCAGGTCGACGGCGTCGCCTGCAGCACGTCGATGGCCGCCGTATCGAGCAGGCCGGCCAGCGCCAGCGGGTCGTTGACTGCGGACGCCGGCGCGATCACCGTCGTCCCGCCGGCACACAAGGGCAGCAGCAGTTCGAGATACGCGATATCGAATGCGACCGTGGTCACGGCCAGCAGGCGTTCGCCGCGCGCCAGTCCCGGTTCGCGTTGCATGCTCAGCAGGAAGTTGATCAGTGCGCGTTGCGGTATGCAGACGCCCTTCGGCTGCCCCGTCGAGCCGGAGGTGTAGATCAGGTAGGCCAGCGGCTGCGCGCTGTCGATAGGCCCCGGCGTACGGGCACCGGCTCGCTGCGACTGCAGCCGGCCGTGGGCATCGATGACGAGCACGGTCCCGTCGAAGCCGGCGAAGCGCTGGGGCGAATCCGTGACCAGCAGGGCTGCGCCGGAATCGCTCAGCATCGCGTCGATGCGGGCCGGCGGATACTCCGGATCCAGGGGCAACCAGGCCGCATCGCTGAAGGCAATGCCGAGCAATGCGACCGGCAGGGCCAGGCCGCGGTCCAGACAGACTGCGACCGGCACGTTGCTGCAGGCGCCGGCGGCTCGCAGCGCCCCGGCCAGTTGCTCGGCGCGCGCCACCACCTCGCTCGCAGTCAGCGACGCATCACCGAATTCGAATACCGGCCCGCCTGCATGCGCTGCGCACTGCTGCCGCAGCCAGTCACTCAGCGACACATCCGGCAAGGCCAGTTCCGGACCGTGGCACGCCGCCCTGCCCCTCGCGGACACTGCCAGCGGCAGCGCATCGGCGCTGCACTCCGGTTGCGCCAGCAAGCCCTGCAACAGTGCGCGCCAGGCGTCGGCGAAGCGTTCGATCGTCGCTGCATCGAACAGGTCGCGGTTGTACTCGAAATGACAATAGAGACGGCCGTCGAAATCGCTGACCGACAGCGTCAGGTCGAACTTCGCCGCATCCAGGCTGCCGAGTTCGCCGGGCGCGATCTCAAGGCCGGCCATCGCATCGGCCTGCCACGGTGTGTTCTGCAGGATGAACATCACCTGGAAGATCGGCGAGCAGGCCAGGTCGCGCGGCGGTTGCAACGCCTCCACCAGCTTTTCGAACGGCAGCTCCTGGTGCGCGAAGGCCTGCAGAACGTCGCCCCGCAGGCGCTGCAGGAACTCGCGGAACGGTTCGCCCGGCTCGCAGCGGCTGCGCAGTGCCAGTGTGTTCGCGAACAAGCCGACGAGGTGCTCCAGTTCGCTGCGCGAACGTCCGGCCACCGGCGTGCCGACGACGATGTCCTGCTGGCCCGAGTATCGCGCCAGCAGTTGCTTGAACGCGGCCAGCAGCAACATGAACAGGGTGCAGCGCTCCCGGCGTGCGAAATCGCGCAGGGCCGAGCTCAGCTCCGCGTCCAGCGTCAGCAGCCAGCGCGCCCCATTGAAGGTCTGCCGTCGCGGCCGCGGCCGCTCGGTGGGCAACGGCAACAGCGGTGGCGCGCCGGCCAGCTGCTGCGTCCAGAACCCGAGCTGGCGCTCGAGCTCGTCGCCCTGCAGCCACTCCCGCTGCCAGACGGCATAATCGGCATACTGCACCGGCAGATCCGGCAATCGCGCCGGCCGGCTTTCGACTGCTGCCGAATAGAACTCCGCGAGGTCGCGGAACAGGACTCCGGACGACCAGGCATCGGAGATCGCGTGATGCGCGACCAGCAGCAACAGGTGGCGTGTCGGCGACTCGCGGATCAGGTCGGCGCGCAATAGCGGGCCACGCGCGAGATCGAACGGCTCGCTGGCCAGTCGCGCAGCCTGCGAGGCGATGTCCTCGTTCCTCGCGGCCGCGTGAACGCGCAGCGGCAAGCGCAGTTCGCTGGCGATGCGCTGGCGGGGTTCACCGTCCTCGCAGACGATGCGCGTGCGCAAGGCTTCGTGGCGGGCGACGACCCGGTTCAATGCCTGCTCGAGCACCGGGATGTCCAGTTCGCCGCTCAGGCGCACCGGCAGCCGCACGTGGTAGGCCGCGCCGGTGCCTTCGAGCTGGTCCAGAAACCACAGCCGCTGTTGCGCGAAGGAGGTCGGGAAGCCGTACTCTTCGAGCGCCTGCGCCACGCCGGTCCCGATATCGTCCGCCGCGCTGCTCATCGGCCGACCGCCCCCCGGCGTGGCCGGGCGACCAGCGCCGGTTGCCGAACCGCCGCCGGCAGATCGGCGACGGCCGCGGCGATGCCACGGATCGTGGGTTCGGCGAACAGGCGTGCCGGCGGCAGCTCGCGACCGGTCTGCTCGCGGATGCGTGCGATGAGCTGCAGGGCGAGCAGGGAGTGGCCGCCGAGGGCGAAGAAGTCGTCGTCGGCGCCGATCGTCTCCCGGCCC
>RFHQ01000212.1 GCA_003695765.1 Gammaproteobacteria bacterium
ACGCGGTCGCCGCTCGGTCGCAGCGCCACGCCCTCGGGGACCGCGATCCGGCTGCCGCGCCAGCGCCCGCCGATGATCCTCAGCTTGCCACGCGGTCCCGTTGCCGGCCGTCTCGCCATCGCCCGATTGTCGCAGGCGCGGGCAAGGCTTGGGAACGCTGCGCGCGGCGGCCGCGTTCCGTTACCATCCGCCGCATGCCGGAGCCCTCCGAAGCTGGAAAGCCCCGCAAGGGGTTTTTTCGCCGCCTGCGCGAACGGCTCGGCGGTGGCCGTGGACTCGGCCTGCCGCTCGCGCTGGGCGGACGGCGCCTCGACGACGGGCTCGAGGAGGAACTCGAGACCGGACTGCTGCTGGCCGATGTCGGTGTCGAAGCCAGTGAACGGATCATCCACGAACTGCGCCGGCGCCTGGCCCGCGGTGAGGGCGACGACGAAGCCGCGGTGCGGGCCGCGCTGCGCGAGATCCTCGCGGAGATGCTGCGGCCGCGGGCCCAGCCCTTGCTGATCCCGGACGATGTCCGCCCGTTCATGGTCCTGGTCGTCGGCGTCAATGGCTCCGGCAAGACGACGACGATCGGCAAGCTGGCGCGGCGCCTGCTCGACCAGGGCTACCGGGTCCTGCTGGCCGCTGGCGACACCTACCGGGCCGCAGCGATCGAGCAATTGCAGGCCTGGGGTGAACGCAACGGCGTCGAGGTCATCGCCCAACAGCCCGGCGCCGATGCGGCTGCGGTGATCTACGACGCGCTGGAGGCCGCCCGGGCGCGGGGCATCGACGTGCTGATCGCGGACACCGCCGGCCGGCTGCAGAACAAGGCCGGCCTGATGGCTGAGCTGGAGAAGATCGTCCGCGTCGCAAGGCGGCTGGATCCGGCAGCGCCGCATGAACGGCTGCTGGTGCTCGATGCCGGACTCGGCCAGAACGCCGTGCAGCAGGCGCTGGAATTCGACCGCATCATCGGACTCACCGGCCTGGCTCTGACCAAACTCGATGCCGGCGGCAAGGGCGGGGTGCTGCTGTCGCTGGCCGAGCGGCTCGAGGTGCCGGTGCGTTTCGTCGGCATCGGCGAGGCGCTGGAAGACCTCGATGTCTTCGATGCCGAGCAGTTCGCCGCGGCCCTGGCCGGAACGGGCGAGCCGGAGGGCCAATGATCCGCTTCGAGCAGGTGACCAAGCGCTATCCCGGCGGCCGCGAGGGGCTGGTCGACGTCTCCATGCAGATCGGCGCCGGCGAACTCGTGTTCGTGACCGGGCATTCCGGCGCCGGCAAGAGCACGCTGCTGAAGCTGATCGCGCTGATCGAGCGCCCGACCCGCGGCCAGGTGCTGGTCGAGGGCCGCAATATCGGCCGCCTGCCTCGGCGCGCCATCCCGGCCCACCGGCGACAGATCGGCATGGTCTTCCAGGACCACAAGCTGCTGCCGGAACGCACGGTGTTCGAGAACGTCGCCCTGCCACTGCTGATCGCCGGCCTGCGCCGGCGCGATATCCAGCGCCGCGTCCGTGCCGCGCTGGACCAGGTCGGCCTGCTGGACCGCGAACAGGCGCGCCCGGAGATGCTGTCCACCGGCGAGCAGCAGCGCGTCGGCATCGCCCGCGCGGTCGTCGGCCGGCCGAAGCTGCTGATCGCCGACGAGCCGACCGGCAACCTGGACCCGGCGCTGTCGCTGGAGATCATGCTGCTGTTCCGGCGCCTGAACGAAGTCGGGGTCACGATGCTGATCGCGACCCATGACATCGGCCTGCTGGACCAGCTCAGCGGGCGCCGCCTGATGCTGGACGCCGGCCGCCTGGCCGCCGACCTGGGTCTGCACTGATGCGCATCTGGCTGGCGCGGCACGTGCAGAGCGCCCTCGCGTCCCTGGGCCGCCTGTGGCGCCAACCGCTCGGCACGCTGCTGACCGTGCTGGTGATCGGCATTGCCCTGGCCTTGCCGGCGACGCTCGGCGTGCTGGTGCGCAACGGCGAGGCCGTGGCCGGGCGCTGGACGAGCGTCCGCGATTTCTCCGTCTATCTCCAGCCCGGCCTGCCGGTCGAGCAGGCCGGCGAGCTGGCCGCATCACTGGAACGCCGCCCGCTGATCGCGGCCGTGCGGCTGATCACGGCCGACGACGCGCTGGCCGAGTTGCGCACGGCTGGCGGCTTCGCCGGCGTCATCGATGCGCTGGAGCGCAACCCGCTGCCGCACACGCTGGTGGTCCGGCCCGCCGCCGATGCCGACGACGCCGCGATAGCCGCGCTGGCCGATGAACTTCGCGCCCTGCCCGCGGTCGAGCTGGTACAGCTGGACAGCGACTGGGTCGCCCGCCTCGACGCGATGCTGGCTTTCGCGCGCCGCGCGATCTGGATCGCCGCGGCCCTGCTGGTCACGGCCGTGATCGTGATCGTCGGCAACACGATCCGGCTGGATATCCAGAACCAGCGGGCCGAGATCGAGGTGGCGAAGCTGTTGGGCGCCACCGACGCCTTCGTGCGGCGGCCCTTCCTCTACACCGGGCTTTGGTACGGCCTGGCTGGGGGCGGCGTCGCGCTGCTGCTGCTGCTGGCCGAGCAGGCGCTGCTGGCCGGTCCGGCCGCGCGGCTGGCGGCGCTGTACGGCGGCAGTTTCGAGCCGCTGGGCCTGTCCCGCGGCGGGGTGGCCGCGGTGCTCGGCGCGGCATTGGCGGCCGGCCTCGCCGGCGCCTGGCTGGCCGTCGCGAGGCACTTGGCGGCGATACAACCAAGAGTGTAACGCACTGTTTCTTAAGAATAAAAAAATTTCCCTTCAAGGGAACTCGAAGCCGTTTTAGCACTCTAATCGGGCGAGTGCTAAAATAGACCCGTTTCAGGAGGAGTACAGGAATCCGATGACTACCGCAGTCGCGACCGCCAAGCGCGACCTGGTCTTTGCAGGCCCGGTCGGCAATCTCGATGCCTACATCCAGGCAGTCAACTCGTTGCCCGTGTTGAGCGCCGAGGAGGAGCAGCGCCTGGCCCGCCGTTTCCGGGAACAGAACGACCTGGAAGCGGCCCGTGAGCTGGTCGTGTCCCAGCTGCGTTTCGTCGTGCACATCGCGCGCGGCTACCTCGGCTATGGACTGCCACTGGCGGACCTGATCCAGGAAGGCAACATCGGCCTGATGAAGGCCGTGAAGCGTTTCGATCCGGACATGGGCGTACGGCTCGTGTCCTTCGCCGTGCACTGGATCCGCGCCGAGATTCACGAGTTCGTGCTGCGCAACTGGCGGCTGGTCAAGGTGGCCACGACCAAGGCCCAGCGCAAGCTGTTCTTCAACCTGCGCAAGGCCAAGCAGCGGCTGGGCTGGCTATCCGCCGAGGAGACCGAGGCCGTGGCCCGCGATCTCGGCGTGCCGGCGGCCGAGGTGACCGAGATGGAGAAGCGCCTCGCCGGCCAGGATCTCGCCTTCGATCCGCTGATCGAGGTCGACGACGACGCCGCCTACGCACCGGTGCACTACCTGCCGAGCCCGGAGCCCGACCCGGCGGAGCTGGTCGCCGAGGGCGACTGGGAGAGCCAGGCCAGCGAACAGCTGGCGCAGGCGCTGGAGACGCTGGATCAGCGCAGCCGCGATATCCTGCAGTCCCGCTGGCTGGCGGACAGGAAGGTCACGCTGCAGGAACTGGCCGAACGCTACGGCGTGTCGGCCGAGCGGATCCGGCAGATCGAACAGCAGGCGATTCGCAAGCTGCGCCAGCGGATGGCCGCCTGACGCCGGAGACAGGCCGCGCAGACGACAGGGGCCACCGGCCGGTGGCCCCTTTGCTTTGACCCGGCGCGGGCTAGCGGGTCAGCGGCACGATCGTGATCTCGACCCGCCGGTTCAGCGCCCGGCCTTCCGGCGTGTCGTTGCTCGCGATCGGCCGGCTCTCGCCGGCGCCGACGACGATGAAGCGGTCGGCGCGCACGCCGCGCGAGACCAGGTACGAGGCCACGCTCTGCGCACGCTTCTCGGAAAGCAGCTGGTTGTAGGCCTCCGGGCCGGTGCTGTCGGTATGCCCGGCGATCTCGACGAAGCTCTTGTCGAATTCCTTCAGCACCTCGGCCACCGAATCCAGGACCGGGTAGAAGTTCGCGCTGATGTCGGCGCTGTCGACCGCGAAGGTCACGTTGCCCGGCATGTTCAGGGTGATGTTGTCGCCGACGCGCGTGACGCTGACGCCGGTGCCCTCGAGCTGCTTGCGCAGCTTCAGTTCCTGCTGGTCCATGTAGTAGCCGACGGCCGCGCCGCCCAGCGCGCCGATGCCGGCACCGAGCAGCGCGTTCTTCTTGCGCTCCGAGGCATCGTCCCCGGTGATCAGCCCGACCACGGCACCGCCGGCAGCGCCGATGGCCGCGCCCTTGGCGACGTTGCTGGTCTTCTGCTCACGGGTGTAGGGATCCAGCGTGGTGCAGGCGCCCAGCAGCAGGCTGCCGATCAGCGCCAGCGCCAGGCCGCGTGTTGCATTGCGTACTTCCATCATGGCTCACTCCCTGGACCGGCGGGTCCGTCGCCGGCTTTATGACACAGCCGCCGCCCGGGAACAATGCCGGCTTGCCAGCCGGCCGCCGCTGCGGGTACGGTGCGCCGATGAACGAGGCGCTGCGGGTCCAGTACTGGCTGGACGAATATGCGAAGGATCACCAGCACCCGCTGAACCAGCGGCTGCACAAGATCTGCGTACCGCTGATCGTGCTCAGCCTGGTCGGCCTGCTCTGGGCCATCCCCGTGCCCGCCGCCTTCGCCGAGATCTCGCCGGCGCTGAACTGGGCCACGGCTTTCCTGCTCGCGGCCCTGGTCTATTACTTCATCCTGTCGATCCCGCTGGCGCTGGGCATGGCGCCGCTGGTGCTGCTGACCGTGCTGATCGTCGATCGCCTGGCGCTGTTGCCCTGGCCGGTCTGGGCCACGTCGGCCGTGATCTTCGTGCTGGCCTGGGTCGGCCAGTTCTACGGCCACGCAGTGGAGGGCCGGAAACCGGCGTTCTTCCGCGACCTGCAGTTCCTGATGATCGGCCCACTGTGGGTACTCGCGGCGGCCTACCGCCGGCTGGGCATACCGTACTGAGTTCCCGGCAGCGTGACCCAGGCCCGCGACGCGGCATACGGCCACGCTGCCATCTGGCGCATCGCCGGGCCGATGATCCTCTCGGCCGGGAGCACGCCGCTGCTCGGCATGGTCGACACGGCCGTCGTCGGGCACTTGCCGGACCCGGCCTATCTCGGCGCGGTCGCGATCGGCGCGACGATCTTCTCCGCGCTGTTCATGGGATTGAACTTCCTGCGCATGGGCACGACCGGGATCACGGCGCAGGCCTTCGGTGCCAACGATGCCGGCGCGGGGCGGGCGGCGCTGGGCCAGGGACTGCTCACGGCGCTGCTGCTCGCTGCTCTGCTGCTGCTGTTTCGCGCGCCGCTCGGCGAGCTGGCGATGCGCCTGCTGTCACCGGGGCCGGCCGTGCTGGCACCGGCCCAGGATTACTACGCGATCCGCATCTGGAGCGCGCCGGCCTCGCTGGCGAATTTCGTGCTGCTGGGCTGGCTGCTCGGCATGCAGAACGCCCGCGCGGCGCTGGTCATGACACTGGTGATCAACCTCAGCAACATCCTGCTGGACCTGTGGTTCGTCATCGGTCTCGGCCTCGGAGTCCGGGGCGTCGCCGCGGCCACGCTGCTGGCCGAACTGCTCGGCGCGGCGACCGGCTTGCTGTTCGTCCGGGTCGAGCTGCGCGGCTGGCCCGGCCGCTGGCCGCTTGAGCGGCTGCGCCGCCTGCGGGCCTACCGCCGCTTGCTGCACATCAACCTCGACCTGTTCCTGCGCACGCTGTCGCTGATGTTCGTGTTCGCCTTCATCACGGCGCGCGGCGCCCGCCTCGGCGAGCTGATTCTCGCGGCCAACGCCGTGCTGATGAACTTCCAGTTCCTGCAGGCCTATGCGCTCGACGGCATCGCCTACGCGGCGGAAGCGCTGGTCGGCAAGGCCCTGGGCCGGCGCGACATCGATGGCCTGCAGCAGGCGGTCCGCCGCTGCCTGACCTGGTCACTCGGCTTCGCGCTGCTGTTCACCTTGGCCTACTGGCTCGGCGGTCGGCTGCTGATCGAGCTCTTGACCGGCATCGACGCGGTGCGCAGCACGGCGGAACGCTACCTGCCCTGGCTCGTGCTGCTGCCGCTGATCTCGGTCTGGAGCTTTCTCTACGACGGCGTCTATGTCGGCGCGACCCGTTCCCGCGAGATGATGCTGGTCATGGCCGGCTCCGCGCTGCTGCTGTTCCTGCCGGCCTGGTATCTCGGCGACCGCGCCGGCCTCGGGAACCATGCGCTGTGGATCGCGTTCACGCTGTTCATGGCCGCGCGCGGCATCGGCATGCATGCCTGGTGGCAACGGCTGTCTCGCTCGGGCATGCTGGTGCCGCGAACCCGGTGATGGCATGAGCAAGCGGCCGAAACAAGGCGACAACCCCTGGCGGACCCTCGCGGTGCGCGAGGTCTACGACAACCCGTGGATCCGGGTCACGGCCGAAGACGTGCTCAAGCCGTCCGGCGAACCCGGCATCTACGGCAAGGTCAGCTTCAAGAACATCGCCTGCGGGATCATTCCACTGGCGGACAACCACGACACCTGGCTGGTCGGCCAGTACCGCTACACGCTGGATGAGTATTCCTGGGAGATTCCGATGGGCGGGGTGCCGTTGAATGAGGCGCTGCTGGACGGGGCGCAACGCGAATTGCGCGAGGAAACCGGGCTGCGCGCGGCACGCTGGGCGCTGATCCTGCGAAGCCATGTCAGCAACTCGATCAGCGACGAGGTCGGCGTCGTCTATGTGGCCGAGGACCTGATCGAAGGCGAACCGGAGTTCGAGGACACCGAACAGCTGGAGATCTGCCGCTTGCCCTTCGCCGAGGCGCTGCGGATGGCCATGCGCGGCGAGATCACCGACCTGCTGAGCATCGCGGGCCTGCTGAAGCTGGCCATGCTGCGACCGCAGTTGCGTGACTGAACGCGGCCGCGCACCGCGGCCAAGCCGGTATACTGCCCGCCCATGAGCAAGGCCGTACTGATCCCGGGCGATGGCATCGGCCCGGAAATCACCGCCGCAACGCTGCGCGTCCTCGACGCGGCCGGCGCGCGTATCGACTGGGTAGAGCGCCAGGCCGGCCTGGCCGCGATGGAGGCCGGCGACGAGGTGCTGCCGCAGGCCACGCTGGACGCGATCGCCGAACACAAGGTCGCCCTGAAAGGGCCCTGCACAACGCCGGTCGGGCACGGCTTCCAGTCAGTGAACGTGCAGCTGCGCAAGGCCTTCGACCTGTACGCGGCGGTGCGCCCGGTGCGCAACATGCCCGGCATCGAGACCCCGTTCCGCAAGGTCGACATCGTCGTCATCCGGGAGAACACCGAGAGCCTCTACAGCGGCGTGGAGAACGAGATCACGCCCGGCGTGGTCATGAGCATGAAGGTCGCGACCGTCAAGGGTTGCACGCGGATCGCCCGCTGGGCCTTCGCCTACGCGCGCCAGCGAGGCCGGCGGAAGGTCACGGTGTTCCACAAGGCGAACATCATGAAACTGACCGACGGCATGTTCCTGGACTGCGCGCGCAAGGTCCATGATGAAGAATTTCCGGAGATCGACTACGACACGATGATCATCGACGCGGCCTGCATGCGTCTCGTACAGGATCCGTCGCGCTTCGACCTGTTGCTGCTGGAGAACCTCTACGGCGACGTGATCAGTGATCTCTGCGCCGGCCTCGTCGGCGGACTCGGCGTCGTGCCCGGCGCGAATTTCGGCGACGACGGCGCGATCTTCGAGGCCGTGCACGGCTCGGCGCCGGACATCGCCGGCCAGAACCTCGCCAACCCGCTGGCGCTGCTGATGTCGGCGGTGATGCTGCTGAACTATCTCGCCGAGCGCGACGGCGCGGAGCGGCACCACGCGGTCGCCGAGCGCATCAAGCAGGCCTACGACCGCGCGCTGACCGACGGGCAGAAAACCCGCGATCTCGGCGGGGAACTCGGTACCGATGCCTTCGCCGACGCGGTGATCGCCAGGCTTTGAATTCCCTCAGTCGGCCGCGGGCCCGTTGTACTCGGCGAGGAAGCGGCCGATCCGTTCGAGCATATCCACCCGATAGCGGTTGCTCCAGAGGTTGTGCTCCGCATCGTCGTAGACCTGCAGACTGACGTCGCCGCCGGCCTTCTTCACGGCGCGGGCCAGCGCCTTGCTGTGTCCGACCCGCACGTTCAGGTCCTCGTCGCCATGGAACAGTAACAGCGGCTGGCGGATCTCGGTGGCCCGTTTCAGCGGCGAACCGCGGTCCCGCACCTCGTCGCTGGTGCCGATGAACTCGCGCACGGCCCTGCGGTTCAGGAAATTGCGGTATTCGTTGATCAGCATGGTCGGGTCGGTCACGCCGGCGATGCTGACGACGCAGCGATAGAGCTCCGGTTCGCTGATCGCGCTCATCAGCGCCGCATAACCGCCATAGCTCCAGCCGATGATGCAGACGCGCTGCGGGTCGGCATCACCGGCGTCGATCAGCGCCCGCACACCGTCGGCGACGTCGCCAACGGTGCGCCGCCAGGCCTGGAAGCCACCGGGCCCGGCCCAGTCCTCGCCATAGCCGCCGGAGCCACGGAAATTGACCTGCAGCACCAGGTAGCCGTTCGCGGCCAGGAACTGCGGCAGCCAGTCGAAACCCCAGGTGTCGCGGCTCTCCGGCCCGCCGTGCGGCAGCACCACCAGCGGCAACGGCACCTCGCCGGCCGGACGGTGCAGGTAGGCCGGGATCTCGGTGCCGTCGGCGGCCGTGAAGCGCCAGGGCTGCATCGGCACCAGCTCGCGGTCCGCGAGCTGCGGGTACCGCGGCCACAGTTCGGTCAGCCGCCGGCCGGCCAGGTCGAGGTGGTAGTAGCGGCCGGGGCTGGTAGCGGTCTCGTGATAGACCAGGTAGGCCTGCTGGTCCCAGCTCTCATCGAACGCTTGAGCGCCACTGCCGATCGCCCGCCCGACCTGCTCATTGACGACGCGCACGCGGTCGTCGAAATACAGCCGCCGCGGCCGGTCCTCGTGATAGATGGCGGCGACCAGGCGCCGGTACTTGCCGAATTTGATGACATCGCTGATATCGACACCGGGCGCGGCGACCAGCAGTTCCGGCTGCGCCCCGGGCTGCAGCGCCTGCGAACACAGCGCCACCAGCCCGCCCTGGCGGCAATAGAGGAGGATCCGTTGCGGGTCCGCCGAAAACCCGATCGGCTGATAGAAGGCGTCCAGGTCGGTCATCTCCTGCTGGAACAGCGGCTCCCAGCGGTTCGCCTGCTCGTTGCGGAACTCCCAGCGAATCAGTCTTTCCGACACGTACTGGCGGACATGCGCATTGCCGTGGCCATCGCTGAGCCACTCGCGAATGTTGCTGCGCGGGCGCTGAATCGTCTTGAGCCGGCCGCTGCGAATGTCCAGGCGCGCGAGGCCCGTGGCATCGTTCTCCGGCAGTTCGATCAGCACGTGCGCCGGGTCGTCCGGCAGCCAGTCGACGACATCGTCCTGGAACTGGCCGATGACGTTCTGCCTTGCGAGCCGGTCCTGCAGCAACACCTTGCGGTTGCCACCGTCCGGATCGACCGCGACCAGCCGCGTCGTGTAGAAAGGCTGGCCGCGGATGCGGGTCACGCCGCCGAAGCCGCAGAGCAGGCGCTCGTTGCTGGCCCATTGGCACCACCACAGGTCGAAGCGGTCCGTCTCGCTGGCCAGGATCGGCGTGGTCGCGCCGTTTAGCGTGCCGACCAGCGCGATCGGCGCATCGAATTTCGCGTCCTGGTGCAGCAGCACGACGCGTTGTCCGTTCGGCGAGAGCCGCAGTCCCCAGACTTCCGGCAAGGTACCGAAGTCGCGGGCCAGGTCCGCGATGCGATCGGCTTGCGTCGCCACGGGGCTCGCCACGACTGCGGCGAGCAGGAGAAGCGCGGCAAGCGGGTGCCGCAAACGAGGCGCTGACGGCATGCGCAGAGGCTAGCATGGATCGACGACACTGAGCGATGAGCGCCGGGCTGGCAGCGGAGCATTCGGGCGGCTGCCAGCGTCTATACTGAGCGCAGGAGCTGGCAGACCACCGAGCGGAGGCATTCGGATGCGGGTCGCGGTTTTTTCGACGGAGCCCTGGGACCGGGACTTCCTGGAGCGGGAGAACGAGCGACGTCACCAGCTCGAATTCTTTACCGTGCCGCTGGCACCGGAGACCACGGCGCTGGCCAGGGATTACCCGGCGGTCTGCGTGTTCGTCCACGACCGGCTGAACGCGGTGGCGCTGGAGCAGCTCGCCGCCGGTGGCACGCGCTTCGTCGCCCTGCGCTGCGCCGGCTTCAACAACGTGGACCTGACAGCGGCCGAGCGGCTCGGCATCCGCGTGGTGCGCGTGCCGGCCTACTCGCCGGAAGCCGTGGCCGAGCATGCGGTCGCGCTGATGCTGGCGCTGGACCGGCATATCCACCGCGCCTGGAACCGGGTGCGCGAGGGCAATTTCTCGCTGCGCGGCCTGCTGGGCTTCAATCTCAACGGCCGGACGGCGGGCATCGTCGGCACCGGCCGCATCGGCCAGGCGGTCGCAAGAATCCTGCATGGCTTCGGCTGCCGCCTGCTCGGCTGCGACCCGGCACCGGTCGCCGGTATGGCAGACCTCGGCCTGCAGTATGTCCCGCTGGACGAACTGCTCGCGCAGAGCGACATCGTCACGCTGCACTGCCCGCTGACGCCGGAGACCCACCACCTGATCGACGCGGCGGCGATCGCGAAAATGCGCCCCGGCGCGATGCTGATCAACACCAGTCGCGGCGCCGTCGTCGATACCCGGGCCTTGATCGCGGCGCTGAAGTCCCGCCGCCTGGGCTCCGTCGGCCTCGACGTCTACGAGCAGGAGGGCGATGTATTTTTTCGCGACCTGTCGGACGAGGTGTTGACCGACGATATGCTCGCGCGGCTGCTGACCTTTCCGAACGTGCTGATCACCTCGCACCAGGGCTTCTTCACCGCCGAAGCGCTGACGGCAATCGCGCGCACGACGCTGGACAATCTCGACCGCCTGGAGCGCGGCGAAGCCTGTGACAATGAGCTGCATGCCGGCACGCACGTCGCGCCTGGCTGACGCTCGACTCAGGCCAGCGCGCCGCCGAGGGTCAGTTTCGGGGCCGGCAGGCAGCTGTCGCCGCGCAGCCAGGCATCGATCGCGCGGGCCGCGCCGCGCCCTTCGTTGATGCCCCAGACCACCAGCGACTGGCCGCGGCGGCAGTCGCCGGCGGCGAAGACAGCCGGGACATTGGTGCTGAACTCGCCGTGCGCGGCCAGGTAGTTGCCGCGCTCGTCCAGCGCCACATCCAGCGCATCGGAGACCGCCGTTTCGGGGCCGAGGAAGCCCATCGCCAGCAACACCAGCGTCGCCGGCCAGGTGGTCTCGGTGCCGGGAAGTTCACGCATCTGCAACTGGCCGTTGCGGCGTTCCCATGCCACCTGCACCGTGCGCAGACCCTTCACCCGCCCGTCGGCGTCGACCAGGAACTCCTTCGTCAGCACCGCGAAACTGCGCGGATCGGCGCCGAAGCGCGTGATCGCCTCCTCGTGGCCGTAATCGGTGCGCAGTATCCGCGGCCAGGTCGGCCAGGGGTTGTCCGGCGCACGTTCCAGCGGCGGCTGCGGCAGCAGTTCCAGGTTCACCAGGCTGCGGCAGCCGTGCCGCAGCGCCGTCGCGATGCAGTCGGTGCCGGTGTCGCCGCCGCCGATCACGATCACGTCCTGACCCTTGGCGCTGATGTAGCGGCCATCGGCATGTTGGCTGTCCAGCAGGCTGCGGGTGTTGGCGGTCAGAAATTCCATCGCGAAATGGATGCCGGCCGCCTCGCGCCCGGGCACCGGCAGATCGCGCGGCCGGGTCGCGCCGGTGGCCAGCAGGATCGCGTCGAACTGCGCCTTGAGTTCCTGCGCGTCCTGATCGACGCCGACATGCACCCCGGTCCGGAACTCGATGCCGGCGTCGCGCATCAGGTTCACGCGGCGCTCGACCACGGCCTTGTCCAGCTTCATGTTCGGGATGCCGTACATCAGCAGCCCGCCGATCCGGTCGGCGCGCTCGAACACGGTGACGCCGTGGCCGATCTTGTTGAGCTGGTCGGCGGCTGCGAGGCCGGCCGGTCCGGAGCCGATGATCGCGACCCGCTTGCCGGTTCGTTCCTCGGGCGGGTCGTGGCGGACCCAGCCCTCGGCGAAACCGCGGTCGATGATCGCGTTCTCGATGTTCTTGATCGTGACGGCCGGGTCGGTGATGCCGAGCACGCAAGCGCCTTCGCAGGGTGCCGGACAGGTGCGGCCGGTGAATTCCGGAAAATTGTTGGTCTTGTGCAGCCGGTCCAGCGCATCGCGCCAGCGGCCTTGATAGACCAGATCGTTCCACTCCGGGATCAGGTTGTCGATCGGGCAACCGTCGTTGGACTGGCAGAAGGGCACGCCGCAGTCCATACAGCGCGCCGCCTGGCGCTGCAGCCGGGGCTCATCGGCCGGGGTGTAGATCTCGGCGTAGTCCTTCAGGCGTTCCTGCGGATCGCGGTAGGGCACCGGCCGCCGGCGGAACTCGAGGAATCCGGTGGGCTTGCCCATCGCTACTTCCCTGCCAGGACGAAACTGCCCGTCTGGTTGTCGTGCACTTCGGCCTCCATTTCCTCGTCATGGCGGCGGCGCTCGGCCAGCACGCGCTTGTAGTCGGTCGGCATGACCTTGACGAACTGCGCCAGCACGTCGGGCCACTGCTCCAGCACGCGGGCCGCGACTTCGGAACCGGTGAAGGCCAGGTGCTGCTCGATCAGCTCGCGCAGCTCGGCGATGTCGTCGTCGTCTTCGACCGGGTCCAGATCGACCATGCCTGGATTGCAGCGGTCGGCGAAGCCGCCGTCCTGGTCCCAGACATAGGCGATGCCGCCCGACATGCCGGCCGCGAAATTGATGCCGGTCGGGCCGAGGATCACGGCGCGACCGCCGGTCATGTATTCGCAGCCGTGGTCGCCGACGCCCTCGACCACGGCCTTCGCGCCGCTGTTGCGCACGCAGAAGCGCTCGGCCGCCTTGCCGCGGAAATAGGCGCGGCCGCCGGTCGCGCCATAGAGCGCGACGTTGCCGATGATCACGTTCTCCTCGGCCACGAAGCGGCTGCGCTTCGGCGGGTAGACGATGATGCGCCCGCCCGACAGGCCCTTGCCGACGTAGTCGTTCGCGTCGCCTTCCAGCTCCAGGGTCACGCCGCGGCACATGAAGGCGCCGAAGCTTTGCCCGGCCGAACCCTCGAGCCGGATGTGCACGGTGTCCGGCTCGAGCCCACGCTCGCCCCAGGCATTCACGATGCGGTTGCTGAGCATCGTGCCGACGGCGCGGTTCGTGTTGACGATCTCCAGCTCGATGCGGACCTTTTCGCCGCGCTCGATCGCCGGGCGGGCCAGTTCGATCAGGCGGTTGTCCAGCGCCAGCTCCAGGCCGTGGTCCTGCTCCTGGGTGCAGCGCACCTCGGCGTTCGGGTGCGGCTTCTGCGCCGGTGCGAGGATCGGCGACAGGTCCAGGCCGTCGGCCTTCCAATGACCGATCGCCGCGCTGGTATCGAGCACATCGCTGCGGCCGATCATGTCGGCGATGCGCCGGAAGCCGAGCTGCGCCATCAGCTCGCGCGCTTCTTCGGCGACCATGAACAGGTAATTGACGACGTGCTCCGGCTTGCCGGCGAACTTCTTGCGCAGCACCGGATCCTGGGTCGCGATGCCGACCGGGCAGGTGTTCAGGTGGCACTTGCGCATCATGATGCAGCCGAGCGCAATCAACGGACCCGTCGAGAAGCCCATTTCCTCGGCGCCGAGCAGCGCGGCGATCACGACATCGCG
>RFHQ01000051.1 GCA_003695765.1 Gammaproteobacteria bacterium
GTCGAGACCGCTGGCATCGGCCAGAGCGACAGCGAGATCGTCGACCTCGTCGACCTGCCGATCTATGTCATGACCAGCGAATACGGCGCGGCCAGCCAGCTCGAGAAGATCGACATGCTCGACCTGGCGAAGATGATCGTCGTCAACAAGTTCGACCAGCGCGGCGCGGCCGATGCGCTGCGCGACATTCGCAAGCAGTGGAAGCGCAACCACGTCGCCTTCGACACAGCGGACGAAGAGGTCCCGGTCTACCCGACGATCGCGAGCCAGTTCAACGACCCCGGCATGAACTGGCTGTTCGCCTCGCTGTGCCGTCAGCTCGGTGATCTGCCGGGCAACAGCCCGGATCGCTGGGCATTGCCGGTCCCGATCGAGCGCCGCGAACCGGAACCGTCGGTACTGATTCCCGGCAACCGGCAGCGTTATCTCGCCGAAATCGCCGAGCAGGGCCGCCGGATCAATGACTCGATCGAGGCTCGCTGCGAAGCGGCCGCCCGCGCCGAACACCATTACGCGGTGCTCGCTGAAATCGATGCCGACGCCCGGCCGCCGGAGATGCAGCCCTACTCGCCCGAGGCGCTGACGAATGGCGCCGATGCCACCGTGCTGCATCTGCGCCAGCGTTACAACGCCGCGCTCGACGAACTCGGTGACGAGGCCCGGCGGCTGCTGGCCGAGTGGCCCACGCGGCTCCAGGGCATCACCGCCGAGCGCTACGAGTACCAGGTACGAGGCCGCACGGTCAGCGGCGAGAACTACCGCGAAAGCCTCAGCCACCTGCAGATTCCGAAGATCGCACCACCGAAGCTCGATGGCTGGGCGGATCGCCTGCGCTTCCTGATGAAGGAAAACCTGCCCGGGCATTACCCGTACACCGGCGGCGTCTATCCCTACCGGCGCACCGGCGAGGATCCGATTCGCATGTTCGCCGGCGAAGGTACACCGGAACGCACGAACCGGCGTTTCCATTACCTGGCGCAGGGCCAGTCGGCCGCACGGCTGTCCACCGCCTTCGATTCCGTCACGCTGTACGGCGAGGATCCGGACGAACGGCCGGACATCTACGGCAAGGTGGGCAATGCCGGCGTGTCGATCGCGACCGTCGACGATGCGAAGAAGCTCTACTCCGGTTTCGACCTGTGCTCGCCGAACACCTCGGTGTCGATGACGATCAACGGCCCGGCGCCGGCGGTGCTGGCTTTCTACATGAATGCGGCGATCGACCAGCAGGTCGAGAAACACCTGCGCGAAACGGGCCAGTGGGAGGCCACCGAGAAACGCCTGGCGGAAATCTTTCGTGAGCAGCCACGGCCGCGTTACGGCGGCGAACTGCCGCCGGGCAACGACGGCTTGGGCCTCGGGCTGCTCGGCGTCTCGGGCGACCAGCTGGTCGACGCGGAAACCTATGCCCGCATCCGCGAGGAGACGCTGCGCCAGGTGCGCGGCACGGTGCAGGCCGACATCCTCAAGGAAGACCAGGCGCAGAACACCTGCATCTTCTCGACCGAGTTCGCGATGCGTGCGATGGGCGACGTGCAGCAGTACTTCGTCGATCACCAGGTGCGTAATTTCTACAGCGTCTCGATCAGCGGCTACCACATCGCCGAGGCCGGCGCGAACCCGATCACGCAGCTCGCGTTCACGCTGGCGAACGGATTCACGATCGTCGAATACTATCTCGCCCGCGGCATGCAGATCGACGAGTTCGCGCCGAACCTGAGCTTCTTCTTCAGCAACGGCATGGACCCGGAGTACGCAGTGATCGGCCGCGTGGCGCGGCGCATCTGGGCCAGGGCGATGCGGGAACGTTACGGCGCCAGCGCCCGCAGCCAGATGCTCAAGTACCACATCCAGACCTCGGGCCGCAGCCTGCACGCGCAGGAGATCAGCTTCAACGATATTCGCACGACGCTGCAGGCCCTGTATGCGCTGTTCGACAACTGCAACAGCCTGCATACCAACGCTTTCGACGAGGCCATCACGACGCCGACCGAGGCCTCGGTGCGGCGGGCCGTCGCGATCCAGCTGATCATCAACAAGGAACTGGGCCTGAACTACTGCGAAAATCCATGGCAGGGGTCCTTCATCATCGACACCCTGACCGACCTGGTCGAGGAAGCCGTGTACCAGGAATTCGAGCGCCTCAGCGAGCGCGGCGGCGTGCTTGGCGCGATGGACCGGATGTACCAGCGCAGCAAGATCCAGGAAGAGAGCCTCTACTACGAGCAGAAGAAACACGACGGCAGCCTGCCGCTGATCGGGGTCAACACCTTCCTGCCACCGCCGGGGCAGGAAGACGAGATCACCGAGCTGGAGTTGATGCGCTCGGACGACCAGGAGAAACGGGCGCAGATCGCGAACCTCAGGGCCTTCCAGGCACGGCACCGCGAGCAATGCGGGCCGGCGCTCGAGCGCCTGCAGGACGTGGCCCGGCGTCGCGGCAACCTGTTCGAGGAACTGCTGGAGACAGTGAAAGTGGCTTCGCTGGGCCAGATCTCGGCTGCGCTGTATGCGGTCGGCGGCGAATACCGGCGCAATATGTGAGCCAGCGATGACGGCCGAGCTGATCGATGCCGCCGGCCAGCTGCATCGGCCCTGTCCGGATGCGCGCATCGTCAGCCTCGTGCCCAGCATCACCGAGTGCCTCTGCGCACTGGGCCTCAGGCACCAGCTCGTCGGCCGCACCGGTTTTTGCGTGCAGCCGCGGCGCTGGCTGCGCGAGGTGCCGAAACTCGGCGGCACCAAGGATGTCGATGTCGAGCGCTTGCTGGCGCAGCGCCCGACGCACGTGATCCTGAACATCGACGAGAACCGGCGGGAACTGGCCGACGAACTCGCCGGCCGGGTCCCGGTGCTGGTAATTACCCACCCGCGCGGTCCCCGCGACAACCTGAATCTGTACCGTCTGCTCGGCGGCATCTTCTGCCGCGAAATGGCCGCCGCGCGGCTGGCGTCCGCGCTGGAACGGCAGCTCGCAGCCTGCGGAGAGCCCGCGCAATGGCCGCGCCGCCGCGTGCTGTACCTGATCTGGTACAA
>RFHQ01000052.1 GCA_003695765.1 Gammaproteobacteria bacterium
ATCTGGTCGCGAAGCCGGGCCGCTTCCTCGAACTCCAGGTCGCGGGCGTGCCGGTACATGGCCTTCTCCAGCTCGCCGATGCGTTTCAGGGCCTGCTCCGGCGGCAGGCTCGCGTAGTCCGGCGGGCGCCGTTCCGCGGCCTGGCGGCGGCGCCCGCGGCGCGGCGCATCGCTGCGGGCGCCTTCCATGACATCGCGGACTTCCTTGCTGATCGTCTGCGGTTGGATGCCGTGGCGTTCGTTGAAAGCCAGCTGCTTCGCCCGGCGGCGCTCGGTCTCGGCGATGGCCCGCCGCATCGATCCGGTGATGCTGTCGGCGTACAGGATCGCCATCCCGTTGACGTTGCGCGCCGCGCGGCCGATGGTCTGGATCAGCGAGCCCTCGGAGCGCAGGAAGCCCTCCTTGTCGGCATCGAGAATCGCGACCAGCGAGACTTCGGGCAGGTCCAGGCCCTCGCGCAGCAGGTTGATACCGACCAGCACGTCGAACTCGCCGAGGCGCAGATCGCGGATGATTTCCATGCGCTCGACGGTATCGATGTCGGAATGCAGGTAACGAACCCGCACTCCGTGCTCGTGCAGATAGTCGGTCAGGTCCTCGGCCATGCGCTTGGTCAGCGTCGTGATCAGCACCCGCTCGCTCCGCTCGACCCGCCGATTGATCTCGGACAGTACATCGTCGACCTGCGTGGACGCCGGCCGTAGCTGCACATCCGGGTCGACCAGACCGGTTGGCCGGACGAGCTGCTCGACGACCGCGTCGGAGTGTTCCCGTTCGTAGGGACCCGGCGTCGCGGAGACGTAGATGGTCTGGGGCGACAAGGCCTCGAATTCGTCGAAGCGCAGCGGCCGGTTGTCCAGCGCCGACGGCAACCGGAACCCGTACTCGACCAGGTTCTCCTTCCGCGAGCGGTCACCACGATACATGCCACCGAGCTGCGGGATCGTCACGTGGCTCTCGTCGACGATCAACAGCGCGTCTTCTGGCAGGTAGTCGAACAGGCAGGGCGGCGGCTCGCCGGGCCGGCGGCCGGACAGGTAGCGGCTGTAGTTCTCGATGCCGGTGCAGTAGCCGAGTTCGCTGATCATCTCCAGGTCGAACATCGTCCGCTGCTCGAGCCGCTGGGCCTCGACCAGGCGCCCTTCCCGCCGCAGCAGCTCGAGCCGCTCCTTCAGTTCGACTTTGATCTCTTCGACCGCGCGCAGCATGACTTCGCGCGGGGTCACGTAGTGGGTCTTCGGGAAGATCGTCAGCCGCGGCACCCGCCGGCCGATCTCGCCGGTCAGTGGATCGAACAAGGCCAGGCTCTCGATCTCGTCGTCGAACAGCTCGACGCGCACCGCCTCGCGCTCAGACTCCGCCGGAAAGATGTCGATGATCTCGCCGCGCACGCGGTAGCAGCCATTGCTCAGCTCGACCTCGTTGCGGGTGTATTGCAGTTCCGCCAATCGCCGCAGCAGCTCACGCTGATCGATGCGATCACCGCGCGACAGGTGCAACACCATGCTGAAATAGGCCTCCGGATCGCCGAGGCCGTAGATCGACGAGACCGTGGCAACGATGATCGTGTCGTGCCGCTCGAGCAATGCCTTGGTCGCCGACAGCCGCATCTGCTCGATGTGTTCGTTGATCGACGCATCCTTCTCGATGTACGTGTCCGACGCCGGCACATAGGCTTCCGGCTGGTAGTAGTCGTAATAGGACACGAAATACTCGACGCGATTGTGCGGGAAGAACTCGCGCATCTCGCCGTACAGCTGCGCCGCCAAGGTCTTGTTGTGCGCCAGGATCAGCGTCGGGCGCTGCTGCCTGGCGATCACGTTGGCCATCGTGAAGGTCTTGCCCGAACCGGTCACGCCGAGCAGCGTCTGGCGTGCCAGCCCGGCTTCGAGTCCGGCGACCAGCGCGTCGATCGCCGCCGGCTGGTCGCCGGCGGGCGCGTAATCGGCAACGAGTTCGAACCGGTCCATGGCTTGCAGGCGTATTGGTCGGCGCGCCGGAATCCACTAACATCTCCGGCTCGCAGCAGCATCAGGATATCGCATCGTGAGTCTAACAGTTTCGCAACGCGTCCAGCGGGTGAAGCCCTCGCCCACCATGGCTGTCACTGCGCTGGCGGCCGAGTTGCGCGCCCAGGGGCGCGACGTCATCGGCCTCGGCGCCGGTGAACCGGATTTCGACACACCGGCGCACATCAAGGCCGCCGGAATCGCTGCGATTGAAGCCGGCCGGACGAAATACACCAATGTCGATGGCACGCCGGAACTGAAGGACGCGATCATCGCGAAATTCCGCCGCGACAACGGGCTGGAATACGGACGCGATCAGATCCTCGTGTCCTGCGGTGCGAAACAGACCTGTTACAACGTCTGCGTGGCCGTCTTGAACCCGGGCGACGAGGCCGTCGTCCCGGCGCCCTATTGGGTGTCATATCCAGACATGATCAAGCTGGCCGAAGGCGAACCGGTGATCGTCCCGGCCGGCATAGATGAGGGTTTCAAGATCTCGCCGCGAGCCTTGAAGGCGGCGATCACGAATCGCACCCGCCTGGTGTTCCTCAACAGCCCCTCGAACCCAACCGGCGCCGCCTACAGCCGCGACGAGTTGCGCGCGCTGGGCGAGGTGCTGCTGGAGCATCCCGGCATCGTCGTCGCGACGGACGACATGTACGAGCACATCTACTGGGCCGAGGAGCCATTCACCAGCCTCGGCGCCGCCTGCCCGGAACTGATGGACCGGATCGTGACGATCAACGGCGTCTCCAAGTGCTACGCCATGACCGGCTGGCGCATCGGCTACTGCGGCGGGCCGCAGAAGCTGATCGCGGCGATGAAGAAGATCCAGGGCCAGAGCACCTCGAACCCCTGCAGCATCTCCCAGGCAGCCAGCGTCGCCGCACTGAACGGCGACCAGGGTTGCGTCGCCGACATGGTCCGCGCCTTTCGCGAACGGCACGATTACCTGGTCGCGGCGCTGAACGAGATCCCCGGCCTCCACTGCCTGCCCGGTGCCGGCACTTTCTATGCCTTCCCGAACGCCGCAGAGGCGATCGCTGCGAAAGGCCTGGCCGACGACACGGCGCTGGCGGAACTGCTGCTCAACGAAGCCAATGTAGCGCTGGTGCCCGGCTCCGCCTTCGGCGCGCCGGGTTACCTGCGTCTGAGCTTCGCCTGCGGCCTGGAGACGCTGCAGGAAGCGATCCGGCGCATCCGGCGTGTCCTCGGCTGAGCCGGCGCTCTTGCCCGCAGCGGATCGGGGCGTTCCTTGACTCGCCCCGGGCCCTGCCGCAAAATCCCGCGTCGCTCAACGGCTTCAGCGCTTCCCCGGTAGCTCAGTTGGTAGAGCGGTCGGCTGTTAACCGATTGGTCGGTGGTTCGAGTCCGCCCCGGGGAGCCATCCATACCCGCAGCCAGCGCCTGCCCCTCCGCGGAGATTCCCGCCCATGAGCCATACCCGCCGCGACACCATCGCCGGGGCCCTGTCGCTGGCGGCTGCCTCGCTCGCCAGCGAGCGCGCCACGGCCGGCAACGGCGAGCGTTCGCCCTGGCAGGGCCGGCGTTACCGGCGCTGGGAGATCGGCCCGCTGGCCGGCCCTCGGGGCCTGCGGCTGGTGGAACGCCGGGCCCAGGCGCCGGGCCCGGGGCAGGTGCTGGTCGAGATGCGGGCCGCGGCACTGAATCACCGCGATCTGATGATCGTCGCCGGCCGCTACGGCCGGCCGCAACCGCCGGAGCGCGTGCCGCTGAGCGACGGAGCCGGCGTGGTCGTGGCTGTCGGACCGGGCGTCACGGACGTCGCGGTCGGCGACCGCGTCACGGCGCCGCATTTTCTCGAATGGCTGGACGGCGACTACGATCCGGCGATCTTCGCAGCAGACCTCGGCAATACCGCCGACGGCTGGCTCAGTGAACTGGTGACCCTGCCGGCGCAGTCGCTGCTGACCCTGCCGGATGGCCTGGACTTCAGCGACGCCGCGGCACTCGGTGCCGCCGGCATCACGGCCTGGACCGTGCTCGTGAACCTGGGCCGGATCAAGGCCGGCGACACCGTGCTGACCCTGGGCACCGGCGGGGTCTCCATCCTGGCGCTGCAGATCGCGAAGATGTTCGGCGCCAAGGTTGCGATCACTTCGTCCAGCAACGACAAGCTGGACCTGGCCCGCCGTCTCGGCGCAGACATCACGGTCAACTATCGCGAACGCCCGGACTGGGAAGTCGCCGTGCGCGAGGCGAACGATGGGCACGGCGTCGACATCGTCGTGGAGACCGTCGGCGTTGCGACACTGGGCCGGTCACTGGCCTGCTGCGCGCCCAATGCGCGCATCGGTCTGCTCGGCGCGCTCGGCGGACAAGCGCAGGAACCCCCCGACCTGATGCCGATGTTGCTGGGCAATCTGCTGCTGAAGGGGATTACGTCGGGCAGCCGCCGGATGTTCGCCGACCTGCTGCGGGCCTGCGGCCTCAACGGCGTCAAGCCGCACATCGACCGCCGCTTCGATTTCGATGAGGCCCGGGCCGCCTGGGAATACCTGGCCGGCGGCGGCCATGTCGGCAAGCTGATCGTCAGCCGGGGAGCCTGAGGCCGGCGGCAATGGCCGGATCCTGCAGCGCATAGTCCAGCGTCGCCTGCACGTAGCCGAGCTTGCTGCCGCAGTCGTAGCGCGTGCCGTCGAAGCGGAAGGCGCGCACGGTCTGCTCTTCCATCAGGTCGGCGATCGCGTCGGTGATCTGGATCTCGCCGCCGGCACCACGGCCGGTCATGCGCAGCTTGTCGAAGATCCGTGGCTTCAGCAGGTAGCGGCCGACCACGGCCAGTGTCGACGGCGCCTGCTCCGGGTCCGGCTTCTCGACGATCTGTTGCAGGCGCATCTGCCGGTCGACGGCCACGATGCCATAGCTGCTGGTCTTCTCGCGTGGCACTTCTTCCACGGCCAGCAGATTGTCACCGTGCTCGGCGAAATCGGCCGCCATCTGCGCCAGGCAACCGGGCCGGGCCCGGATCAGGTCGTCCGGCAGATGCACGAAGAACGGCTCCCTGCCGACGGCCGGCTCGGCGCAGAGCACCGCGTGGCCGAGGCCCAGCGGCTGTCCCTGGCGGATGAAGACGCAGGAGACGTTCTTCGGCAGGATGCTGCGCAGGGTCAGCAGCAACTCCGCTTTGCCGCTCTCCTCCAGCGAGCGCTCCAGGTCCGGATCGACGTCGAAATGATCTTCGATCGCCCGCTTGCTGCTGTGCGTGATGAACACCAGGCGTTCGGCACCGGCTTCCAGCGCCTCCTCGACGGCATACTGGATCAATGGCTTGTCGACGATCGGCAGCATTTCCTTCGGCACGGCCTTGGTGGCCGGCAGGAAACGCGTACCACGGCCGGCAACGGGGAAGACGGCGGTGCGAACGGCGACTGACATGAGACGGTGACCTCCTCGACAGCCGCGGATTCTAACCAAATGTGCCCCGGGCTGCGCGTGGCCGCGGCGCCCCGACTGCCGCCGCGGCCACACGGGCGCTCAGGGCCGGGCGCCGCCAACCAGGATGTTCTCGCGATTGGCTTCGAGAATGTGCTCGCCGACGCCGGTGACATTGAGCAATTCGTCGGCGCTGCGGAACGGCCCGAATTGCTGCCGGTACTCGACGATGGCGCGGGCGCGCGCCGTGCCGATGCCGTTCAGTTCCCGGGCCAGGGTCTCCGGGTCGGCGCTGTTGATGTCGACCGGCCCGGCGAGAGCCGCCTGGCAGCAGAGGGCCCCGAACAGGGCCAGCAGGTAATGACGCATGACAACCTCCTGAGTTTGCTTCCGGCCGGACGCTGCGCCGGCCTGAGCAGCACAGTAGCGGGGCGCCACCGGCCCGCCCAGCCGCGATTCGCGCCTGTTCGCCGGGATACGCCGGGCTCAACCGCCGGCGTCGGGCCCGAGGCGGAATTCCGGCCGCAGGCTTTCCCACTGCCGGCAGCCGGGACACTGCCACTGCAGGCTCAGGCTGCCGTAGCCGCAATTCCGGCAGCGATAGGCCACGCCACGGGCGCGCAGCCGCGCCAGCGCCCCGCGAATCCGCTGCAGCGCCGCCGTCCGCTCGTCCGCCGGCCGCTGCGCGAGCGACGCCGCATCGACCAGCATCGCCAGGATCGGATCCGCGGCGATGAAACGGGACAGCTGCGCCATCGCCTCTGGCACCGCAACGGCCTCGTCCGCGATCACCGCCAAGGCGACGTCGTCGCCGGCATCGGGGTGGGCCGCCAGCAGGCGGTCCAGCCATCGGCTGAAACCGTCGGCGTCGTCCCGGTCCTGGTACAGCCGCGCGACCCGGGGCAGGATCTCGCTGATCAGCCAGGGCGCTTCGTCGGCAGCCCGGCGGTAGAGCTTGCGTGCGTCGCGCCAGTCGCCGGCTTCGCGCGCCAGGTCGGCGCGGACCAGCAGGCTGCGGACGCTGCGCGGCCGGGCGGCCGCGGCTTTGCGCAACAGCTGGCGCGCGCGCGGCCAGTCCGCTGCGGCCAGTGCCTGTTCCGCCAGTTCGCAGTAGTAATGCGCGAGCCGGCCGACCTCGTCACGCCGGTCGGTCAACCGTGCCAGTTCCTCGTGGGTCTTGATCGCGGCTTCCCAGTCCTGGGTCCGCTCGAGGATACCGAGCAGGCGTTTCAGGGCCCGTTCGCGGAACTCGGGATAGTCGCGCAGCTGGCTGTACAGTTTTTCGGCACGGTCCAGCAGACCGGCGCTGAGGTAGTCTTCCGCCAGCGCCAGCTGTGCCTGCCCTTTCTGCAGGCGGTCCAGACCCGGCCGCGCCATGACATTCTGGTGGATGCGGATGGCGCGGTCGACCTCGCCACGCTTGCGGAACAGGCTGCCGAGGGCGAAGTGGATCTCCAGCGTGTCCTCGTCCGACTCGGCCATGCGGGCGAAAACCTCGAGCGCCCGATCCGCGTCTTCGTCGACGAGATAATGCAGGCCCTTCAGGTAATCGCGACTGACCGGTGCCGCCCGCGGCTCATCGTCGCGGTCGCGCTCGCCGAACCAGGCGAACAGGTAGCCGAGGGCCGCGGCCAGGAACAGCAGGCCCGCAAAGAGAAAGGCTGATTCAGTCGGCATCTTGAATCGGCAGGTTGCGCAAGGCCTTGACCTCCGACTCGGCGAGCCGCAGGGACTTGCGCAGGCGACGGCGCTCGCCTGCCGATTTCAACAGCAACAGGCCGGCGCAGCCGATGCCGAACAGCCAGCCGGCAGCGAAAGCGAGGGTCAGCGCCAGAGATTTCTGGATCTCGATCGTCCGGAACCCGACGTCCAGTGCCAGGCTGCCCGGGTTCAGCGCCGCGAAGGCGGTGACCAGCAGCAGCACCAGCAGCAGGATCAGGAAGTAGACCAGATTGCGCAGCATTGGCATCGCTCGCGACCCGCCGCGCCGGCGGCGGCTTGGCGGCATTGTAATGCAAGCCGCGTAAACGCAGGCAGGCGCCCGGTCAGTGGCGGATCGGCAGGTGCCGGTTGGCGTTGACGCGCTCGCGCAGATCCTTGCCGGGCTTGAAATGCGGCACGTACTTGCCGGCCAGGGCCACAGCCTCGCCGGTCTTCGGATTGCGTCCCATTCGCGGCGGCCGGTAATGCAGGCTGAAACTGCCGAAACCCCGGATTTCGATACGCTGGCCGTTGGCCAGCGCATCGCTCATCAGGTCCAGCAAGTGCTTGACGGCCAGTTCCACGTCCTTGGCCGGCAGGTGCTTCTGCTTGCGTGCGATCGATTCAATGAGTTCAGACTTCGTCATAGCCAAGGCGCTGCTCCCCGAATGCCCCCACTGCGCCGGCCCCCGCCGGGCGGCCGCCCCGAATCAATCCTCGTCCTGACCGCTGGAGATCTGCTGTTTCAGCAGTTCGCCCAGGCTGGTGCCGGCGGGCGTGGCCCCGGCATCCGAGCGGTAGCTTTCCACGGCCTGCGCCTCTTCGTGAGCTTCCTTGGCCTTGATCGACAAGGACACGGTCCGGTTCTTGCGGTCCAGCCCCATGAAACGAGCCTCGACCTCGTCGCCCGGTTTCAGCACCATGCGCGCGTCCTCGACCCGGTCACGCGACAGCTCGCTGGCCCGCAACTGGCCTTCGATGCCGTCCTCCAGCTCGACCACCGCGCCGCGGGCATCGACCTCCTTGACCACACCCTTGACGATGCTGCCTTTCTCGTGCTCGGCGAGAAACTTGGACAACGGATCCTGGTCGAGCTGCTTGATGCCGAGCGAGATGCGCTCGCGCTCCGGGTCGATCGACAGCACAACCGCTTCGACCTCCTCGCCCTTCTTGTAGTTGCGCACCGCTTCTTCGCCGGGAATCTCCCAGGAAATGTCGGACAGGTGCACGAGACCGTCGATACCGCCGGGCAGGCCGATGAAGATGCCGAAATCGGTGATCGACTTGATCGTGCCCTTGACCCGATCGCCGCGGTTGTAGTTCGCCGCGAATTCGGCCCATGGGTTCGGCTTGCACTGCTTCAGGCCCAGCGAAATGCGCCGCCG
>RFHQ01000213.1 GCA_003695765.1 Gammaproteobacteria bacterium
GAGATCACCCGCGCGCTGGGCGTGGCCGAGTTTGCGGATACGGCCTACGAAGCGGACGACCTGATCGGCACACTGGCCGTCGGCATGCGCAATGCGGGGCACTCGGTCACGATCGTCAGCCGCGACAAGGATCTGCTGCAATTGCTGGAAGCGGGCGACACCTTCTGGGATTTCGCCGGCAGGCGCCGTGTCGGCTACCAGGACGTGCGGTCGGCCATCGGCGTGCGCGCGGAACAGGTGCCCGATTACCTTGGACTCGCCGGCGACAGTGTCGACAATATCCCGGGCGTGCCCGGCGTCGGCGTCAAGACGGCGGCGCGCCTGCTGGCGCATTTCGACTCGCTGGACGAACTCTACGCCAATCTGCAGCGCGTGCCGGAGTTGCCGCTGCGCGGCGCCGCGGGACTCGCCACGCGCCTCGGCGAGCACCGTGAACAGGCCGAGCTGTGCCGCGAACTGGCGCGGATCCGCTGTGACGCGCCGCTGCCGGCCGGCGAGGCCAGCCTCCGGCGCCGCGCACCGGCGCTGGATACGCTGTTCGCGGTCTATGACGAAACCGGCTTCGGCCGCGGCTTGCGCGATCAGGCGGAGCGCCTCGCGGCTGCGTTCGGCCGATGATCCCGGAGCCGCTGGCGGCAGCGCTGGCGCCGCTGACCGGCGAGATCGCGGGTGCCGAAGCCTGCGGCGGCGGCAGCATCAACCGGACGCTGTGGCTCTGCAGCCAGGCGGGCCGGCAGTATTTTCTGAAGCTCAACGAAGCCTCGCTGGCCGATATGTTCGCCGCCGAGGCGGCGGGCCTCGCGGAACTCGCGCGCGCGGGCGCCGTGCGCGTGCCGGCGGTACTGGGCCACGGCCTTGCCGGCGAGCATGCCTACCTGCTGCTCGAGTACCTGCCAATGCGCGCCGGCGGTGCGCGGGCCGCCGCGCGGCTGGGCGAGCAACTGGCCGCGCTGCACCGGGTCAGCGCCGATGCCTACGGCTGGCACCGCGACAACACCATCGGCAGCACGCCGCAGACCAATGCCTGGTGCGGGGACTGGACCGAGTTCTGGTGCCGGCGACGTCTGCAGCCGCAACTGGAACTGGCGGCGCGCGGCGGCCATGCGGACATCGCGGCGCTGGGTCAGCGCCTGCTGGAGCGCGTGCCGGCGCTGCTGGCCGGGCACGAGCCGCCACCGTCGCTATTGCACGGCGACCTCTGGGGCGGCAACTGGGCGCAGAGCATGAGCGGCGAGCCGGTGATCTTCGACCCGGCCGTCTACTACGGCGACCGCGAGGCGGATCTGGCGATGACCCGGCTCTTCGGCGGTTTCCCGGGCGAGTTCTACCGGGCCTACGAGCAGGCCTGGCCGCTGCCGCCGGGCGCCGGGCGGCGCGACGCGCTGTACCGGCTGTATCATGTGCTCAATCACCTGAACCTGTTCGGTTCCGCTTACGCCGGGCAGGCGGCGGCGATCATGCACGGGCTCCTGCGCTGATCGCGGCCGGTCGGGAGAAGGGGGGAGCACGACATGCCCGAGCATCCGGAGCCGCAGCTGCCCACGGCGCCACGCCGCGAAGCGCTGCGATTCAGCGGCCGCGCCGGCGAGTATTTCCGCATCTGGATCGTCAACCTGGCGCTGAGCGTCATGACGCTGGGGCTCTACTCGCCCTGGGCCAAGGTTCGCCGGAACAAGTATTTCTACCGTCACACGCATCTGGCCGGCGCAGCGTTCGATTACCACGCCGACCCGGTGGCGATTCTCAAGGGACGTCTGATCGCGGTCGCGCTGTTCGTCGCCTACAGCGTGCTGACCGCGATGCAGTCGGCCTGGAGCGCCCTGGTCGCGCTGGCCGGGGCACTCGCCTTTCCGTGGTTGCTGGTGCGCTCACGGATGTTTGCCTTGCGCAATACCTCCTACCGCGGCGTGCGTTTTCGCTTCCGACCGGCCTATGCCGAGGCCTATCGCACCCTCATCGGGGGCATGCTGCTGTCGTTGCTGACGCTGGGCCTGTACCTGCCGCACTTCCAGTACCGGCGCGCCAGGCTGCTGGTGGACAACAGCGCCTTCGGCACGCTGCCGCTGCGGCTGGGCGAGCGGACGGGCAGCCCGGATTTCTATGCGATCTATCTCGGGGCTGGTTTGCTGGCCCTGCTGTGCGTCTTCCTGCTCGGCATCTTCTCCGTGGCCTTCGCTCCGCCGCAGCTGGCCGGCATGGAGGCCGGCGCCGCCGCCCCGGGCTTCCAGCTCGGCGTCACGCTGCTGAGCGCGCTGGTCTACCTCGCCTTCTATTTCGGCGTGGAAGGCGCGGTCGCGCGCGTGGTCTTCAACGGCATCGAGGCGGGCCGGCACCAGCTGCATTGTCGCTGGTCTCTGCCCGGCTATGTCTTCCTGCGCCTGAGCAATCTGCTCGCGATCCTGTGTTCGGCCGGCTTGCTGATACCCTGGGCTGCGGTCCGGCTGCACCGCTACCGGATCGAGCACATGAGCGCGGCGATCGACGGTGAGCTCGACGACGTCGTCGCGGCCGAAGAACAGGAGGTCTCGGCCCTCGGCGAGGAAATCGGCGAGACCTTCGATTTCGACCTGGGGTTGTGAGTGCGCGCGCGCCTGTACGCGGCTGACAGCAGCGCGAGCCGTGAAGTCGAGCTGCAGTTGCTGCCCGGCGGCAGGCTGCAGGTCGCCGGCGTCGGCAGCTGGCCGCTGGAGCAACTGGAGATCGCCGCGCGCATTCCCGGTTGCGCTGCGGTCGTCGAGCTGCCGGCGGGCCAGCGCCTGGAGATCGACGACGCCGATATGTTCTACGCCCAACTGGGCGGCGGTGGGCGGCTGTTCTGGCTGGAGTCGCGCTGGCTGGCCGCGTTGCTGTCGATCGTCGTCGCCGTCGGCGCGATCACGTGGTTCGGCACCCGCGGCCTGCCGGCGATAGTCGCGGTCATTGCCGATGCCTTGCCGGCCGAGACGCAGACATTCATCGGTCGGGAGGCGCTGCGCGCGATGGACGCGAGCATCTTCGAGCCATCGACTCTGGACGCGGCCAGGCAAGGCGAACTGAGGGCGCTGTTCGGTGAGGTGACGGAGGCGATCTCGCCGGGTCTGCCGATGCGCATCGAATTCCGCGCGGCGCCGGATATCGGGCCCAACGCCTTCGCGCTGCCGTCGGGCATCGTGGTGCTGACCGACGAGCTGGCCGGGCTGGCGGCCGATGACGAGGAACTGGCCGCCGTGCTGGCGCACGAGGCCGGGCACGTGGTCCGGCACCATGCGCTGCGCCGCCTGCTGCAGAACTCGCTGCTGGCCGCCGTCGTGATCTCGCTGACCGGCGATCTCGGCTCGGCTGCGAACCTGGCAGCTGCGTTGCCGGTGTTGTTGCTCGATGCCGCCTATTCGCGGGATTTCGAGCGCGAAGCCGATGCCGTGGCCTTCGACTATGCGCTCGCGCAGGGGCTGGACCCCGAGGCCCTCGGCCGGCTGCTGATCCGCATCGACGAGTTGCGCCGGAGCCGGCCGGGCGCGGTGACGCTGCTGGACTCCCATCCGGCTGCGCAAGAGCGGCTGGCAGCGGCGCGCGCCGCCGCGGCGGGACGCTAGCGGCTACAATCGCGGCTCGCCGTGCGGGGAGGACCGATGAACGACAAGCGCCTGGAATCCATTCTCGACGAACAGCGGGTGTTCCCGCCGAACCCCGAGTTCGCGGCCGGCGCCCGTTTCGACGCCGAGCGGCTGGCCGCGATGCAGGCCGCGGCCGAGGCCGATCACGACGGCTATTGGGCCGGGCTCGCCAGGGAGCTGCTGCACTGGCGGCAACCGTTCACGCAGGCGCTGGATGCCAGCCGGGCGCCGAACTACCGCTGGTTCGCCGACGGGCGGTTGAACGTGTCGGAGAACTGCCTCGACCTGCACCTGGCCGAGCGCGGCGACAAGCCGGCGATCCTCTTCGAGGGCGAGGGCGGCGACCGGCGCCGCATCACTTACCGGGAACTGACGGCCGCCGTCTGCCGGTTTGCGAACGCCTTGCGTGCGCAGGGCATCGAGGCCGGCGACCGCGTCGTGATCTATATGCCGATGGTGCCCGAAGCGGTGATCGCGATGCAGGCCTGCGCGCGCATCGGCGCCATACACTCCGTGGTCTTCGGCGGCTTTTCCGCGAATTCGCTGCGCGAGCGGATCATCGATGCCGGCGCGCGCATGGTCATCACTGCGGACGGCGGCCATCGCGGTGGCCAGATCGTCGAACTGAAGAAGGCCACCGACAAGGCATTGGCCGACGGTTGCGACAGCGTTGAGACAGTCATCGTCCTGAAACGCGCCGATTGCGGCTGCGCGATGCAGGCGGGCCGGGACATCTGGTGGGCCGATGCGATCGAAGCTCAGCCCGAGCACTGCGAGCCGCTGGCGCTCGAGGCCGAGCACCCGCTGTTCCTGCTGTATACCTCTGGTTCGACCGGCAAGCCGAAGGGCGTCCAGCACTCGTCGGCCGGTTACCTGTTGCACGCGCGACTGACGGCCGAGCTGGTTTTCGACCTGCGCGACGACGACGTGTTCTGGTGCACGGCCGACGTCGGCTGGATCACCGGCCACACCTACGTCGCCTACGGGCCGCTGGCCGCCGGCGCGACCATCGTCATGTACGAAGGCGCGCCGACCTACCCGGACGGCGGGCGCTTCTGGAGCATCTGCCAGAAGCACGGCGTAACCGTCTTCTATACCGCGCCGACGGCGATTCGCGCCTTGATGCGGCTCGGCGACGACATCCCGGCGCAGTACGACCTGTCGAAGCTGCGGCTGCTGGGCACGGTCGGCGAGCCGATCAACCCGGAGGCCTGGATCTGGTACCACGAGGTCATCGGCAAACAACGCTGCCCGATCGTCGATACCTGGTGGCAGACCGAGACCGGCGGCATCATGATTTCCCCCGTGCCGGGCGTGACGCCGACCAAGCCCGGATCGTGCACGAAGCCGCTGCCGGGCATCGCCGCCGACATCGTCGACGAGGACGGCAATTCCGTGACCGAGCCGGGACACGGGGGCTATCTCGTGATCCGCAAGCCCTGGCCGTCGATGCTGCGCACGATCTGGGGCGACAACGAGCGTTACCAGGACACCTACTGGAAGAAATTCGGTGGCCGTTTCTATGTCGCCGGTGACAGCGCGCACCGCGACGCCGATGGCTATTTCTGGATCATGGGCCGCATCGACGACGTGCTGAATGTCTCCGGCCATCGGCTGGGCACGATGGAGGTCGAGTCTGCGCTGGTCGCGCATCCGCGGGTGGCCGAGGCCGCCGTCGTCGGCCGACCGCACGAGATCAAGGGAGAAGCAATCTTCGCCTTCGTCGTGCCACGGGGTCCGCGCCCGGCTGGCGATGAGGCCGCGGCGCTGACCGCGGAACTGCGCGACTGGGTGGCCGAGCAGCTCGGGCCGATCGCGAAGCCGGACGACATCCGCTTCGCCGACAACCTGCCGAAGACGCGCTCCGGCAAGATCATGCGGCGCCTGCTGCGCGCGATCGCCCGCGGCGAGGAGATCACCCAGGATGTCTCGACGCTGGAGAACCCCGCGATCATCGCGCAGCTGCGCGGCGAGGCCTAGACGCGCTGCATACCGATGATCACGCCGGTGACATAGGAAGCGACCCAGATCAGCCAGACCGGTATGGCGATCCGGTGAAACGAGCCGAGCAGCCCCGCATGCTGTCGCCAGCGCGCCCAGCTGCCGAGCACCGCCAGCAAGGCCATCAGCCCGAGGCCGGTGTAGCCGCTGATCGTATGGAAGTCCCAGACGATCGGGCCCTCGATCGACAGGCCCATCATCCGAGTTGCGAGCAGGTCAGCGGCCAGGCCCAGCCAAAGCAGCACGAGCTGGGCCGTGGTCAGCTGTTTCGTTCGCCAATTGCGCCAGACGGCGATGGTGTAGAGCACGAGAGCGGTGGTGATCGAAATCACCGAGACGAGAATGATGGGTTTCATCGCGGCGGTTCCGGATGCGGAAAGGGAGCAGCATTATAACGGCCGGCGGCGCACCGTCAGGGCGCGGTCGGGCCGGCGTCGCCGATGACCAATAGCAGCCCCTCGGGCGAGTGGAGCAGCAGCCGTTCGCCGGCCCGCCGCGCCGTCACGCCGGCGCGCTCGACGGCGGCGCCGAGCGCGTCCGGATCGGCGCCGCGCAGCCGCAGTTCCGGGCCGCGCGAGCGCGGATCGAACTCCAGCACCAGCCCCGGCGCGAGCAGCCGCAACAGGCCGACCGGCGCGTCGTCGTCCACGAAGCCCTGCTCGAGCCAGAAGCGCCGCTGGGCCTCGCCGCCGCCGGGCAGGGCGATCGCGACCGCCTGACCGGCCGCCGTTGGCGGCGCGCTGGCCAGGGATGGCGAAAAGGTCGGCGCTTCGAGCAGCCACAGCAGATGGCCGGCGGGATCGCGCAGGCCCGCTTCGTTGAAATGCTCGGTGCCCAGGCGGCTGAAATCGGGTTCGATCCCGCCGGCCACGAGCGCCTGCACCCGCGTGGCGACGTCGGCGAGCACGAAACTCAGCGCCGTTTCCCGTGGTCCGCCGCCGTGCAATCCAATCGCAATGCGGCCGTCGCTGACGACGGCATAGTGATAGTCACGGACATCGCCGGTCGGCAGCTCCGTGAAACCGAGCGCGCGATAGAAGGCCAGCGACGCCTGGATGTCCGTCGTCGGCAGGCTCAATTCGAGGAAGCGTCCGAGTGTCCCGGTCACGGCGTCCAGGCCCCGCTGCGTCCGCTGCGATGGTCTGCTAGTTTAGACGGCCGGGCAGGCAAGAGCAGCGGCCGGGTGCAGGACAGCTCGAAGGACAGCGTAGACCTTGCGGCGCGGCGGACCGCGGCCGTTTCGCTGGCCGGGGCGGCCGCGCGGCGCGAGTGGCGGCGTTTCCGCGCCCTGCCGCGGGCATTGCGCGCGCCGCAGCGCTGCCGGCCGCTGGGGCTGGCGCTGGCCCGTTATGCGCTGGAACCGCTGCCGGACGGCCGGCCCCGTCCGGCCGCGTCGGCACGGGAGAGGCTGCACGAATTCCTGCCCGTGGACGACGGCTGGTGGCTGTTCGGCTGGCTGGCCGAGCAGCAGCGCGACGAGGCCTGGCGGGAGCCCGGCGAGCTCGCGGCCCTGCTCACTTGGTGCCTGTCGCGTCCGTTGCCGGCGGGTGGGCTGGCTGGCTGAGCCGCGCGCCGGCCGCATCCGGCGGCGATCGGCGACCCGGCCCGGAAGACGGGCGAGCGGCGGCGCTGGTCGGCCCCGCGGCGCAGAGGCCTTCCGCAGCCGATTCCCTAGAGATAGCCGGTCAGCCACAGCGCGAGCCCCGGGAACAGCAACAGCAGCAGCACCAGCAACGCGTCGCAGGCAAGGAAGGGCAGCGCGGCCGACGCGACCTGGCCCAGCGTCGTGCCCCGGGGCGCGACCCCTTGCATCAGGAACAGCAGCAGACCGAACGGCGGGGTCGTCAGGCTCATTTCCAGCGCCAGCAGCACGACGAGACCGAACCAGACCGGGTCGAAACCGAGCGCGGCCGCGAGCGGGAAGAACACCGGGATCGTCAGCAGCAGGATCGAGATCTGGTCCATGAACATGCCGAGGAGCAGCAGCACGGCGAACATCAGCAGCAGCTTCGCGACCGGTGGCGCGTCGAGGCCGACGGCCCAGTCGACCGCGAGCTGGCTGCTGCCGGCGAAGGCGAGCAACTGGCTGAACACCGACGACGCGATCAGCACGAGGAACACCGTGCCGGTCACCCGCACCGTGCTGAGCAGTGCCTTGCGGCAGGCGCTAAGGGTCAGGCAGCGGCGGGCCGCGGCCAGCGCGGCCACGGACAGCGCGCCGAAGGCCGCGGCCTCGGACGGTGTCGCGATGCCGAGGACGATGAAACCGATGACCGAAAAGATCACCAGCCCCAGCGGCAGGATGTTCGTCAGCAGCAGCCAGAGCCTCCGGGACCAGCCGATGCGCGGCAGCTCGTAGGCCGGTGCCGCGGCCGGATCCATGCGGGCCTGCAGCCAGATGACGAGGAGGTAGAGCCCCGCGAGCAGCAGGCCGGGCAGCAGACCGGCGATCAGCAAGGCCGCGATGTCGATGCGCGCGAGGCTGCCGAGCAGCACGCCCAGCGATGAAGGCGGGATCAGCATCGCGAGTCCGCCCGTGCCGACGATCGGGCCGATCGCCATGTAACGTGCGTAACCGCGGCGCTCCATCTCCGGCACCATCAAAGAGCCCAGCATCGCCGTGTTGGCCATGGTCGAGCCGGTCAGTGTCGAGAAGGTCGCGCCGCCGACCACGGTCAGGTAACTGAGCCGTGCCGGCAGCCGGCCGAACAGCGTGTCCAGCGCGTCGAACACGCGCAGCGCGAGGCCGCTGTGGAACAGCAGCGCGCCCATCAGCACGAACAGGGGCACGGCGACCAGCGTGAAGCGCGTGACCATCGCCGTCGCGTTGTCGACCAGCTGCAGCAATCCCGGCCAGCCACCCATCAACAACCAGGCACCGGCCAGATTCGCACCGAGAAAGGCGAAGGCGACCGGCACGCCGAGCGCCATCAGCGCCAGCACCAGGGCGAAGACCAGCAGGCCGAGCTGCAGTTCGCTCATCGGCTTTGCTGCGCGCGGCCGCTCACAGCAGCTCCTGCGGCGGCGCGCTGAAGCTCTCGCCGCGCCAGGCGAGGCGCAGGAACTCGACGGCGCAGAGCGAAAAGCCGAGGACCAGCGGCAGGAACAGGGCCCAGCGCGGCATGTCCAGCGAGCGGACTTCGATTTCGCCGCGTTGCCAGGCCTCGGTGGCCAGCAGTCCGGCCAGCACGGCGACCAGCAGGCAGACCGCGGCGCAGAACAGGCTGATCACGCGATCCAGCAGCCGGCGCAGGCCGGCAGGCAGGCGCTGGTGCAGCGCTTCGACGACGATGTGGCCGCGCTCCCGCACCAGCCGCGGAGCCGCGGCCATGGTGAAGTACAGCAGCGCGTACTCGGTCAGGGCCACGGTGGAGGCCGGCGGCGTCAAGCCGCTGTTGCGCGCGATCACGTCCCAGGCGATCAGCAGGCAGACGGCGGCGATGAGCAGACCGGCGAAGGCGGCCAGGCCGTCGA
>RFHQ01000214.1 GCA_003695765.1 Gammaproteobacteria bacterium
CGGCGGACCGCCGCATTGGCATGCAGGACGATGGTCGGCGTCAGGCGGTAGCCGGTGTTCAGGCCCAGCGTCAGGTTCACGCTGCCGCCCGGGCGGTAGACCGCCAGGCCGGGCACCGATTCCTCCGGCTCGACGCCGAAGTAGTGACCGACGAGATCCCGGTCCTGATAGCTGAGGCTCAGATAGGGCAGCCATTGCCAGTCGCCGAACTGCCAGCGGCGGCGGTAACTCAGCTCGAGTTCCTGACCGCGATGCCGCGACAGCGTGTCGGTCAGCAGGACCGCCCGCAACTCGCCCCAGTCCGCGCGGTATTCGGCCGCAATACCGGCATCGAGGCTGTGCTTACGTTCCCTCAGGCGTCCCAGCTCCGGCCGGCTGCGATCCGGCTCCAGACCGTCGAAGCGATAGCGCGCCAGCAAATCGAAGCGCCAGCGCGGCCCTCGCCGCAGGTGCAAGCCGGCCTCGTTACCGTGGGCGAAGAACCAGCGGGTCTCGGCCAGGAACAGCGGCACGAGATCCAGCACCGGATCCTCGTGACGATACGGGCTGCTGGCACTGCGCAGGCTGCCGCCCAGCGATAGGGCCGGTCCCACTTCGTCGGCGAACGGCAGGCGCAACAGTTCCTGGGCAGCGGCCGGCGCCCCGGCCAGCGCCAGCAGCGAGACGCCCAGCAGCGCGACCCGGCGGGATCGGACCCGGCAGCGCATCGGTGATCAGCGAGACCTGCAGGCCGCGCGGCAACGAACGCCGGCACGCCCGCTCCGCGCCCGTGGCGAGCACATCCGCAAGGGCCTCGAGGGCATCTCAGTCCCGCGGGCTGACGTCTTCGTAGAATTCGTGCGTGTGCTGGGGCAGCAGATGCGGATAGAGCGACGCGGCCCGGGACTTGTCCTGGGAGCGTGAAAAGCGCACGCGGTCCTCCGCGGTCTCCCAGCGCTCGATCATGACGAAGTGGACGCCCTCCGGGTGCGGCGGCTCGGGGCTGTTCGCCAGCTGTTCCTCGCTTAGGTGCTGCTTGACGATCTCGAACATGGTTCCGGGCCGGGCGCGCAGGATCTGCCGGTCGATGAAGCCCGGCGCCGTTCGCAGGGCCGGCTCCATGTCCTGATAGAAGCGCGTGACGGCCTCCTCTGAGCCCGGCTTCGCGAACAGCGTTGCCACGTAGATTTCCATGCTGGCGCCTCCGCTTCTGACCGGCGAACCCTACAACGAGCAGGCGCGCCCGCCAAGCCCCGCCGGGCGGCGGCTTTTCCCATGGCGAGCGCTGCGACCGTCGCCTCAGGCAGCCACGAGGCTCAGCGATCCGCGCCCGGCAGCGCGACTATTCCTCGTCTTTCTTGCCGCGCTTGCCGCGGCCCCAGTCGCTCATGAAGATGGCAATGAAACAGCCGAGCGCGATCAGCACGGCGATTACGGAAACGACGACGTCCATGGGCTCCTCACTCGATCGACCGGCAGCGCCGACCCTGCTCTTACTTTACCCGCACCGACAGGACCGGGCACTCTGCATGCCGCAGGACCGCCTCGGTCGTGCTGCCGAGGATCATGTGCTTGACGCCGCTGTAGCCATGCGTGGACATGACGATCATGTCGGCGCCGATCGACCGCGCGTAATCGACGATCTCCTCCGCCGGCCGGCCGATCAGCACCTTCGTCACCGGCGGCTTGTCCAGGCCGACCAGGTGCTCGGCGGCAAAGCGCTCCAGGCGCTCACGGGCCGTCGTCGCCAGTTCCTTCGCCGTCGGAATCGGCACCGGCCCCATGTCCAGCGTCGCATAGATATGCGGCTCCTCGACGATGTAGACGCAGTGCAACTGCGCGTCCATCACCGCGGCCATGCGCTTGGCCAGCGGCAGGGCCGCCAGCGATTCCTCGGAAAAATCGGTCGGGAACACGATCGCGCCGTTGCCAGCCATGGCTCTCTCCTCGTTACCGGGACGACTCTAACATGGGCATTAAAGCGGCTTTTGCAAGCGCCGGGCAATCGCGGCAATCACCTAGGCGCGCCGGCCGGCGAACACAGCGGGCGCCTCGCGGCGGCGCCGCGCGGTCACCGGCCCTGGCCGAACCGGCCTCAGAACAGCATGCCGGCCGCAATCAGCCCCCAGACCATCAGTCCGGCGGCGCAGGCCAGCAGGAACCCACTGAACGCGTCGAAGTCGCCCACAACACACCCTTTCGCCGGCGCGGCTCCCCCTGTCCCGCCGGCCGCCGTCATCGCTGACGGTCGCGCAACAACCCGATCCAGTCCGTTGGAGCGTACCCTGACTGTCATTTTTCTGGCGCGCGAAATCAAGCCTGCGTTCAGCCAGTCGCAGCACGCGGGCCAAGGCTGTCCGACTAGCGAACAAGCGGCCGGTCGGGCCTCGCCGCTAAAGTCCGGCCGGTGCCGGGCCGATAGAGGATCGAGTGCCCGGCCCGCCGGCCGGGCGATCCTTCGCAGCCGCACCGGGGAATCCGCCATGGCCACTGTCGCAGACTTCAATGAAGCCGCCTTCCAGTTCGTGCAGGGACTGGCCGCGGATCTGAGCAAGGACGACCTGGAACTGCCGGGCTTTCCGGATGCCGTCGCCCGGCTCCAGGAAGCGCTGGCGGACGAGAGCCGGTCGGTGCAGGACATCGTCGCGCTGATCAACTCGGAACCGGCGCTGGCCGCCCGCCTGATCCGGCTGGCGAACTCGGCAGCGTTCAACACCAGCGGGCGCGAAGTCGTCGACCCGCGGGCGGCCGTGACCCAGCTCGGCTTCAACATCGTTCGTTCCACCGCGACCGCGTTCGCGATGCGCCAGATGGAACAACTCGACTGGCTCAAGCCGGTGCGCCCAAACCTCGCCCGCATCTGGCGCTGCTCCAACGGAGTGGCGGCGGTCTGCCACGTCGTCGGCGCCGAGGTCGAGGGCCTGCGCGCGGACGAGGCCATGGCGGCCGGCCTGTTCCACCAGCTCGGCAACCTGTACCTGCTGACCCAGGCGCACCGCGAGGGCCTGCCGATCGCGAGCAGTCCCGGCTGGGACGAAGTCGCGCAGAACTGGCACCCGACGATCGCGCGCGCCTTCATCGAAGCCTGGGGCATGCCGCAGAACATCGCCGAGGCCGTGGAGAATCAGGATGCGGCGGCCCGTGGCGAACTGGCAGAGGCATCGCAGCTGACGCGGCTGCTGTCCGCGGCCAAGCTGTACCATGCGATGCGCGAGGCCAAGGACTCGGCCCGGCCCGCGATCGAGGAACGCCTGCTGCCGATCCAGCTGTCCGGCACGGCCTTCCTCGACCTGGTCGCAAAGCACGCCGACGAGATCCGCGACACCGAGAGCGCGATCGCCTGACCCCCCGGCCCGCCCCATGCCGGCGGCCAAATGCGCTACAGTCGC
>RFHQ01000215.1 GCA_003695765.1 Gammaproteobacteria bacterium
TCTTGCGGCATTGTAAGCCGGGGCGCGCCAAGGGCACAAAAGCGCTTGGGTCAGCCGCGGCAATCGGGTATGTTGGCGCGCCGGCGCGCCGGCGCGCAGCGGGAGCAGGGGACCGTGAGCGACAAGCAGCGTTTCTACTACGGTTGGGTCATCGCCTTCTCGTCACTGGTGATCATGTGGGTCACCAACGGCATCACGCTCGCCGGTCTGACGGTCTTCGACGAAGACCTGCTGGCCTTTCTCGCCAGCGTCGAGCACAGCGAGGGGCTGCGCGGTGCCCTCAAGTTCCGCGACACCATCACCCTGCTCGGCAGCGGGTTGCTGGCGCCGCTGACCGGCGCGATCGCCGACCGCATCGGTGTACGGCCACTGATGGTGCTCGGCCTGCTGCTGCTGGCCGTCGCCAATTTCCTCTACTCGCAGGTGGTGTCCCTGAACCAGATCTACGCGATCCACCTGCTCATCGCGACCTGCCTCGCGAGTTCCGGCCTCGTAGTCAACGTCATGCTGGTCAGCAAGTGGTTCGTGCGTCATCGCGGTCTGGCCCTCGGCATTACGGTCGCGGGCACCAGCCTGGGTAACGCCGCCCTGCCGCAGCTGAATGCCTGGCTGATCGCCGAGTTCGGCTGGCGCACGGCCTTCGCCTATTCCGCCGGCATTCCGTTGCTGCTGATTCCGCTGGTGTTGTTCGTCATGCGCGAGCGGCCGCAGGACCTGGGGCTGACGGCGCCCGGCGCGGCAGACACCGGCTCGCTTAAGCCGCTGGCCACCGCCGGTGTCGCCTACCGGGATGCGCTGCGCAGCACGAATTTCTGGCTGCTGGCCTCGATCGCGATGCTGACCTTCTACTCGATCCTGGCTTTGCTGACCCACCTGTTCCTGCACATGCGAGCGCAGGGCTTCGAACCGCAGGTCGCCGCCAGCGGCCTGACCGTGCTGTTCCTGCTCGGGCTGGCCGGCAAGCTGGTCAGCGGCTGGCTCGCCGATCGCTTCGGCCGGCGGCGTGTCTTCATCGGCACGCTGGCGGTGATGTGCGCCGGCGCCTGGCTGCTGGTCAGCGCCAACCCGCTGAGTTTCTGGCCGTCCCTGGTGCTGGTCGGCGGTGGCTGGGGCGGTCTGTACACCTTGCTGCAACTGCTGGCCGCCGACACCTTCGGGCTGCGCGATCTGGGAAAGATCCTCGGCAGCATCACGGTGATGGATACCTTCGGCGGCGGCATGGGGCCGTTCCTGACCGGGCTGATGTACGACCACTACGGCAACTATACGGTCCCGTTCACGCTGATCGCGTGCCTGGTGACCCTGGCCCTGCTGCTGGCGACGCGCTTCCGCCCACCGGCCTGAACCGCGGTTTCCGGCATTGCGCCGGCGGCGGTTTGCATTATGCTCCGCCCATCTGGTTCCGAGTCAGCCTCCGTGAGCACCGCATTTCGTCCCAGTTCGGCCCTCGAGGGCGTGCGCTACGAGATCCGTGGTCGCCTGGCCAGCCGCGCCCAGGAACTGGAACGCCGCGGCTACGAAATCATCCAGCTGAACATCGGCAATCCCGGTCCCTTCGGTTTCAGGACCCCGGAGACGATGCGGCTGGCGATGATCGAGAATCTCGGCAGCTCGGAGGGCTACTGCCACCAGAAGGGCATCTTCCCGGCACGGGAGGCCGTGGTCATGCAGCAGCAGGACCGCGGCGTCATGGATGCCACGGCCGAACATGTGTTCATCGGCAATGGCGTCAGCGAATTGATCGATCTGACCTTGCGGGCGCTGCTGAATCCCGGCGACGAGATCCTGGTCCCGAGTCCGGACTACCCGCTGTGGACCGCGGCGGTGACCCTCAACGGCGGGCGGGTCGTGCACTATCACTGCCGGCCCAGCCGAGCCTTCGAACCCGATCTCGACGAACTCGCCAGCCAGATTACGCCGCGCACCCGGGGCATCGTGGTCATCAATCCCAACAACCCGACCGGCGCGGTGTACTCGCGAGACACGCTCCGCGGTATCGCCGAGCTCGCGGAGCGGCACCGCCTGGTCGTGTTCAGCGACGAAATCTACGACCAGATGGTCTACGACGGCGCCGAATTCGTCCCTATGGCCACGCTGGTGCGCGACAGCCTGTGCGCGACTTACAGCGGACTGTCCAAGGTCTACCGGGCCTGCGGCTACCGCGTCGGCTGGGTGTCGTTTTCGGGCGAGCTGGAGCATGCCGGCGAATACCTGCATGCGCTGGAACTGCTGGCCTCATTGCGCCTGTGCAGTAACGTGCCCGGGCAATGGGCCGTGCAGACTGCACTCGGCGGCTTTCAGAGCATCCGCGAGCTGGTGTCACCCGGTGGGCGTCTGTACGAGGCGCGGCGCGCGGTGATCGACGGCGTGGCCAACAGCCGTTACCTGAGCCTGGTCCCGCCGGCGGGTTCGATGTATGCGTTCATCGGTGTCGATACCGGCCTCCTGCCGGACTTCGACGATAACCAGTTTGCGCTCGACCTGCTCGAACAGAAACACGTGCTGGTCGCGCCGGGCACGAGCTTCAACACCGACTATCGCAATTATTTCCGCGTGACGACCTTGCCCGACCCGGCGACGCTGGCCGAGGTGTTCGGCCGGATCGAGGCTGTGCTGGACGACTACGCTAGCTAGAACTAACATAAGATGCGCATTATAACCGGCTGTTTTATTTAATATAATGCAGGATCTGCTCCACTGGCTGTCCGGCGGCGGCACCGTGGTCACGGCGTCGGCCCGCCAAGCTGGACAACTGCGCTGGCTATACGATCGCAGCCGTTGCCGGGCCGGCGAAGCGGGCTGGCTGGCTGCGCCGGTCCTGCCGCTGGCAGGCTGGCTGGAGCAGCACTGGGAACAGGCCGTGGTCGAGGCCGCCCCCTGTGCAGGACAACGGCTGCTCGGCGACTGGCAAACCCGCCTCATCTGGCGTGCCGTGGCCGCGGACGAGGGCGCCGACGTCGAGCCGGCGACCACCGGCCTGCTGGCCGCCGCCGCGGGTCTCGCAGCGGATTGGGGCATCGGCAGCGCCGCGCTGTCCGGCGCCGCAGCCAGCGCCGACGAACAGCGGTTCGCGCAACTGCTCGGAGCCTACGAGAGCCGTTGTCGCGCGCTCGGTGTCAGCGACGCGTCCCGCTGGCGCTGGCAACTGGCCGGCGACCTGGCAGCCGGCGCCATCCGGCCGCGGTCGGATCGCATCCTGTTCACCGGATTCGCGTACTGGCCGCCGGCTCTGGACCGGCTGTTCGAGGCCCTGCGACAGGCCGGTCTCGAAGTCGCACGGCGTCAGCCGGTGGCCGGAAAACCGTCGCTTGCCAAGGCAATCTATGCCGATCGCCGTGACGAGCAGGCAGCTGCGATCCAGTGGGCCGCAGACCAGTTGCAGGGTTCGACCGAGCGGCTGATCGGCATCGTGCTGCCGGACGCCGCGGAGCAGGCGCCCCGGTTCGGTCGGCGCCTGCTGGACCTGCTGCAGCCCGACTGGCGCGCCCGCCCGGCGCGAGAACATCCCGTGCAATGGCGGTGCAGCGAGTCGCTGCGCCACACGGAACTGGTCGCCAGCGCGTTGCGGCTGCTGGCACTGTCGGGGGACGCCATCGACTACCGTGAATTGGCCGCACTGCTGCGCAGCCGCTACATCGCCGGCGCCGAGGCCGAGGCGGAGCAGCGGGCCTGCGTGGACCGCTTGCTGCGCGAGCGTGCCGGACCGCGGGTGGACCACTGGCAGTGGCAGGGCCGGATCCGCGCCGAGGCGCCGGTCTTCGGCAAGGCGCTCAGCGGCTGGCTGGACGCCACGCAGGACTGTCCCGCGCGCCAGTCGGCGGCGGCCTGGGTCCGCTGGCTGGGACGCTGCTTGCGCCAGGTCGGCTGGCCCGGTGAGGCGCCATTGGGACCAGAGGACGCGCTGCTGCACGAACGCTGGACAGCCTTGTTGGACGACATCGCCGGTAGCGATGAATTCAGTGGCGGACTCTCGCTCGCCGGTTTTCGAGACTTGCTGGAGGAATTGGCGGTCCAGCGCCCGGCGCAGACATTCCGACCCGGCGGGGTCCAGATCCTCGCTCCAGAGGAGGCCCTCGGGCTGGTCTATGACGGGCTGTGGATCGCCGGCCTGCATGCCGATGCCTGGCCGCCGCCGCGCCGGCCGAACCCGCTCTTGCCGCTGTTCCTGCAGCGTGAAGCCGGGATCCCCGAAGCGGTGCCGGCACGGGCCGCCGAGCTGGCGGCGGGGCTGCTGGCGCAACTGGGCGCGGCAGCGCCGCAGGCGCTGTTCAGCTGCGCCATGGCCGATGGGGAACTGGCCCTGGCACCGAGTCCCCTGCTGGCCGAGTTGCCGGCGGAGCGCCCGGTGCTGGCGGCACGGCCGTCGGTGCAGGAGAGCCTGTACTGGTCCGCGGAGCTGGAGACCGTCGCCGCCGACCCGGCGCCGGCCGTCGGCGAAGCGGAGCGGGTCCGGGGCGGGTCGCGCGTGCTGCAGCTCGAGGCTGCCTGTCCGGCGCGGGCCTTCTTCGAGCTGCGGCTCGGTGCCCGGCCGCTGGAGGTTCCGGTCGCCGGCATCAGCCCGCAGCAACGCGGCCAGCTCTTGCATCGGGCCGCGCAGGCGCTCTACGAGTCACTGGCCGCCCGCGGCCTGGAAGCGGGATCGGCCGAGGCCCTGGCGGCCGTGGCGCCCGCGGTGGATGCGGCGATGCAAACATTGCCGGTGGCGCGCGACGGGCTGGGACGCACGGCGAGGCAATTGGAAGCCCGCCGGCTGGAACGGCTGTTGCGCAGCCTGCTGGCGTGGGATGCCGCCCGTCCGCCGTTCCGCTTCGTTGCGGCGGAGGCCGGTGGCGAGTTACGCATCGGGCCGCTGACGCTGCGATTGCGTTCCGACCGGGTGGACGAGCTGGCGGACGGCGCTTACCTCGTGATCGATTACAAGACCGGCAGCGGCCCCGAGCTGTCGGGCTGGCGCGGTGAGCGACCCGCCGAGCCGCAACTGCCGATGTACGCGCTGGCCGAGCGCGGGCGGGTTGCGGCCATCGCCGCGCTGCGCTTCCAGCCGGGCGCACTGAAGGTTGCCGGCGTGGCCCGCGATCCGGCGCAGTTGCCGGGCCTGTCGTCGGTTGCGAAGTTCAGCCGTGGAGAATTCGACGACTGGGAGGCACTGCTGGCGGCCTGGGCAGAGCGCCTGCAGCGGTTGGCGGCGGAATTCGCCACCGGTGCCTGCACGATCGATACCGGCAAGCCGGCGCTGGCCGCCGGCCAGTTCGGCCCGCTGACGCGGGTCAGAGACGTCGCCGGCAGTCCGGCCACGTGAATCCTCTCGGCACGGTTAGCGGTGACCGGGCGCAGCGGCAGGCGGCGCTCGATCCGACGCGTTCCTTCCTGGTCCAGGCGCCAGCCGGATCGGGCAAGACGGAGTTGCTGATTCAGCGCTACCTGCGCCTGCTCGCCGTGGTACGGGAGCCCGAGGAAGTGCTCGCAATCACCTTCACCCGCAAGGCCGCGGCGGAGATGCGCAGTCGCGTGCTGGAGGCGCTGGCACGGGCTCGCCAGGGCCTGTGTCCGGAGGCGGAGCACCTGCGGCTGGGCTATGAACTCGCGCGCGAGGTCGTCGCGCGCGACGCGCAGCGGGGCTGGGGGCTCGCGGAGCAGCCGGAACGGCTGCGCGTCGGCACCATCGACTCGCTGAACGCGTGGTTGGCCGGGCGCACGCCGTTGAGCGCCGGAACGGCGGCGCAGCGCCGCGTGAGCGAGGCGCCGGACGAGCTGTACGCCGAGGCGGCACGCGGCTTGCTCGAATTCCTCGGGGAGGAGGGCGAGACGGCCGCGCAGTTGCGTTGCCTGCTCGAGCACTGTGACAACCGCGCCGAGCGGCTGGTGCAATTGGTAGCCGACATGCTCGCACGTCGCGACCAGTGGCTGCGGCACACCGGTCCAGGCCTGGCCGGCGATGCGCAGCGCGCGGGCCTGGAAGCCGCGCTCGAACGGCTGGTCGAAATACACCTGGCCGAGGCGGCGCAGCGGCTGCCGGCCGATTGCCACGAGCTGCTGGCGGGCCTGCTGGCGCGGGCGGCGGCCCGGCGGCGGGCCGCCGGCGAGACACAGCCCCTGCCCTGGGCCGGCAGCGAGGGCTTCCCGCAGCCGGTGGCCGCGGAACTTCCGCGCTGGCGCTCGCTCGCGGCGACGCTGTTGACAGGGCGCGGCGACTGGCGCAAGCCGGGGGGCATCGATCGCCGGCTGGGCTTCCCGCCGGACGCGGGCGAGGACAAGCGGGCGATGCAGGCCGTGCTCGAACGCTGCGCGGCAGACGAAGCGCTGCGTGCGGCCTTGCGCGACGTTCGCTCATTACCGGACCCGCGTTACAGCGATGGCCAGTGGGAGGTCCTGCGCAGCCTGCTGGCTCTGTTGCCGCTGGCCGTGGCTCTGCTGCAGGAAGTCTTCCGGCGGCGCGGCTGCAGCGATTTCAGCCAGGTTGCGGCCGAAGCCCTGCAGGGCCTGGCGGCCGAGGAGGCGCCGGGCGACCTGGCGCTGATCATGGACCACCGCCTCAGTCACCTGCTGCTGGACGAGTATCAGGACACCTCGCGCTCGCAGTACGATTTGCTGTGCCGGCTGACGGCGGGCTGGGAACCGGGCGACGGTCGCAGCGTCTTCCTCGTCGGTGACCCGATGCAATCGATCTACCGTTTCCGCGAAGCGGAGGTCGGCATCTATTTGCAGACGCGCGAGCAGGGGCTCGGCGGCCTGCCGCTCGAGTTCCTGCGCCTGGCCACGAACTATCGCGCCGACCCGGCCCTCGTCGACTGGTGCAACCGCGTGTTTCCGCGCCTGCTGCCCGGGAGTGACGAGCCACGCAGCGGCGCCGTCAGCTATGCAGCGAGTATCGCCGCCCGGGGGCCGGAGGCCGGCGCGGGAGTGCACTGGCATCTGCACGCGCTCGGCGACCGTGACGCGGAGGCGGCCGACGTCGTGCTGGCGATTCGCGAAGCGCTGGCGCGCTGGCCGGACGGGCGGATCGGCATCCTGGTCCGCAGCCGGGCGCACGCGGCGCACATCGCGCCGCGGCTGCGGCGCGAAGGCATCGCGTTCACGGCGCCCGATCTGGAGCGGCTGGCCGATCA
>RFHQ01000053.1 GCA_003695765.1 Gammaproteobacteria bacterium
CACAGCCTGATGACCCGCTCGCTGAAGGCCGAGGCCGAGCTGCCGCTGCCGGACTGAGTCAGTCCCCGCCGGCGAATCCCTGCTGGCGCCAGGCCTCGTAGAGCATCACCGCGGCCGCGTTCGACAGGTTCAGGCTGCGGTTGCCGGGCACCAGCGGCAGGCGCAGCAGCTGTTCCGGCGCGAGGTCCGCGAGCAGCGCCGCCGGCAGCCCGCGGGTCTCCGGGCCGAGCAGGAAGGCATCGCCCGGCGCATAGCGCGGCTCGGTGTAGCGTCGCCGGCCGCGGGTGCTGAGCGCAAACAGGCGCGGCTGGCCGAGCGCGCTCAGGCACGCGTCGAGATCCGCATGCACCTGCAGGCGCGCGTACTCGTGGTAGTCGAGCCCGGCGCGTTTCAGTTCGCGGTCGTCCAGCCGGAAACCCAGCGGCTCGACAAGGTGCAGCGCGGCGCCGGTATTGGCGCAAAGGCGTATGATATTGCCGGTATTCGGCGGGATCTCCGGCTGGTAGAGGATCAGGTGGAACATTGAGCGATGCGATAAGCAGCGGCGGCCCGCTGCGCCTCGATTTCTGCGGCCTCGATTTCGCCTCGCCGGCGGTGCTGTTGTCCGGCTGCGTCGGCTTCGGCGAAGAGTACACCCGCGTCGCCGGCTTCTCGAACCGCGATGCCGGGGCCGTGATCCTGAAGGGCACGACGCGCGAGCCGCGGCTGGGCAATCCGCCGCACCGGGTCTTCGAGACGCCGATGGGCATGCTGAACGCGATCGGCCTGCAGAACCCCGGTGTCGATGCCGTCGTCGACGAGATCCTGCCCGAGCTCGATTTCAGCGAGACCCGCTTCATCGCCAATGCCTGCGGCTCGACGATCGAGGAATACGTCGCCGTCTGCGAGCGCTTCGACGATTCGCCGATCGATGCGATCGAGATCAACATCTCCTGCCCGAACATCAAGGCCGGCGGCGCGTCCTTCGGCAACTACCCGGAGGCCTCGGCCGAGGTCGTCGCCGCCTGCCGCGCGGCCACGAGCAAGCCGCTGATCGCGAAGCTGTCGCCGAACCAGACCGACATCGCCGAGAACGCCCGCCGCTGCATCGAGGCCGGCGCCGATGCGCTCGCGGTGATCAACACGATCACCGGCATGGCGATCGACGCCGAGACCCGCCGGCCGATCATCGGCAATGTGCAGGGCGGCCTGTCCGGGCCGGCGATCAAGCCGATCGCGCTGTTGAAAGTGAAACAGGTCTACGCAGTCGCCGGGCCGCTGGGCATCCCGATCATCGGTCAGGGCGGCATCTGCAATGCGACCGACGCGCTGGAGTTCATCATCGCCGGCGCGACCGCGGTCGGCGTCGGCACCGCGCTGTTCTACGAGCCGCTGGTGCTGAAGGAGATCAACAACGGTATCCGCGACTATCTCGCGCGGCACGGCTTCGAGCGGGTGACCGAACTGGTCGGCAGCCTGGAGCTGGACATCGAGGACAGCGCCGCCTGCGGCTGATCAGGCGTCGATATCCAGTTCGCGGATCTTGCGCGCCAGCGTGTTGCGCCCCCAGCCGAGCAGCCGCGCCGCGGCCTGGCGGTGGCCGCCGACCTTGGCCAGCGCCGTGCGGATCAACACGCGTTCGAATTCCGGCAGGGCCTCGTCCAGCAGCGGCGTGCCTGGCTGTTCCAGGCGCTGCGCGGCCCAGCGCGCGAGGCTGCTGCTCCAGTCGCGCATGCCGATGTCCGGCGCGGCACCACCGAACTCGGCCGGAATGTCTTCCGGCTGAATCGTCTGCCCCGGCGCCGTGACCGTCAGCCGGCGGCAGGCATTGATCAGTTGCCGCACATTGCCCGGCCAGTCGAAGTCGCTGAGCTTCGCCAGCGCCTCCGGGTGCAGGCGCTTGGCCTCGACACCGAGTTCATCGGCCGCGCGTTTCAGGAAATGCGCCAGCAGGGCCGGGATGTCCTCGCGGCGCTCGCGCAGTGGCGGTGTGCGGATGTGGATCACGTTCAGGCGGTGGAACAGGTCTTCGCGGAAGCGCCCTTCGCGCACGGCCCGGTCGAGGTCCTGGTTGGTCGCGGCGATCACGCGCACGTCGACCCGGATCGGCGCCTGGCCGCCGACGCGGTAGAACTCGTTCTCGGCCAGCACCCGCAGCAGCCGTGTCTGCAGGTCCGGGGACATGTCGCCGATCTCGTCGAGGAACAAGGTGCCGCCGTCGGCCTGCTCGAAGCGGCCGATGCGCCGCGCCTCGGCGCCGGTGAAGGCGCCACGCTCGTGGCCGAAGAGCTCGGACTCCAGCAGCTCCGCGGCGATCGCCGTGGTGTTCAGCGCGATGAAGGGCTGGCTGGCGCGCGGGCTGTGCTCGTGCAGCGCGCGCGCCACCAGTTCCTTGCCGGTGCCGGACTCGCCGGTGATCAGCACGTTCATGCTGGCGCGGGCCAGCCGGCCGATGCTGCGGAAGACTTCCTGCATCGCCGGCGCCCGGCCGATCATCGTCGCCAGCGTGCCGCCGCCCGCCGCCGGCGTCGCAGCGTCGCTGTCCGGCAGGCCGCGCGCAGCGGCCCGGCGCACCAGCGCGACGGCCTCGTCGACATCGAAGGGCTTCGGCAGGTACTCGAAGGCGCCACCGCGGTAGGCCGAGACCGCGCTGTCGAGATCGGCGTGCGCGGTCATGACGATCACCGGGAAGGCCCGGCCGCCGGCGTCGAGGCGCTGCATCAGTTCCAGGCCGCTCATGCCCGGCATGCGCACGTCCGTGATCAGCACGTCCGGCTGCTCGCGCTCGAGCTCGGCCAGCAGTTCCGCCGGCGCCTCGAAGCAATGCGGCTCCATGCCCTCGGAGCGCAGCGCCTTGTCCAGCACCCAGCGCACCGAGGCGTCGTCGTCGACGACCCAGACCCGGGGCTGCGCGCTGCTCATGTCGCGGCCTCCACCGGGATGCGCAGCATGAACACGGTGCGGCCCGGTTCGGACTCGAACTCGATCAGCCCGCCGTGGCGGCTCAGCAGGTCCTGCGCCAGCGGCAGGCCCAGGCCGGTGCCGCCGTCGCGCCCGGAGACCAGCGGGTAGAAGATCGAGTCGGCCAGTTCCGGCGGGATGCCGGGACCGTCGTCCTCGACATCGACGGTCACGACCAGCCGGTGGCGGACCTCGCCGATCACATAGCCATGGAGCGCACGCGTGCGGATGTTCACGCGGCCCTGCTCGCCGACGGCCTGCAAGGCGTTGCGGCCGACGTTCAGCAATGCCTGCACCAGCTGGTCCAGGTCGCCGCTGACCGGCGGCAGGCTGGGGTCGTAGTCGCGGTCCAGCGTCACGCCCGGCGGGGCATCGGCTGCCAGCAGCAGGCGCACGCGCTCGGTGACCTCGTGGATGTTCACCGGCCCCATGCAGGCCTGGCGGGTCGGCCCGAGCAGCGCGTCGGTCAGTGCCGTCAGCCGGTCGGCTTCGCCGATGATCACCTGCGTGTATTCCTTCAGCGCGGGCCTGTCCAGCTCGCGCTCCAGCAACTGCGCGGCGCCGCGCAGCCCGCCGAGCGGGTTGCGGATCTCGTGCGCGAGCTGGCGGATCATTCGCCGGCTCGCGCCGCGCTGGCTGATCAGGTGTTTCTCGCGGTCGAGCTGGCGCGACTGCGACATGTCCAGCAGTTCCAGCAGCACCATCGGCCCGTCGGCCGCGCGGAACGGCGTCGCCCGGCCGATCACCGGCAGCTGCTGGTGCTCCTGGTGCCCCGGGGAGATCTCCAGTTCCTGACCGAAGGGCTGGCCGGCCTCGAGACAGCGTGCCGCCAGCGCCGTGACCGCGGCGAGCCCGGGACCCAGCGCTGCCAGCGGGCGCCCGCGGGCTTGCCGGGCGCTCGCGCCCAGCAGCAGTTCGGCGGCCGGGTTCAAATCCTGCAGGCGCAGCGCCGCATCCGCGACCAGCACGGCGGTGGCGAGCTGATCGAGGATCTCGCGGGGAACTAGGGGCTGCCGGGGGCGTTCGGGTTGTTCGGATTCAGGATCGAGGTCTGCTGTACGGCGAAGGTCCGCGGCTCGCTCTCGATCAGCACCCGGCCGTTGCGGCCCACGACCCGGGCCTTCAGCACGTGCACGCCCCGGTACACGTCCGGCACTGTCACGCGCAGGCGGTTGCCCCCCGGCACCGGCACCGGCTTGTCGTCCAGGAACAGTTCGAGGCGATGGCCCCTCTGCAGCGATGGCTGGAGGCTCAGGGTCACGTCGAGTCGACCCCCGATGTTCCACAGCACTTCCTCCTGGCCCGGGCTGACGATCTCCAGCGACTCGTAGCCGGCGTCGGCCGCGGCCGGTGCCTCGCGGCCACTGCGGCTGCGGGCGGCCGGCGTTTCGAAGGCCGTTGTGCGGTCCTTCAGCTCGACCCGCTCGGCGTCCTCCTGCGGCCGGTCCGAATAGTGCACCTGGCCGTTCTCGACCCAGCGGTACACCTCGGTCGCGCCGGCGGCGGCGCTCAGCAGCAGCCATGTCAGCAGCAGCCTGTGCATGCGATGACTGTAGCGCATGCCGGGCTGCCCGGCCAGCGGGCAGTGCCCGTTTCGGGCACCGCCGCACCGGCCTTATGTCGCCTGTCTCACAGGCTGTAATACAGCTCGAATTCCACCGGGTGCGTGGTCATGCGGACCCGGGTGCACTCCTCTTCCTTCAGCGCAATGTAGCCGTCGATCAGATCGTTCGAGAACACGTCGCCGGCCAGCAGGAACTCGCGATCCTTGTCCAGCGCTTCCAGCGCCTCTTCGAGCGAGAAGCAGACGGTCTGCAGCTGGGCTTCTTCTTCCGGTGGCAGGTCGTACAGGTCCTTGTCCATCGGGTCGCCGGGATGGATCTTGTTCTGGATTCCGTCAAGGCCTGCCATCAGCATCGCCGCGAACGCGAAGTACGGGTTGGCCATGCTGTCCGGGAAGCGCACTTCGATGCGCCGCGCCTTCGGATTCGAGATGAACGGAATGCGCACCGAGGCCGAACGGTTGCGGGCCGAATAGGCCAGCAGCGTCGGCGCCTCGAAGCCCTTGACCAGGCGCTTGTAACTGTTCGTGCTCGGGTTCGTGAATGCGTTCAGCGCCTTCGCATGCTTCAGCAGGCCGCCGATGTAATACAGCGCCGTCTCCGACAGCCCGCCGTAGGCATCGCCGGTGAACACGTTCTCGCCGGCCTTGGCGATCGACTGGTGCACGTGCATGCCGTTGCCGTTGTCGCCGACCAGCGGCTTCGGCATGAAGGTCGCGGTCTTGCCGTAGCTGTGCGCGACGTTCTGGACGACGTACTTCAGGATCTGCACGGCATCGGCCTTCTGCACCAGCGAGCCGAACTGCACGCCGATCTCGCCCTGCCCGGCCGTCGCGACCTCGTGGTGGTGCACCTCGACCTTCAGGCCCATGTCTTCCAGCGCGAGGCACATGGCCGAGCGGATGTCGTGCAGGGAGTCGACCGGCGGCACCGGGAAATAGCCGCCCTTGACGCCGGGCCGGTGGCCGATGTTGCCCTCGTCACGCTCCGCCCCCGAGTTCCACGAGCCTTCCTGCGAGTCGACCTTGTAGAAGGCGCCCTGGATGTCGGAGTGGTAGCGGACGTCGTCGAAAACGAAGAACTCGTTCTCGGGGCCGAAGAAGGCATCGTCGCCGACGCCGGTGGACTTCAGGTATTCGATCGCGCGCTTCGCGGCGCTGCGCGGGCAGCGGCCGTAGGGCTGCATCGTCGACGGCTCCCAGATGTCGCAGCGCAGGTTGACCGTCGTGTCCTCGGTGAACACGTCGACGACCGCGGTGGACGGATCCGGCATCAGGATCATGTCGGACTCGTTGATGCCCTTCCAGCCGGCGATCGACGAGCCGTCGAACATCTTGCCATCCTCGAAGAAGCCCTCGTCGATGACGCTGGCCGGCACGGTCACGTGCTGTTCCTTGCCCCGGGTGTCGGTGAATCGCAGGTCGACGAAACGGGCCTCTTTTTCTTTCAGCAGGCTGAGAACTTCAGCGGGTGTCATTGGATTCTCCCTCCAGGAGCACAGGTTGATTCAGTGGGTCTGCCGGTTCTTTCACCCGTCCGCAGCGGGCAGCCACAGCGTCACGCGCCGCCGGGCTTGGCGCCAGCATGGTGCAGGAACCGTGCCAAGCGCTGATCTGGTATAAGTGATTGTTTTTACGGCTTCTAAAATGGTGTCTGACACGATTTGTGCACCAGTATAGTGCAAGTGGTCCGCGTCGCGCACCATCCTGGTGCAGAGCGCCTGGCCCCGCGGCACCCAAGGCTGCGGCGGCTTGCCGGCGCTGAAACAGCGGTATACTCCCGCGCTGCCTTTCGCCCGGAGCCCGTCGTGAACCCGCCCGTGCCGGCCACGTTCCAGGACCTGATCATTGCTCTGCAGCGTTACTGGGCCGACCAGGGCTGCGCAGTGCTGCAGCCCTACGACATGCCGATGGGCGCCGGCACGTTTCATTCCGCCACCTTCCTGCGCGCGATCGGGCCGGAGCCGTGGAGCGCGGCCTATGTGCAGCCCAGCCGCCGGCCCACGGACGGGCGTTACGGCGAGAACCCGTTCCGGCTGCAGCACTACTACCAGTTCCAGGTGGTCATCAAGCCGTCACCGGAGAACATCCAGGACCTGTACCTGGACTCGCTGAAGTCGCTGGGCATCGATCCGCTGGTGCACGACATCCGCTTCGTCGAGGACAACTGGGAATCACCGACGCTCGGCGCCTGGGGTCTCGGCTGGGAAGTCTGGCTCAACGGCATGGAAGTCACGCAGTTCACGTATTTCCAGCAAGCCGGCGGCCTGGACTGCCGGCCGGTGACCGGCGAGATCACCTACGGCCTGGAACGGATCGCGATGTACCTGCAGGGCGTAGACAGCGTCTTCGACCTGACCTGGACCGACGGCCAGTTCGGGCGCATCAGCTACGGCGACGTGTTTCACCAGAACGAAGTCGAGATGTCGCGCTACAACTTCGAGACCGCCGACACCGAACTGCTGTTCCAGCGCTTCGCCGATGCCGAGCGCCTTTGCAGCGAGCTGATCGCCGCCGGGCTGACGCTGCCGGCCTACGAACAGGTGCTCGAGGCCTCGCACAGTTTCAACCTGCTGGATGCGCGCCGCGCGATCTCGGTGACCGAGCGGCAGGCCTATATCCTGCGCGTGCGCGACATGGCGCGCGCGGTCGCCGAGGCCTACTTCGGCAGCCGGGAAGCCCTGGGCTTCCCGATGTGCGCGAGCGCCTGACGCAGCGGCGGAGCCGGGCCGATGGCGGATCACGCAGACTTCCTGGTGGAGATCGGCACTGAGGAACTGCCGCCGGTCGCCCTGCCGACACTGTGCGCCGCGTTCCGCGACGGCATCGCGGCGGGGCTCGATGCCGCGCGCCTCGCGCACGGCGGCCTCCGCGCCTTCGCGAGCCCGCGGCGCCTGGCCGTGCTGGTCACCGCGCTCGCGACCCGCCAGCCGCCGTCCGAGATCGAAAAGCGCGGGCCGCCGGTCAAGGTCGCTTTCGACGCAGACGGCCGGCCGACGAAGGCCGCGGACGCCTTCGCCCGCGGTTGCGGCGTGAGTGTCGACGCGCTGGACCGTGTGAGCACGCCGAAGGGCGAATGGCTGGTCTACCGGGCGGCCGACCCGGGACGCGACGCGGCCGAACTGCTGCCCGGCATCGTCGACGGGGCGCTGGCGTCCCTGCCGATCCCGCGGCGCATGCGCTGGGGCGCCGGCGAGGTCGAATTCGTCCGTCCCGTGCACTGGCTCGTGCTGCTGCTGGACGGCGAGGTGCTGCCGGCGACGCTGCTCGGCAAGGCGGCGGGCCGCGAGACGCGCGGCCATCGCTTTCATGCGCCGGAACCGATCGCGCTGGCCGCAGCGGCCGATTATCCGACCGTGCTGGCCGAACGCGGCCGCGTGCTCGCCGATTTCGATGCGCGCCGCGAGCGGGTGATCGAGCTGGCCCGCGAGTCCGCCACGGCCGCCGGCGGCGAGGCGCTGCTGGACCCGGCCGTGGTCACCGAGGTCACGGCGCTGGTCGAATGGCCGGTCGCGGTCACCGGGCGTTTCGACGCCGAGTTCCTCGCGCTGCCGCGGGAAGTGCTGATCTCCACCCTGCAATCGCATCAGCGCTATTTCCCGGTGCAGGGCGGCGACGGCAAGCTGCTGCCGCTGTTCATCGCGATCAGCAACCTGGAGAGCCGCGAACCGGCCAAGGTCGCCGCCGGCAACGAGCGCGTGGTGCGCCCTCGCCTTGCGGACGCGAAATTCTTCTGGAACAAGGATCGCCAGCAACGGCTGGCCGACCGTGTCGACGCGCTGAAGCAGGTCGTGTTCCAGCGTGACCTCGGCAGCCTGTACGACAAGTCGGCGCGGGTCGGGCGGCTCGCCCGATGGCTGGCCGAATCGTTGCCGACCGGCGCGGGCGATGCGGCGCTGGCAACGCAGCTGGCCCGCGCCGCGCAGCTGGCCAAGACCGACCTGCTGACCGAAATGGTCGGCGAGTTTCCGGAACTGCAGGGCCGGATGGGCTACTACTACGCGCTGGCCGATGGCGAGGACCCGGCCGTCGCCACCGCGATCGAAGAACAATACCTGCCGCGCCACGCCGGTGACCGGCTGCCGGCCACGCCCGCGGGGCGCCTGCTGTCGCTGGCCGAGCGGCTGGACACGCTGGCCGGCATCTTCGCGACCGGTCGCCGCCCGACCGGCAACAGGGATCCATTCGGACTGCGCCGCGCAGCGTTGGGACTCTTGCGGATCGCTATCGAGGGCGAACTGGAACTGGATCTGCCGGCGGCGCTGCGCCAGGCCGTGTCGCTGCAGCCGCTGGACGTCGACGATCCTGACGCGCTGGTCGCCGAGCTCTACGAGTTCATCGTCGACCGGCTGCGCGCCTGGTACCTAGAAGGGCAGCTGCCCGGCGTCGACGCCGAACAGGCCAGCGCCGAAATGTTTGCCGCCGTGCGTGCCCGCCGGCCGGCCTCGCCGGTCGATTTCAGGCAGCGGCTGCTGGCCGTGCACGAATTCATGACGCTGGATGCGGCCGCGAGCCTGGCTGCGGCCAACAAGCGCATCGCGAACATCCTCAAGGGCGCGCCCGACGGCGCTGACGAGGTCGACCCGGCCTTGCTGCGCGAGCCGGCCGAACAGGCCCTCTATGCGGCGCTGCAGGCGCTGGCCGACGCCCATGCCCGCCAGCTCGCCGCGCGCGACTACCGCGCCCTGCTCACAGGCCTCGCCGGCCTGCGCGAGGCCGTGGACCGGTTCTTCGACGAGGTACTGGTCATGGCCGAGGACGAGAGGCTGCGCCGCAACCGCCTGGCCCTGCTGCGCCGCTTGCGGCGGCTGTTCCTCGACGTGGCCGACCTGTCGCTGGTGCCGGTGGCCGAGGGCCGGTGAGCGGCTCGCCGCAGACCCGGCTGGTCGTGCTGGACCGCGACGGGGTGATCAACCGCGACAGCGACGCCTACATCAAGTCCCCGGACGAGTGGCAGCCTTTGCCCGGGGCGCTGGACGCGGTCGCGCGGCTGACGGCGGCCGGGTTCGACGTCGTCGTCGCCAGCAATCAGTCCGGCGTCGGCCGGGGCCTGTTCGGCGAGGCCGAGCTGGATGCGATCACCGCGAAGATGCGAGCGGCGATCGAAGCCGCCGGCGGCCGGCTGGCCGCGGTCCATTACTGCCCGCACCATCCCGATGCCGGCTGCGATTGCCGCAAGCCCAAGGCCGGCCTGCTGGAGCGGATCGCGCGCGACTTCGGCGTCTCGCTCGCCGGCGTGCCGGTCGTCGGCGACTCGCTGCGCGACCTCGACGCGGCCCGCGCCGTCGGCGCCCGCCCGATCCTGGTGCTGACCGGCAACGGCGAACGCACGCGCGCGGCCCTCGGGACGTCGCCGGGGGTCGAGATCTACCCGGATCTCGCCGCCGTGGCCGAGCGGCTGCTCGAGGAAGCCGCGCGATGATCCTGCTGCGCTCGCTGTTGTTCAACACGCTGATGATCCTCAGCGTCCTGCCCTACGCGGTCGCCGTGTTGCTGGCCGCGCCCTTCGGCGGCCGCGCGACCTACCGGCTGGTGGCGGGCTGGGTCGACCTGAACGTCTGGTTCCTGCGACGCATCTGCAGCCTGGACTACGAGGTCCGCGGGCGGGAGAACATTCCCGCCGAGGCCTCGGTCGCGATGCTCAAGCATTCCTCGGCCTACGAGACCCTCGTGGAACTGCAGATCTTCCCGCGTCAGACCTGGGTGCTGAAGCGGGAACTCCTGTGGGTACCCTTCTTTGGCTGGGCGCTGGCAACGCTGCAGCCGATCGCGATCGACCGGCGCGCCGGCGGCTCGGCGGTGCAGCAGGTGATCGACCAGGGCAAGCGCCGGCTGGCCGACGGCATCTGGGTCATGGTCTTCCCCGAGGGCACGCGCATGGCGCCGGGCGAGACCCGCCGCTACGGCCTCAGCGGCACACTGCTGGCGCAGGCGGCCGGCCGCAAGCTGGTGCCGGTCGCGCACGACGCCGGCTATTACTGGCCGCGGCGGGGGCTGCGCAAGCGCCCCGGCACCGTGCGTTTCGTGATCGGCGAGCCGGTCGACCCGGCCGGGCGCGACCCGCGCGAGGTCAACGAAGAGATCCAGGCCTGGGTGGAGGCGACGATCGCAGAGCTGCGGGCCGAAGCCGAGCGCTGAGCGCCGAACGTGGCCTGTCCTCATCAAGCGGCGGACTCAACCTTGACGTCCCAGCCAGGAAAGACGAGCACCGCCGGATGACAACGCAATGCCCGCGCCAGAACCTTGGCCCGTTCTACACCCAGGCGGACGCGGTCATTCTCGATCGCTGAAATGGTTGATTGCGGAATTCCAGTCAGCCTCGCTAGCTCGTTCTGGCTCAGGCCTTGCAACTCGCGAAGAATCCGCACCGATTCTCCCGGCGAGACGTCGACCATCTTTCTGGCCCTGCGAAATTCATTCATCGCTACTTCTTCCGATAGTCATGCGCCGTCAGGTCGATGACCTTGACGGTGACACGTTCGCTCTCAACCTTGTAAATGACGCGAAACTGGCCACCGAGCCGCGATGAGCGGTGACCTTTCCATTCGCCCCGCAAAGGCTCATCGTTGAAGCCCCTGATTTCCGCTAATCCCGGCGGGCCAGACAGCGTCACGATATCTTTCCATTTCTCGTATCGTTTCAGAATCTCCAGAGGCAGCTTTGCCAAGCGCCGAACGACACGGCGGTGCTCCAGAATCTGCCACATACCATAAAGGATATTTATACACTATTTAGTATGTCAAGGTCAGAAAACACCGTTTCGGAGGCGTAATGCTCAAGTCAGACGTAAGCGCTACGTAAACGGCACCCTTTTTACCTGAGTTCGGATCCATGACGCTTCTGCTTTGTCTAGGAGGAGCAGGGCATAAGCGATCCCGAGATAACAGAGCGGCAAGCGAGTGTCGCTGCAGCAAGTGTGCCGGCACGCTGGCGCACGTCGCGCTCAGCAAATACGCGGATGGCCTGCCGCGCTAACGGCAGAAGAAAAAGCTCCAATGTATCGCCACCTGCGTTGCCAGAAGCCGCGCAGGAAGCGCTACGGGAGCTATGACCGGCGGGGCCGTGCTGGTCACGTTGGTGGAGCGGGTATCACGGCTAAGCCTGATCGCCTTGCCTTCGCTTCGGGCCATGTCTCGGCGGTGGGTTAGAGAGTCGAGGGCACGACACCAAACCGGTGGCTGCTACCCGGTCGAGGAAGGTTTGTAGCTATGAATCGCCGGCCACGAGCCTCCGCCGGAACGTAGAGCTTGCGACACTCGGTAATGGCGTCCTGATCGCCGGCGACAACATCTGAGAACGATCGAGTTGCGGCGCTGCAGGTATCGGCGCACTCAGCTTCGCTCCACGCGCTGCACTCCATCATCTTGTTGAGCATCTCGCGGTGGGTTTCGGCGTCAAAGCCAGCAGGTTGCGCAAGCGCGCCAACGCTGAACAGCGTGGTGATCGCCGTGCTCAGAGCAAGGTGTTTTCTCATCCGTGATCAGGTCTCTACGATTGCCGTCGATGCCACGGTGTCGGCGACGAGCGATGTCCCTTGGGCGTCCGGACAGGCAGCAAGCATCAAGAGTCTGCTAACTTATGGTCGCCTCGTTGACTGGCGGTCAGAAGTGCGATTCGTATCGAACCGCTAAACTAGCAACCGAATCTTTCTTGGTCGAGCTGCGTATAGGGAGAATAACCCGCATGGACCGTCGACGTGTCGGGCACCGGACGCGGCTCGGGCATCGCGTGCGATGTTGGCAGGCTATACGCGAAGACGCCGCTGCTGAACGCACGTCCGGCGCCGGGCTTTGCGGCCTTGCACCGCGAGCTGTCGCGTCCTGGCGTGACGCGCACGCTGTTGTGACAGGAGTATAGGCCAGCCATCCTGAGGGCTGGCAGTACAGCGTGTTCTGCGATCGCTGTTAGTCAGATAGCGCTCGATTGCGTCAGGGAGTGTCCCGGGCGATGCGCGCCGGGTAGCTGGTTCAGACGCCCGCGTCAGACGTCGAGATTCTCCACCGTCAGCGCATTGCGCTCGATGAACTCCCGACGCGGCTCGACGTGGTCGCCCATCAGCGTCGTGAAGATCTCGTCGGCGGCCACGGCGTCCTCGATGCGCACCTGCATCAGCCGGCGGGTCGCGGGATTCACCGTGGTCTCCCAGAGCTGTTCCGGGTTCATCTCGCCGAGGCCCTTGTAGCGCTGAATCGTCTGGCCCTTGCGGGCCTCGGCCAGCAGCCACTCCATCGCTTCGCGGAAGCTGCCGATCTCCTGCCGCTGCTCACCGCGCTGTACCCAGGCGCCGGCGCCGATCAGTTCGTGCAGTTCCCGGCCCAGCGCGGCGATGCGCTCGTATTCCGGGCTGCCGAAGAAGCTTTCCGGCAGGGTCAGCTTCTCCTGGGTACCGTGACGGCTGCGCGTGACCGTGATGCCGGTGACGCCCTGCTCGCCGGTTTCCGGCTGCACCCGGTAGCGGGCGCCGGAACCGTTGACTGCATGGCGGAGCCCGTCCTCGAAGGCCTGGCACCAGTCGGCGAGGGCCTGTTCGTCGGCCAGGATCTCGGCGGTGAGTGCCGGCACATAGATCAGCTGCTCGAGCATCGCGCGGTCGTAGCGGCGGGCCAGCCGATCGAGCATGCTCATGACGTTCATGTAGTCGCCGGCGAGGCTTTCCAGGGCCGTGCCGCTGATCGGCGGCGCCTCGGCGCTGACATGCAGGGCCGCCTTCTCCAGCGCGACGTTCAGCAGGTAGGCGTTCAGCTCCGCGTCGTCCTTGACATAGTGCTCCTGTTTGCCGCGCTTGACCTTGTACAGCGGTGGCTGCGCGATGTAGACGTGGCCGCGTTCGATCAGCTCCGGCATCTGCCGGTAGAAGAAAGTCAGCAGCAGCGTACGGATGTGCGAGCCGTCCACGTCGGCGTCGGTCATGATGATGATCCGGTGATAGCGCAGCTTGTCCGGATCGAAGTCCTCGCGGCCGATGCCGCAGCCGAGCGCCGTGATCAGCGTGCCGACCTCCTGCGACGACAGCATCTTGTCGAAGCGGGCCTTCTCGACGTTCAGGATCTTGCCTTTCAACGGCAGGATGGCCTGCGTGCGCCGGTCGCGGCCCTGCTTCGCCGAGCCGCCGGCCGAATCACCCTCGACCAGGAAGATCTCCGATAGCGCCGGATCCTTTTCCTGGCAGTCGGCGAGCTTGCCCGGCAGGCCGGCGACATCGAGCGCGCCCTTGCGGCGGGTCATCTCGCGCGCCTTGCGGGCGGCCTCGCGCGCGCGCGCCGCGTCGATGATCTTGGCCACGATGACCTTCGCTTCCTGCGGGTGTTCGAGCAGGAACTCGCCGAGTTTCTCGGCGACCGCCGCCTCGACCACGCCCTTGACCTCGGACGAGACCAGCTTGTCCTTGGTCTGCGACGAAAACTTCGGGTCCGGGACCTTGACCGACAGCACGGCGGTCAGCCCTTCGCGCGCATCGTCGCCGGAGGTCTGCACGCGATCCTTGCGGTGCGACAGTTCGCGTTCGATATAACTGTTCAGCGTGCGTGTCAGGGCCGCGCGGAACCCGGCCAGGTGCGTCCCGCCATCCTTCTGCGGGATGTTGTTCGTGAAGCAGAACATGTTTTCCTGGTAACCGTCGTTCCACTGCAACGCGGCCTCGACCGTGATGCCGTCGTGCTCGCTGCAGAAGTGCAGCACGCTTGGATGCACCGGCGTCTTGTTCCGGTTCAGGTGCTCGACGAAGGCACGGATGCCACCGTCGAACTCGAACAGGTCTTCGCGGCCGTCGCGCTCGTCGCGCAGCTGGATGCGCACGCCGGAGTTCAGGAAGGACAGTTCGCGCAGGCGCTTGGCCAGCACGTCGTAGTGAAACTCGATGTTGCTGAAGATCTCGCTGCTGGGCTTGAAGCGGATCGTCGTGCCGGTGCGATCGGTATCGCCGGTGAGCTCGAGCGGTCCCTGCGGCTCGCCCATCCGGTAGGTCTGCTGATAGATGTGGCCGTCGCGGCAGATCGTCAGCTGCAGTTCTTCCGACAGCGCATTGACCACCGAGACGCCGACGCCGTGCAGGCCGCCCGAGACTTTGTAGGAGTTGTCGTCGAACTTGCCGCCGGCATGCAGCACGGTCATGATGACTTCGGCGGCCGAGCGGCCTTCTTCCGGGTGCTCGTTGACCGGGATGCCGCGCCCGTCGTCGGCCACGGTCACCGATTCGTCCGCGTGGATCGTGACCTGGATTTCCCGGCAATGACCGGCCAGGGCCTCGTCGATCGAGTTGTCGACGACCTCGAAGACCATGTGGTGCAGGCCGGTGCCGTCATCGGTGTCGCCGATGTACATGCCCGGGCGTTTGCGCACCGCATCGAGGCCCTTTAAGACCTTGATATTACTGGAATCGTAGCGATTTCCCTTGGGCATGAGGCGTCCTGCAAAACAACCGGACAATTATAGCAGAACCGCGACTTCGCCTCGTTCCACGTGAAACTGCCTTGCCGGCGTCAGCGGCAGGCTGTCGGCCGTCAACGCGGTGATGAACACCTGCCCGTCCAGGGCCGCGATCGTGTCCAGCAGCGCGCCGAGCCGCTCGCCGTCGAGTTCCGCGGCCGGTTCGTCGATCAGCAGGACCGGGGCCCGGCCCGTGCTCTCGCGGAGATGATCGGCCTGCGCCAGCACCAGGCTGGCGGCGAGCGCCTTTTGCTGACCCCGCGACAGGCGATGGCGGGCGGGTTGGCCACCGGCCTCGATGCGCAGTTCGGCGCGGTGCGGCCCGAGCTGCGTGCTGCCGGCCGCCCGGTCGCGATCGACTGCGGACCGCAGCGCTTCGGCGAGCCCGCCCGCCTCGCTGTAGCCCGCTTGATAAACGATTTTAACGTCATTTAGCAACATTTTCGCGGCATATTCGGAGATTTTCGGTGACAAGCCATCGACGTATTCGCGGCGCAGCCGATCGACGGTCTCGCCGGCCGGCGCCAGTTCCTGATCCCAGGCCGCGAGCTGGCCGGGACCGGCACCGGCCCGGATGGCGGCGTTGCGCTGCTGCAGTGCACGGCGATACCGCTGCCAGGCCGGCAGAAACTCATGTTTCACGTGAAACACTCCCCAGTCCAGGAAGCGCCGGCGCTCACCCGGCCCGCCCTGGACGAGGTCGTGCACCTGCGGATCGATCAGCTGCACCGGGAACGCGGCCGCGAGCTGGGCAATCGGCTGCCCGGACCGCCCGTCCACATGCACCTCCGTGCCGGCCGCGCCCAGGCGGATCCCGAGCCGCCGCCGCTCATCCCCGGCGCCAACCTGACCGAAGACCACGGCCTCCGCCGCGCCGTGACGCACGAGCGCGCTGAGCCTCGGCACCCGGAAGCTGCGCCCGCGGCCGAGCAGGTAGATCGCTTCCAGCAGGCTGGTCTTGCCGCTGGCATTGCGGCCCGTGATCAGGTTCACACCGGCCACGGCCTCCAGGCCGGCGGACTCGAAGCAGCGGAATTCCTGCAAGCTCAGCGCCGACAGGCGCGCCGGTGACACGCCGGGCGTTTCGGGCTGCGGATCGCGGCCGGTCAAAGCCGCATCGGCATCACGACGTAGCGGGTCTGCTCGACGCCCGGCGCATGAATCAGGCAACTGCTGTTCGCATCGACGAATCCGACCTCGACCGCATCGCCTTCGACCGCGCCCAGCGCATCCAGCAGATAAGTCACGTTGAAGCCGATCTCCAGCGGCGTGCCCTGGTATTCGACCTCGACCTCGTCCTGCGCCTCTTCCTGGTCCGGGTTGTTCGCCTGGATGGTCAGCTGGTCCGCCGTCACCTCCAGCCGCACGCCGCGGTACTTTTCGTTGGACAGGATCGCCGCCCGCTGCAGCGCCCGCCGCAAGGCGTCCCGGTCCGCCCGCAACACGTTGTCCTTCGGATCCGGGATCACGCGCTGATAATCCGGAAACCGGCCGTCGATCAGCTTCGACGTGAACTGGATGTGGTCCAGGCGCGCGCGCAGGTGCTTCGGCCCGATCGCCAGCGCGATTTCGCCGTCGTTCTCCAGCAGGCGCTGCAGTTCCAGCACGCCCTTGCGCGGCACGATCACCTGCTGGCTGGTCCGCGCGCCGTCGATCTCGATCTCCGACAGCGCCAGCCGGTGGCCGTCCGTCGCCACCGCGCGCAGGCGGTCCGCGCCGACCTCGAGCAGCAGCCCGTTCAGGTAGTAGCGCACATCCTGCTGCGCCATGGCGAAATGGGTCCGATCCAGCAGCGCGCCGAAGTCCGCCTGTGGCAGCCGCAACTCATTGCTCGCTTCGATGTCGTCGATGACCGGGAAATCCTCCGCCGGCAAGGTCGACAGCACGAAACGGCTGCGCCCGGATCGGAGCTGCAGCCGGTCGCCGTCCAGCTGCAAGCGGATGTCCACGCCGTCCGGCAGCGCCCGGCAGATGTCCAGCAGCTTGCGGCCCGGCACCGTGATCTCGCCGCCGCGTTCGAGCTTGTCCGCTCCAGTCCGGGCCTGGAGTTCCACTTCCAGGTCCGTCGCCGTGACCGTCAGCCCGCCGTCCGCCGCGACCAGGCGCACATTGGCCAGAATCGGCATGGTCTGGCGGCGTTCCACGACGCCGATCACGGCCTGCAGGGGTTTCAACAAGGACTCGCGCGAGATGGTCAGCTTCATGCCTGTTACCTGTAATGAATCGATCTTTGTTTATTAAATGATTACTGTAATTAAGCGGCTGGATACGACGGGAAAACCAAAATAATAACTTTAAATTCAATAAGTTAAATCTATTTTAGCTGTGCGCAAACCGGCGGGGGGCCTGGCCGGAGCCTGTGGATAAGCTGTGTCCGGCCGCGGCCACCGCAGCTGTCCACAGGTCTTGCACAAGCTGTGGCCCGTCGCTTGCCTGGTGCTGTCCACGGCCTGCTCACGTCGACAGCGTCCGCAGCAGGTTCTTGTAGTCGTCGTTGACCCGGGTCTCGGTCTCCCGCAGGTATTTGACGCGCTTGCAGGCGTGCAACACCGTCGTGTGGTCGCGGCCGCCGAAGGCGTCGCCGATCTCCGGCAGGCTGTGACTGGTCAGTTCCTTCGCCAGGGCCATCGCGATTTGCCGCGGCCGCGTGATCGAGCGGCTGCGCCGTTTCGACAACAGGTCGGCGATCCGGATCTTGAAGTATTCCGCGACGGTCTTCTGGATGTTCTCGATCGTCACCAGCTTGTCCTGAAGCGCCAGCAGATCGCGCAGCGCGTCGCGCGCGAAGTCCAGCGTGATCGGGCGCCCGGTGAAGGCCGAGGTCGCGATCACCCGCCGCAGCGCGCCCTCCAGCTCGCGCACGTTCGAGCGGATCCGCTGGGCGATGACAAAGGCGACTTCCTCCGGCAGTTCGATGCCCTCGTCCGCCGCCTTGCTGATCAGGATCGCCACGCTGGTCTCCAGCTCCGGTGGTTCGATCGCGACCGTCAGGCCCCAGCCGAAGCGCGACTTCAGCCGTTCCTCCAGCCCATCGACCTCCTTCGGGTAGCGATCGCAGGTCAGCACGATCTGCCGCTGGCCCTCCAGCAAGGCATTGAAAGTATGGAAGAATTCTTCCTGACTGCGGTCCTTGCGGGCGAAGAACTGGATGTCGTCGATCAACAGAGCGTCGAGGCTGCGGTAGGCCCGCTTGAAGTCGTTGATCGTGTTGTGCTGCAGCGCCTTGACCATGTCGCCGACGAACTGCTCGGAGTGCACATAGGCGACGCGCGCTGCGGGCCGCTCGTCCAGCATCGCGTTGCCGATGCTCTGCATCAGGTGGGTCTTGCCCAGGCCCACGCCGCCGTAGATGAACAGCGGGTTATACGCGCCACCGGGGTTCGTGGCCACCTGCATCGCGGCCGCCCGGGCGAGCTGGTTGCTGTTGCCCTCGACGAAACGATCGAAAGTGTGCTCGCGGTTCAGGCGGCCGCCGATCACGGCCGGCGCCTGGCCCGCGGGTGCCGTGGCCGGGGCAGCGGCCACGACCGGCTCGCCGGCCGGCACGCTGCCGACTTCGAGGATGACCTCCAGCACGCGGCCGTTGCGCTGTGCCACCTTGCGGATCCGGTCCAGGCAGTGGCTGTCGATCCAGTTGACGACGAACTGGTTCGGTGCCAGCAGGCGCAGCGTGCGTTCGTCTTCGACCGCCTGCAGGGGCCGGATCCAGGTGTTGAACTGCTGCTCCGGCAAGTCCGAGCGCAACTGGCTGATGCAGTGATGCCAGATCGAGGCCTGCACGTTCCTGTCCAAGTTGGGCGGTTCGTTGTTATCGGGAAGGCGGTCGAGAAGGATATACCTGCGCGCCGGAGTTATCCACAGGCCGGCGCCGGTTGACAGCCGCCGGCAGCCTGCGTAACCTTGCCGCCTCTTTTTGGGGCTCTATCCCGTTGTTTTTCTGAAGGTTTCGCAGCGATGAAACGCACCTATCAACCCAGCCGCACGAAGCGGCAGCGAACGCACGGGTTCCGGGCCCGCATGGCCACACGCGCCGGCCGCCAGGTACTGAAGCGCCGGCGCGCCAAGGGTCGCGCCCGGCTGACCGTCTGAGCCGCCGCGGGCGCGACCGCGGCCGCAGCGTCCGGCGATCCGGGCGGGAGCAGGGCCCGCGACGGTGAGCAGCAGCGGAGCATTCTCGCGAGCGGATCGCCTGCTCAGCCGGCGCGATTTCCAGGCCGTCTTCGCGAGGCCGAGGCGTTCACGGGATGCGTTCTTCACGCTGCTGTTCTGTCACAATGAACTGGGTCGCCCACGGCTGGGGCTGGCGATCTCGCGGCGGCGCGTGCCACGCGCCGTCGACCGCAACCGGCTCAAGCGCCAGGTGCGCGAGAGCTTTCGCCATGCGCGGCCGGGCCTGCCTGCCGTGGACATCGTCGTGATGGCGGGACCGGAGGCAGCGGCGGCCGGTGCCGGCGCATTGCGAGCGAGCCTGGCGCGGCACTGGCAGCGCGTGGCCGCGAAAACGCAATCGGCCGAAGAGGGCGGCGATCGTGCAGATGGATAACCTGCGACTGTTTCTCTGGCTGGGCCTGGGCCTGCTGCTGTTCATGAGCTGGCAGACCTGGCAACTCGATTATGCGACGCCACCGGCTGCTGAACCCGCAACGGCCGCGCCGGCAGCCGCGACCTCCGGCGGCGAGGAATCGCCCGCGGCAACGGCTGCCGAGGAACTGCCGGCCCTGCCGGAGGCCGCGGAAGCGGCACCGGCCGCAGCGCAGAGCGAGGCCGGGGCAGCCACGCCGCGGCAACTCGTCTCGGTGCACACCGATGTGCTCGACGTCGAGATCGACCTCAGCGGCGGCAACCTGGTGCGCGCCAGCCTGCCGCGCTACCCGGTGCACAAGGACCAGCCGGATGTGCCGGTCGTGCTGCTGTCGCCGGAGCCGGAGGATTACTACGTGATCCGCAGCGGGTTGCGCGCGCTGGCCGGGCCGGAACCAGGCCCGGCGACAC
>RFHQ01000216.1 GCA_003695765.1 Gammaproteobacteria bacterium
ACCGATACGCAGGCGGCCGAGCGCGCCGCCGCGATCGTCGTCGACGACAACGAACCCTATATCACCGGGCGCAGTTATCTCGCCGACTTCCAGCTCAGTTACCGCGGCGACGACGGCAAGGTTCACCTGAACTCGCCGGGTCTGTTCCAGGACTACGACAGCTGGATCACGATGTTTCTCCCCGAGAAGGTACAGGGTCAGAGCTATTGCCACCTGCCCACCGTCGAGTACATCAAGGCGCTGGCGACTGGGGAGATGCAACCGGGCACGTTGGTTACGACTGCTGACGACGCACCGGTCACGCCGGAAGAGTAATTGACGATGACGCTACTGAAACGACTCGCCGGCAGCGTTGCCGTGCTGCTGGCCATGATCTTGCTGCTCGCCGGCGTCCTCTATGTCAAGTCCGGGGGGCTGCCCACGCCGCTGAACGTGCCGCCGGGCATCGACTTGGCGGCGACGCCGCCGCCGGCCGCCGTTCGCTGTGAGCGTCTGAGGATCCCGGTCAAGCTCGGACCGCGCGGCCTGTTCCGTTACGACATCGTCGGTGAACTGTGTGCACCGGAAGAGCCGGATGGGCGGGTGCTGCAGGTGCTGCTATCGGGCTCGGGCTATGGCACGCTCTATTGGGATTTTCCCTATCAGCCCGATCGCTATTCGTACGTGCGCGCGGCATGGCAGGCCGGCTACGCGACCTTCAACTATTACCGGCCAGGACTCGGTGAAAGCGATCATCCATTCGGCGCGCTGCTGACCGTCGACCGACATGCCTATGTGCTCGCTCAGCTGCTTGAAGTTCTGAGTCAGCAACACGATTTCGCCGGGGTCGTCACGGTGGGACATTCCTTCGGATCGGTCACGGCCATTGCCCATGCGCTTGCGCGTCCTGACCAGGTCGACGGCATCGTTCTGACCGGCTTCGCGCACAACACGAATCCGGGTTTTATCATGGCGATGCGGGAGGGCGTTGACTTTGCAGCCTTCAAGGGGCCGTTCGCAGGTAAAATCATCGACCCGACCTACCTGATCTCGAAACCCGGCATGCGCAAGGAAATCTTCTATACACCCGGCAACGCCGATCCGGCGGTGATTGCGGTAGACGAGGCGAACCGACAACCGACGACGATCGGCGAGACGATTTCGGCAAGCAAGTACTTTGGTCCTCAGTCGCGCGAACTGCGCGTGCCGGTTCTACTCTTGCTGGGCGATGACGATTTCGTGGTCTGCGGCGGAGATCTGGATTGCAAGAATCATGCGGCGACCATTGCTCATGAAGAGGCCTACTTTGGACCGGCCAGTTGCCTGGAGATGGTGATGTTGCCGGATACCGGGCATGACTCGGCATTGCATCTCGAGGCGCCGGCAAGTTTCGCACGGATGCTGGACTGGGTCGGCCGCCGGATTGGTGGCGACAGCGGTGCGCCTGCGAGTGCGCCCTGCGGAGAGTGAACGCGGCAGCGGCCGGCTGGCGACCGGATCGCCCGGCGATCTCGACGTTCTGCTCTTCGGCGGTACCGGGCGACTGGGTGCGGCGATTACACAGCGACTCGTTGCAGCGGGACACCGAGTCACCGTCTTCGCCCGGCCGCAGTCGAGTCGTGAGCGTCTGGCCGGTGTGCAGGTCGATTATCTGACAGGGGATCTGACTGAGGCCGGCAGCGTGACGGCGGCAGTGGCCGGTCGCCGCTTCGACGTAGCGATCGACGCCACGTCGAAGGATCGTGAGCGGGAGCGTTTCTACGCCGAAGCGATGAGCAACATGCTCGCGGGACTGCAGTATTCCGGCATCCGGCAGTTCATTCTGCATGGGTCGGTCGGGGCCGGTGACAATCGCGGGAATTTCCCCGATGTACCCTTCGACAGCATGCTGACCGTCATGGAGGACAAGGGGGCAGCCGAGCGCCTGCTGAAAGACAGCGGCCTGCCGTACACCATCATCCGCAACGGGCGGGTGCTGGCGGTTGGAACCCCCGCCAGTGGTCAGGCACGCCTGGCGGAAGACAAAACCGTCCTCGGCACCGTCAGCCGAGAGGATCTTGCCGATCTGACCATGTACTGCCTGGGCCGTGCCGCCTGCATCGGCAAGGTGTTCCATGCAGTCGACGACAGCCGCGATGCCGCCTTCTAATTAGTGTCAGATATGATTTTGAGCAGCAGCGTAATTGGTGTCTGACACGGTTTTCCGTCTCCGTCAGTGTCTTACAATTTTCTGTTTCAAAAGGCATGTTTTCGTGTCAGACACTATTAAGGCGCGCGAAATTCATCTCTGACACCAAATCAAGAAATGGTGTCTGACACCATTTCAGAGACGCAGGCGGAGGCGGGCGCCGCCGGCCGGCGAGTCTTCGATCACCAGTTGCCCGCCATAGATTTCGACGACGATCTCATGCACGACCGCCAGCCCGATGCCCTGGCCGGCCTGGCGGGAATCGGCTCGTACGCCGCGGCGGCGCACGGCGTCGCGTTGTGCCGGCGGGATCCCGGGCCCGTCGTCGTCGACGATGATCTCGAGCCAGTCACGCCCGCCGGTCCCGCGCAGATTCCGCACGCTGATGCCGACGTAGCTGCGCGCCCACTTGCAGGCATTGTCGAGCAGGTTGCCGAGAATCTCGGCGAGATCCCCAGCCTCACCGGGGAAACGTGCCTGTTCGTCGACCCGCTGTTCGATCACCAGCCCCTTGTCGCCGTGCACCTTTTCCATCGCCGCGACCACGCGCGCAACTTCGGGACCGACCCGCACGGTGCCGCTCAATGGCGAGCGCCCCGACGTGGCCGCCCGCTGCAGCTGGTAATCGATCGTCTGCTGCATGCGGTCGAGCTGTTCTTCCATACCGTGGCGGCGATCCGGCGGCAGTTCCGCCGAAGCCAGGCTGCGCAGCACGGCCAGCGGTGTCTTCAGGCTGTGCGCGAGATCCGCCAGCGCATCGCGATAACGTCGCAGCCGCGCCTGCCGGCTCCGGATCAGGCCATTGAGGTTATCCGCCAGCGGCCGCAGCTCGTCCGGATAACCGCCACCCAGCGCCTCGCGCTCGCCGGCCTCGATGGCAGCCAGTTCCGCGCTCATCCGGTCCAGCGGCCGCAATATCCACGCGAGCATCGCGGCCTGCAGCAACAGCAACAGCAGCGTGGCCCCGCCTAGCCAGGTGCTGAGGCTGCGGCGAAACGCGCTCACTTCAGCCGCGAAGCGCTCACGCGTTTCGGCTGCATAGAACACGCTGCGCAGTTCCTCGCCGGACTCCAGTTCCCAGATCACCGGATAGGCGAGCACGAAGTAGCGTTCGCCGTCGGCATCGACCTCGGCGATCACCGGCTCACCCGGCGTGACCGCCGGCGGGTAACGCAGGGCCACCGCGAGACTCGATTCCGACTGCCACAGCAGACGCCCGCTGGCATCGCCGATCGCGCCGAGCAGCCCGGAGTCGGGCACCGCCAGCGCCGGTTCCGGCAAGGCCTCCGGCATGCGCAGCTCGCCGTCGGCGGTGAACTCGGCCGCGCCCATCAGCATATAGATACGCGCCTGCAGCCGGTCGCGCAGCGCCTCCAGCGCGCTGCTGCGAAATGCCTGCTCCAGGCTGACGCCGGCGAGCAGCATGAAGGCGATGACGATGACGCTGCCGGCCAGCAGCAGGCGGCGGCGCAGCGACCAGCGACGCGGCGCCGGCCCGTTGTCAGCCGCTGCCGGCACCGGTCTCCGCGCGCAGCCGGTAGCCGCGCCCGCGCAGGGTCTCGATCGGCTGCCGGCGGCGCTCAGGATCCAGCTTCCGCCGCAGGCGGCCGACCAGCACCTCTAGTACGTTGCTGTCGCGGTCGGCGTCTTCCTCGTAGAGATGTTCGGCGAGATCGGTCTTGGAGATCACCTGCCCGGTATGCAGTGCCAGGTATTCGAGCAAGCGATACTCGTAGGCCGTCAGGTTGATCTCGCGGCCGTCGACCTGCACCCGCTGCTGCGCGGTATCGACCTCGATGCCGCCGGCACGCAACACCGGATCGGCCCAACCGCTGGCCCGCCGCACCAGCGCGCGCAAGCGCGCCAGCACCTCTTCGACATGGAAGGGCTTGACCAGGTAGTCGTCGGCGCCGCTCTCCAGGCCTTGCACCTTTTCGTTCCAGCGCCCGCGTGCGGTCAGGATCAGCACCGGAAAGGTCCGCCCGGCCGCGCGCCACTGGCGCAGGACCTCCAGGCCGTCCATG
>RFHQ01000054.1 GCA_003695765.1 Gammaproteobacteria bacterium
GCGCAAGGGCCGGCTCGCGGATGCCGAGATGCTGTGTCGCCAGCAACTCGCGGCCGATCCAGGCAACGGGGCGGCGCTGGCCTGCCTGCTCGATATCCTGCGCAGCGCCGGGCGGATCGATGCCGCGGTCGCCGCCTGTGACGAACTGATCGCGCAGTGTCCGGAGCTGCCGGCGCTGCGCCGCGCGCGTGGCAACCTGCTGCTGGCCCTGGGCCGCTGCGCGGACGCCTTGGCCGACTACGATGCGGCACTGGCAGCGGAACCCGGCGATGCCGTCTGCTGGAACAATCGCGGGGCCGCACTGAAGAAGCTGCATCGCCTCGACGAGGCGCTGGCGAGCTTCGAGCGCGCCGCGGAAATCGACCGGGACTTCACCGAAGCGCATTACAACCGCGGCGACCTGCTGCTGCAACTCTGGCGCTACGAGGAGGCCATCGCCGCCTGCGATCGGGCGCTCGCGAGCGATCCGCGCTATGCGCGCGCTCACTACGATCGCGGCCTGGCGCTGCAGGCGCTGTCGCGTTTCTCGGAAGCGCGTGACAGCTTCGAGCGCGCCCGCAAGCTGGCGCCGGATATGCCATGGCTGCCCGGGCAGCTCCTGCACTGCCGGCAGAAACTCTGCGACTGGCACGGGCTCGAGCAGCTGTACCGCGAAATCGCCCGCGGCATCGAGCAGGGGCGGCCGGTGTGCGCGCCGTTCTATGACTTGCCCACGCCGCTGGACCTGTCGCAACAGAAACGCTGCGCGGAGTTGTACGTGAGCGAGATTTTGCCGGCCGCTGGCAGGCCTCTGTCGCCGACCCGGGCGCGGCGCCGCATCCACGTCGGGTACTTTTCCGCCGATTTTCACGATCACCCGGTCGCGCAATTGCTGGCCGGCGTGCTGGAGTCTCACAGCCGGCGGTTTCGCGTCACCGCGTTTTCCTTCGGGCCCGACAGCGATGCGCCGTTGCGCCGGCGTATCGTATCGGCCGTGCACCGCTTCGCCGAAGTCCGGGACCTCAGCGACAACGAGATCGCGCAGCTGGCCCGGGAGTCGGGCATCGACATCGCCGTGGATCTGATGGGCCACACCCAGAACAGCCGGCCCGGAATCTTTGCCATGCGCGCGGCGCCGGTGCAGGTCAACTACCTGGGGTATCCGGGCACGATGGGCGCGAGCTGGATGGACTACATCATCGCGGACCGTGTGGTGCTGCCGGCCGAACATCGCCCGCATTACAGCGAAAAGGTCGCCTGGCTCCCAGACAGTTTCTTTCCTGGCGGCGGCGAGCGCGCGATCGAGCCGGGCGACGCCGATCGCGCCAGCCTGGGACTGCCCGAGGATGGTTTCGTCTTTGCCTGTTTCAATAATCCGTACAAGCTGAACCCGGCCGACTTCGAACTGTGGATGTCGCTGCTGCGGGACGTGCCCGGCAGCGTGCTCTGGCTCGCCGGGGCAACAACAGCGGTCATGGACAGGCTGCGAGACGAGGCGGAGAAGCATGGCGTGGACGCGGAACGACTGGTTTTCAAGCAACGCACGCCGACGGTCGCGGAGCATCTCGGGCAACTGCGGCATGCCGACCTGTTTCTGGATACGCGGTATTACAACGGACACGTGACGACCAGCGATGCTTTGCTCGCGGGCCTGCCGGTGCTGACGATGCGGGGCGAGACCTTTGCCGGGCGGGTGGCCGCCAGCCAGCTGCAGGCGGCCGGGCTGCCGGAACTCGTGGCCGGGACCGCGGATCAGTACCGCGAACGCGCGCTGGCGCTGGCAACCGATGCGGGCGCGCTCGCCGGGCTGCGCGAGCGCCTGTCGTCGGCACGGCGGAATTCGCCGTATTTCGATCTCGAACGCTACACTCGCTCGCTCGAAGCAGCCTTCCAGGCGATGCACACCGGCGCCGTCGACGGCCAGCCAGCCCGGCACCTGGAAGACCTGCAGCCATCGGCACCGAGTGGCTTCTGGCGCCGGCTGCTTGGTGCCACAAAATAGTCTCAGACCCTAGCTGCTGCGCAGCAACCAATGGGTGTCAGACACGATTTTCCGAGAATTCATGTCTGACACCATTTTCAGAGGCTGCTGCAGAGGTGCCCGCCGTCGACGACCAGTGTGGTCCCGGTCATGAAGGAGCCCGCCTCGGAGGCAAGCAACAGCAACGGGCCATCGAGTTCTTCATGGCGGCCAGCGCGGCGCATCGGTACCCGCCTGAGCAGTCGCTGACCGTGCTTCGAGGCCAGCATGTCAGCTGTCATCTCCGACTCGAAGAATCCCGGGCACAAGGCGTTGACCCGGATCCCATGGCGTGCCCATTCCAGCGCCTGGCTGCGGGTCAGGTGGATGACCGCTGCCTTGGTCGCGTTGTAGGCCGCGTTGCCGGGCGAGACGCGCAAGCCAAGGATCGACGCGATATTGATGATACTGCCCGGCTTGCCAGCACGGATCAGGCGCCGAGCTGCCTCAGCCGCCGTGAAGTGCACGCCGCTCAAGTTGGTGTCCAGCGTCCGCTGCCACTCGGTGGCCGGCATCTCCTCCAGACGGCCGCCCCAACCGATGCCGGCGTTGTTGACGACGAGGTCCACGAGACCGGCTTCAGCCTCTGCCTGGTCGAAGGCCGCCGTCACCGACACCTCGCTCGTGACGTCCAGCGGCACGGCGACGGCCCGGCCGCCGGCTGCGGCGATTGTCTCGACCAGTTCGCGGAGCCGTTCCTCGCGACGCGCGCCAGCGACCACGGTGGCTCCAGCAGTCGCGAGCACGCAGGCGAAGTGCCAGCCGAGCCCGCTGCTTGCGCCCGTGACCATGGCCACCCGTCCGTCGAGCCTGAATTTCTCCTGCACGATCTGTCCCTCTGCCAGTTCTGGGGCAGTGACCTTAACTCGGATCGCTGCCAACCGGCCGCCGAGCGATGTCCGCCGCCGCGGCGGCCAAGCAACCGCGACGGCCAGCTTTCACCGCGGCTGGCCCAGCCGGTAAGATACCCGGCCTGTCGCTCGGCACGCCAAGAGAAAGCGGAGAAGAAAGATGGATATCAAAGACAGGGTGATCGTGATTACCGGCGCGGCTCGCGGCCTAGGCGCCGCCATGGCCAAGCGGCTGGCGCCGCATCGGCCCGCGCTGGCGCTGGTCGATCTCGATGCCGGCAGCATCGCCGACTGCGCGGCCGCCTGTGAAAGCGCCGGCGCGACCGTGCGCAGCTACGGCGCCAATGTCGCCAAAGAAGACCAGGTGATCAGCCTGTTCGACCAGGTCCAAACCGATTTCGGGCGGGTCGATGCGCTGGTCAACAATGCCGGCATCACCCGCGACGCCTTGCTCGTGAAATTCAAGGACGGCGAGCTGGTCTCGAAGATGTCGATGGACCAGTGGCAGGCGGTCATCGACGTCAACCTGACGGGTGTCTTTCTCTGCGGTCGCGAAGCTGCGGAGCGGATGGTCAAGAGCGGCGCCAAGGGCGTGATCATCAACATCTCCAGCATTTCGCGGGCCGGCAACATGGGCCAGACCAACTATTCGGCCGCAAAGGCCGGCGTGCACGCGATGACCGTCGCCTGGGCGAAGGAACTCGCGCGTTACGGCATCCGCACCGCATCGATCGCGCCCGGCTTCATCAATACCGAGATGGTCCAGGCGATGAAACCGGAGGCACGCGAGAAGCTGACGGCGGGCATCCCCCTGCGGCGCATGGGCGAGCCGGACGAGATTGCACAGACGGTCGAATTCATCCTGCAGAACGACTACGTCTCAGGACGCTGCTTCGATATCGACGGTGGGCTGCGACTGTAAGCCGAGTCCGCAGCTGCTGGCTGCAACCGCGACCGGCGTCTCAGACACCACCTGACGCTGCGATGCGTTAAGTGTCTGACACTATTTTCACCAGCCTTTACGAAATGTGCCGGTGTCGTACGGGTTGTTGCCGCTCGTTTTCTTGCCCCGATCGCGCGTGACCGTCTTGTCGTCGTCGACCCGGCGCCAGCCTTTGTCCGGATCCATCTTCCACGACGCGGTGTCGTAGGGATTGGCGTTATCCTCCGCGTCGTCCTTGATCGCCAGCGAGCCGGTGTCGCCGAAGATCGGGTCCGGCTCGGGCACATTGCGCGGCACCGGCGGCGGACCCGGTCGCGGCGGACGGCGCGGTGCGCGGCCTACCGTGTAGACCCGGCTGTCGCGCACCGGCTTTTCCTGCTTGCGCGTAAAGAACCGCAACCATTTCATGGCGCTGGTTTCCAGATATTGCCTGCCGGAGAACATAAGCCGCGGGGCTGCGCCGGCAATGTGCGCCGGCTCACAGTTTCGACACCAGCGGCAAGCGGGGCCGAAAAAATGGTGTCTGACACTTATTGCGCTGCAGCACCAAAAATCGTGTCTGACACCGAATTCAGGCGCTGCGGCGGCCTTCGGCACGCCGCCGCTTGTGCTCGTACATCGCCGCATCGGCCGCGCGCAGCAGGCCGTCGAGATCGCAGTGCCGGTTGACGTCGAAGACCGCGACCCCGGTGGAGTAGCCCAGCGGGTACCCGGGTTCGCGCTGCTCGTTCAGTCGCTCGACGCGCTCGCGCAGGCGGCGGAAGGCCGGCCGCAGCTGCTCCGCCGTGCTGCCGGTGAACAGGCCACAGAACTCGTCGCCGCCAAGCCGCGCAACGATGTCCGACTCGCGGCAGGCCTTCAGCACGCAGCCGGCGAAATCCACCAGCGCGCGATCGCCCGCCTCGTGGCCCAGCTCGTCGTTGATCCGCTTGAAACCATCGAGATCCATGACGACCAGGGTTGCGGGGTGGCCGTTGCGCTGGCAGAAGGCCAGCGCCCGTGGCGCCGCCAGGAAGAAGCCGCGGCGATTGCACAGGCCGGTCAGCTCATCGGTCGTGGCGAGCGCGATCGACGCCAGCTCCGCTTCCACCAGCTCGGAGAGGCTCTGCAGCATGTCGCGGTCACTGTCTCCGAACTCGCGCGGCTGGCGGTCGATCAGGCATAGCGTGCCCACGCGCAGTCCGTCGGGCGCGTGCAAGGGGCAACCTGCATAGAAGCGGATCCCGGGCTCGCCGGCGACCAGCGGATTGTCGTGGAAACGCTCGTCGAGCCGCGCATCGCGCACGACAAGGATTTCCTCGCCACAGATCGCGTGCCCGCAGAAAGAAATGTCCCGCGGCGTTTCGCTGGCAGCGAGGCCGGTGCGTGACTTGAACCACTGGCGATCCTGGTCGACCAGGCTGACCAGCGCGATCGGCACCTTGAAGACATTGCGCGCCAGGCGCGTAACGCGGTCGAAGCGCTCTTCCGGCGCTGTATCCAGCACCCGCAGGGCATGCAGCGACTTCAGGCGCAGGGTTTCGTTGTGCGGCAGCGGCGGCTTCAGCATCCAGTGTCGCCCGGCCGGAACCGGGTCTCCATCGAGCAGCGGCGCGCATGATCGCCGGCGCCCGCGCCGCCGGCAAGGATCCGGATCACGGAACCGGAATGATGCTGCAAGTATCTGGAGACGAAGGGATTTGGTGGAGCGGAGGAGGATCGAACTCCCGACCTCCACGTTGCGAACGTGGCGCTCTCCCAGCTGAGCTACCGCCCCATCCCGAGTCACCGGCGCCGCCGGCGCCGGGGCGCGATTCTACGCTGTCGCCGCCGCCGATACCAAGCCGTGCCCGCCGGCCCCGGGGGATCCGGCCGCGGCTGCGAACGGCCGCGCCTTCGCCGCCGATGCCCGGCTGCGCGCGCCGGTCCCGCGTCAGGCCGCCAGCTCGCAGCGGCCGTGATTGATGACCACGAGGTCCCGCTCCTCGGCCCGCACGCGGAACCACACGGTATTGGCCTGCTGCCACATCTCCGTGACCAGCGTGTCACCGGGCAGCACCGGCGCCGAGAAGCGGCCTTCGAGACTGCGCAACAAGGTCGGATCGTACTCGCAGATCGTGCGCAGGATGGCACGGCAGGCCACTCCCCAGGTGCACAGGCCGTGCAGGATCGGCGCCGGCAATCCGAGCCGCCGCGCCCGCGCCGGGTCGGCATGCAGCGGATTGCGGTCGCCGCAGAGCCGGTACAGCAGAGCCTGGTCCCGGCGCGTGCGCAGCGCCGAACTGAGATCGGCCGGCCGGTTGGGCAGCCGCGGCGGCGCGGGCCAGCGTGCCTGCGGTCCGCCGCAGCCGCCGTCGGCACGCGCGATCAGCGTGCGCTCCACGGTGAACAGCGGCGCGTCGCTGCGCGCTGCCGTTGCGCGGATCTCCAGCAGGATATGCGCGCCGCGGCCCTCGCCGAGATCACGCAGGCGGCTCACGCGGCTGGCCAGCCGCAGGCTGCCGCTCTCGGTCAGCGGCCGATGCCATTCGATGCGTTCGGCGCCGTGCAACACCTGGCTGTAGTCCCAGCCGCAGTCGTCCAGCAGCCGCGAGCGGGCCAGCACGCTGGCGAAACTCGGCAGCACCTTGAGACCGGCGCCCTCGTAGACGAAGGGCAATTCGCGCGGATCCAGCGGATCGCGGCCCATGCCCACGGCGAGGGCGTACAGCATCACCTGCTGATCGTCCCAGCCGATCTCGATGCCCGTCTCGCGGCGTTCGAGCAGTTCGGCCGGGTTCAGCGGCATCGGCGCTGGCGGCTCAGGCGGCGGTCGCCTTCTTGAAGGCCGGCCGCTCGGCCAGGCGTTCGAACCAGGCGCGCAGATTCGGCAGGCCGTCGGGCAATTCGCGAAACAGCTTCAACAGCAGGACGGCATAGCCGACGACGATGTCGGCCGCGGTGAACTCGTCGCCGACCAGGTAGGCATGCCTCCCCAGTTCCTCGTCGAGAATCTCCAGGTAGCCCTTCAGCGTGCGCCGGTTGCGCTCGGCGGCGCGCGGATCGCGCTCCTCCTGCGGCAGGAAGTGCGCATTCGCGAGCACCGCCGCGATCGGTCCCATCAGAGTCGATTCGCCGAAGTGCAGCCATTGCAGAAAGCGCGCGTACTCGGGCGACTCGCGATCCGGCTGCAGGCGATCCCCGCCGTAACGATCCAGCAGGTACTGAATGATCGCGACCGACTCCGACATCGTCACCGGCCCGTCGACCAGCACCGGCACCTTGCCGAAGGGATTGATCGCGAGGTAGTCCGGGCTCTTCAGCGCGCCTGGGTCGAAAGGCAGCGTCTCGAGTTCGTAGTCCAGCCCCAGCTCCTCGAGCAGCCACAGCACCCGCGTCGAGCGGGACTTGGAGACGTGATAGAGCTTCACGACCTATTCTTCCGGCGCGATCGTCAGCGTGATGCCGTCGAGTTCATCGGACATGATGATCTGGCAGGCCAGCCGCGACCTGTTCTCGTCGTAGCACTCCGTGCCTTCGAGCAGTTCCAGCTCGTCGTCCTGCCGCTCGTCCAGCTTGGCGAACCATTCCTCTTCGACGAAGACATGACAGGTGGCGCAGGAACACATGCCGCCGCAAAGCGCTTCGATGCCACCGCTGTCGAGATCGCGCAACGGTTCCATCAGGCTCATCCCGGTGGCCACGTCCAGCTCGTGCTGCTCGCCTTCGCGGTCCGTCACCTTGATCTTGCCCATCGTTCCTCTCGGTTGACCCGGTTCAAAGGGCGCGGACTATAGCACAGCGCATCGCGGCCCCGAATCCGTGAAAACCGCATCAATGCGTGCCGGTGCCGGCATCACGCGCCGACTCGAAATACTCGCTGGTCTCCGCCAGTTCGCGTGCCTCGTCCAGCAAGAGCCGCAGCCGTCGCTCGGCGTTGCTGACCTCGGCGCAGGCCTCGCAGAAGGGGTCGTCACAGGGCTGGCGCGAGAACAGCCAGAACTGGACGGCGCCGGCCAGCAGCCCGGACGCGACCTCCCAGGGGTCGGCGGCGGGATCGTCGGCGAGGATCTCGTTGCCCAGTTCGACGGCCTGCTGCGCGGCCTGGTCGAACAGGGTCTCTGCGGGTTCGGTTGCGCTCATGGTGTTCCCGGCCGGTCGCGACCGTGCGATTGCATACAGTGGGGCAATGCTACCGCAATAATGTGAAGAAGCTAACGGACAGCGCGGCGCGAGCGGGCTAGGCTGCCACGGCCATGGACGGACCAGCCGGCAGGGACGCCGACCTTTCACCAGCCGATGCGCTGGCCGAGATCCGCCGTCTGATCGCCGCCACCGAGCCCTGCCTGCCCCTGGCCGGCGGCGACCGGGAAGCCAGCCTGCAGCGCGAGGCATTCCGCGAGCGCCGGCGACAGGCCCGCGAACTCGGCCGCCGGCTGGCCGGCTGCTGCGGGGCGGAAATGCTGCTGCTCGACGGCGACATCGAGCGGCTGCGGCGCGCGCTGTCGATGTCACGGGCCTTCTTCGCCTCGCGCGCGGCCCGCAGTCGCTAAGGCGCCGCGCCGGCCTCTTCCCAGCCGAACACGCGCCGGAAATCCCGCGCCATGCTGACCCGCAGCCAGCCGCCCTCGGCGGCTGCGGTACGCAGGCGCTCGCTGCCATCGCGATAGGCGAACTCGCGCCGCGCATCGTCGTGCTCGAGCACGACGGCCAGGCCGCCCGGCGTCTCCGCGGCGTAGCGCAACATCGCCAGGTCGCTGTCGGAATTACCGACGGCCAGCACCGGCCGCCGGCCGGTCAGCGCGCGAATGTTCAGCGCCTTGCGCGGGCCGACGTTCAGCGATTCGATGCCGGGCGCCCGCCAGACCACCAGCCGTCCGTCGACTTCGCGCAGGCGCGTCTTGCCGCGCGAGCCGATGACCCGTTCCGGCGGCAGGCCCCAGGCCTCGCCGGCGACCGCGCGGATGAATTCGCTGCCGCCGGCGGACACGATATAGACGTCGAAACCGCGGCTCAGGAGCAGCGCGATCAGTTCCTGCATCGGCGCGTACACCAGCTCATGCCAGGCGCGCCCGTAGTGCGGGTCGCGGGCTTCGCGCCAGAAGGCAGCGGCCAGCGCCGCGTAGTCGTCCTGGGACAGGCCGGCCTGAGCGCTGTTCATCAGTTTGGCCATGACCCGGAGACCCTGCGCCGCGAGCCATTGCGAATCGCCCTCGAGCACCGCGCGCCAAGGTTGCTGCCGTCGCCACTCGGGGTGCTGCGGCGCCAGCTCGCGGATGCGCGCGTAGACGAATTCCGCCTGAGCGAAGCGCGGTCGTTCGACCAAGAGCGTGCCGTCGTGATCGAAGACCGCCAGGCGCGCATCGGGCGCGATCCAGCCGGGGCTGTCCGGATCCGTGGCCGCGTCGATGAAAGCCAGCAGCTGCGCCCGGCCGGGACCGGGTGTCCAGCTCGGCAGCGGCTCCCCCGCAAGCCGCGCCGGCGCGCTGCAGGCCGCGAGCAGCCCACCGAGCAGTACGGCCAGCAGCCGCGGCAGGACGGCCGGCGCGCAGCGGCTCATGCGGCCTCTGCCGGACCTGCCAGCGGCAGGGTCACGCTGACGGTCGTGCCCTCACCCTTGCGGCTGTCGATGTCCAGTCGCCCGCCGTGCGCCTCGGCGATCCGGCGGCAGAGGTACAGGCCCAGGCCGAGGCCACCGGTATCCCGGCAACGCGCCGGGTCGGCGCGGTAGAAGGGCTCGGTGGCGCGCGCGACTTCGTCCGGACTCATGCCGCTGCCGTGGTCGCGGACGCGGATGCGCGCCGTGCCGCCTTCGGCCTCGAGGCTGACTTCGACCGGCTCGCCGTCCTCCGGCGAATAGCAGAGGGCGTTGTTCACCAGGTTGCGCAGCAGCAAGCGCAGCCGCGTGGCATCCACGCGCGCGGGGACCGGCTGCGCCGGCGGCTGCCAGGCGATGCGTTCCTCCTGGTCCGCGAATTCGTCACGCAGCAACGTGCCGATCAGCGCGACCAGGTCGGTCTCCGCGAGCTGCAGCTTGCTGTGGCGGGTATTGAGCTGCTCGCCTTCCAGCAGGTCGTCGATCAGCCGCTCCATTTCCTGCAGGTCTTCGAGCAGGCTCGCCCGGGTGCTGTCGTCGTCGAGAAACTCCGCGGCAAGCTTGGCGCGGGTCAGCGGCGAGCGCAGTTCGTGACTGATCGCCAGCAGCAACTGCCGCTTGGCCTCCAGCATCTCCTGCACATCGTCGGCCAGCCGGTTGATCTCGACGGTCAGTTCACCGAGCTCGTCGCGGCGGGTGACCGGGATGCGGTAGTCCAGGTCGCCCTGCGCGATCCGGTCGACGCCGGCCTTGATGGCCTCGACCGGACGGACCGTGACGCGCACGCCGAGGTAACAGAGCGCGAGGAACAGCACGGACACCAGCCCGATGATCGGCCAGGTCAGATCCGGCGGCGGCCGCTCGGAGATCTTCGGTGCCACGAACACGACGCGGTAACCGCCTTCGCGGATCATCACGTAGGAATGCCGGTCGTGGCGGGTGAAAGCCACACGGTCCAGTTTGCCCGCCCAGCCGCTGTCCGGACCGGCGCTGCTGCGGATCCGGTCGATGAATTCGCTGTCCTCGAAATCCAGCCGGTCGGGGTCCGGAAAGTCCGGGTCCGAGGCCCAGCGCAGGCCGGGCCCGTCGATCCAAAGGTCGTATGGGTTGCCCTCGACGATCGCGCGGGCGCGTTCGATGCTCGGCGGATAGCCGAGATCGTCGAGCAGGTAACTGGTATAGCGGGCGATGTGCGCGCCGACGATCTCCCGGAGGTAGTCGCGATCCAGCACCAGCTCGACCGCATAGCGCGAGCCGAAGGCATAGGCCAGCGAGGTCAGCAGGAAGATGGCCAGCAGGCGGGCCGACAGGGAGCGTGTCAGCAAACGGATCATGCCTCCGCCGCCTCGCCGACGAAGGTGTAGCCGCTGCCCCAGACGGTCTTGATGAAGCGGGGCTGCCGCGCCGTGTCGCCGAGCTTGCTGCGCAGCCGGCTGACGAGGATGTCCACTGAGCGCGAGAACAGCTGGGCGTCGATGCCGCGCAACTCGTTCAGCACGTCGTCGCGGGAGAAGACCCGGCCGGGGTTGGACGCCAGCAGCGCCAGCAGCTGGTATTCCATCGTGGTCAGTTCCAGCGGCTTGCCGTCCAGCCGGGCGCTGCGCTTCTCGGTGTCGATCTCCAGGCCCGCGTAGCGCAGCAGGCCGTCGCCGCCGGGCTGGCTGCTGCTGCGGCGGAGTACGTTCTGGATCCGGGCGACCAGCTCCCGCGGCTCGAAGGGCTTGGGCAGGTAGTCGTCGGCGCCGAGCTCCAGGCCGACGATCCGGTCCGTGACGTCGCCCCGGGCCGTGAGCATGATGATCGGCACGGCGCTGCTCTTGCGGATGCGGCGGCAGACCTCGAAGCCGTCCTGGTCCGGCAGCATGACATCGAGGATCACGAGATCCGGCTTCTCGGTGCGCAGCTTCTCCAGCCCGTCGGCCGGATGCGTGGCGGCCACCAGCTCCATGTCGAAGCGGCGCAGGTAGTTGCCCAGCAGCCCGCCGAGCTTTTCGTCGTCATCGATCAGCAGAATCTTTGCCATCGTTCACGGAATGTCCGGCCAGGTTCGGCTGGAATACGCCCGCCCGGGCGCGGGCTTCCACCGGCTTCGTCGGCTGGCATTGTAACTTCCTGAATAACAAGCCAATCGACGGGTTACAAATTGTTACAGGCTGTTACCTCCGCGAAAGGATACGCCGCGGGGCCGCGCCTATATTTTCAGCATCCCGGATGGGACGAGTTTAGAGGAACTGGAGTCATGCTGAAGCAACGCGAACCTTCCCGATTCGATCGGCGAGACGAGATCCTGCTGGGCATCATCGCGCTACTGATCCCCTTGGCGACGCTGCCCGCCCTGCTGGGTCTCTGACCCCCTGCCGGCAGCCGGGCCGGGTGAGGCCCGGCTGGCCGGCACCCCCCCCTCCAGGGGTCGCCCCGGGCGCTGCACTGGCAGCCCCGGGGTTTTTCATATCGGTGTGGATCAGCCCGGCCAGCGGCCGCGGGCCTCTTCGATCTGCTGCATGCCGATGCGCAGGTTCAGGCGCCGCTCGAACTCCTCCGGTCCGAAGACCTTCTGCGGCAGCACGTTCATCGGGTCGGTGCGGTAACCCAGTTCGCGGACGGTGAAGTCGTAGCGCTGCTGCGCGGCGCGCTCCTCCAGCGGCGTCTCCTCGGCCTCGTCCAGCCAGCGGAACCAGCGGTCCAGGAAGCCGCTGAGATAGCGCTCGCAGGTACTGATGTTGTCGTCGTCCAGCTCCGCGGTGGAACTGACGGCCACCGGCGACATCAGCGCGCGCAGATAGGTGCCATGACTGACGAAGCGTGTCCACTTCGGGTCGGCGCGGAACTTGAGGAAGTCCTCGTTGGCCGGCTCATAGTACTTCTGCAGGTAATCGTAGTTGACCCGCAGATCCATGCGCGGCGTGTACTCCGCATAGAAGTACAGCTTCGGAATCGTGCCGAAGATCACGGCCAGGTGCGGCACGCGGTTCTGCTGCGACAGGAAGCAGGTGGCGTTCATGTCGAGGATGCTGGCCTTGCGGTTGCCGATCCAGGAATGCACCAGCCAGTCGACCTCGTCGCCGGACCAGGCGTTGAAACTGCCTTCCAGCTGGCCGTCCTGGGATTGGAAGTAGTCCTCGCCCTCGCAGGCCGGGTGCTTGCTGACGTCGAAACGCGCGCGGATGCGCTCGACGATCTTCGAATGGATGTTCCAGCAACGTTCCCAGGCCCGGGAGACATCCACATTCGGATTCTCGGCCAGGAACTCCATGATGGTCTTGGTCTCGGTGCTGGTACTCATGCCTTGCTCCGTGTCACTACTGCTCCGCCGCCGCGGGGAGGCGGCAGTGTACCGGCGCGTCCGGCCGCTGCAAGCGCCCGCAGGCGCTGCGCCGACTGGCGGACGCGTATCAGTCACTGACGTCCGGCTCGATGAAACACCAGCCCACCTGCGGCAGCTCGGACTTGATGCGTGCCTCCAGGCGGTTGATGTGAGTGACGGCCTCTTCGATCGACAGGCCCGGGCGCATGCGGATCTTGGCCGCCAGCATGATCCGTGGGCCCATCTGCAGCGTGATCGTGTTCAGCAGTTCCTCGATCACCGGGTCCGCCGAGATCATGCCGTCGATCAGTTCGCGCAGCAGCGGATCGGCCGACTTGCCGACGATCAGCCCGCGGATGCGGATCGCGACGAAGATCGAGACCACGATCAGCACCATGCCGATCGCGATCGAACCCAGGGCATCCCAGTGCGGCTCGCCGCTCCAGGCCGCCCAGCCGAGGAAGCCCATCGCCAGCAGCAGGCCCGTCAGCGCCGCGACGTCCTCGCCGAGCACGACGAGCAGTTCCGCATTGCGCGTGCTGCGCAGCCAGCTGCGAAATCCGCGGCCACGCCGGATGCCGCGGATCTCGCGCAGCACGCCGAACAGCGCCGACCCCTCCAGCAGAATCGCCAGTCCCAGCACGACCAGGCCGACCCAGGCCTGGTTCAGCGGTTCCGGAGACTGCAGTTTGTGCACGCCTTCGTAGATCGAAAACAGGCCGCCGATGCTGAACAGCATGATGGCGACGATGAAGGCCCAGAAATAGCTTAGCTTGCCGTAGCCCAGCGGGTGCTCCTGGTCCGCCGGCCGGCGTGACTGCACCAGACCGAGAAACAGCAGCACCTGGTTACCGGTGTCGGCGTAGGAATGGATGGCCTCGGCGAGCATGCTCCCCGAGCCGGTGAACCAGGCGGCCCAGCTCTTGGCCAGCGCGATGCCGAAGTTGGCGAGCAGCGCGTACAGTATCGCGCGCCGGGAAGCGTCCTGCGGAGCAGCCATGGAATGCGACTTTAGCAGCTCGGGGCTGGCGGTGAGTCGCGGCCTTGCATAAGCTGCAGCGGCACGGGGAGCAGCGATGGGCGACTACGATCCGCGATTGAGTCTCGCTGAGCAGCTGGAGGCGATCGGCGTGCCGCAGATCCGGCGGCACATCTTGCTGTGCTGTGACCAGAGCAAGCCGAAGTGCTGCGACAAGGCCGCCGGCCTCGAATCCTGGCAGTACCTGAAGAGGCGCCTGCTGCAGTTGCGCCTGACCGGCGCCGGGGGTATCTACCGCAGCAAGGTCAACTGCCTGCAGGTCTGCACGGCCGGGCCGATCGCCGTGGTGTACCCGGACGGCAGCTGGTACCGCAACTGCACGCCGGCGGTACTGGAACGCATCATCCAGGAACACCTGATCGGCGGACAACCGGTCGCCGAATACCTGATCGCCAGCCGGCCTTTGCCGGCGCCGGGATCGACGGACAGCGCCCCCGACGAGTCCGCCTGAATCGCGGACCTCAGGCCGGCTGACGCCGGGCGCCCGGGCCACGCAGGCGCACGCAAGCCAGCAGACAGAGCGCGCTGCCGAAGGCCAGCGCGGCCGGCGGCAGCGGCACCACCGGTTGCCGGACGGTGAGCCGCTGCACGAAGAATGCATCGGCAGAGCCGCCGAAGCCGCCGCCGATCAGCACGGCGTTGCCCAGCGCGCCGCCGAAATCGAGCAGCGGCGGCTCGCCAGCAGCGATCCTGACATCGCGGCGCGGGCCGAATCCGGCTGCCGCGAGGTCCGCATAGCCCAGCCGTTTCATGCGGGTGTCGGCCGGCACGGTGCCGACCCAGTAGCTGAGCTGCAGATCACCGGCGACGGCCGGCAGCAGTTCCAGCGTCTGCAGCTGGTACTCGCCATCGAGCGACAACAGCAGCCAGTCCGGCTCGGCCGCGTTGTCCACCGGGTTCACCGAGCCGTCACGATCGCAGTTGCGGCCGTTCGCCTTGCGCTGGCAGATGCCGAGGCCGCCCGCGTACCGACCGGTGTGGCCGGAGCGAAAACGGCCGCGGCGGCCGTCCATGAACCAGCCATCGGCGATCAGGCGGTGGCCCGCCTCGTCGAAGACCAGTCGATTCTTGAAGCCCTTGCCGTGCTCGGTGACCGGGCTGCCGCCGGACAACATGTCCCAGCTCACGTCGATGCTCATCGCGCCGGCCGGCGCGGCCGGCATCAGCACGAGAAACGCGGCGCCGAGCCGAAGCGCAATTCCTTTTGCCATGCCGCTGTACAGGAAACGCGAATCCCTTGTTCGCGACCCAGGCAGTCTCGCGTTTTCGGCCCGCTGGCGGAAGGAACTGCGTCAGATTTTCCGCGGCGCGCCCGTGGCGCCGCAGCGCTCGCGGCGATGTTTCGCGTTCGTCGCCCCGTTTTCGACCGCGGCGCCGGCCGGGCACAGGCGTTAGCCTGTAAGCCATGTCGATCCACAGCACACGCCGGGCCGTGCTGTTGCTGCTGCTGTCGGCGCCGTTCGCGTGGGGGCGGGACGCACGCTGCGAACGCCTGCGCGAGCGGATCAGGCGGCTGGAGTCGCGGCTGCGCAGCGGGCACAGCGCGAAGCAGGCGATCCGCTGGCGCCGACGCCTGCGAGAACTGGAAGAACAGCGATTCCGGGAATGCCGATGAAGGCCGGGCGCCCCGCCGGAATAACCCCCGATGGGTTATCCCCGACACGGGACATCGGCAGTACAGCCAACGGGGCGCCTGGCGCAGACCGGTTGTCGTGCCCGCCGCTGCGAACAGCGCCGGGCAGGCGGGAGTTGCACGTGATTCGCTGCCTGCAGCGGCCGGCGCTTCGTCATGCTCTGGTGGCCTGGCCGCCGCGCCTGGCAGCGCGTGGCGGCAGTATACCCGACCCGGCCGGAGGCGCTAAGGCTGCAGCGCGGCACCGGCTGCAGGCGCTGCGGCGCGTCCGGATTTGGCCTTATCTTTCAGCGAGATGCAGATCGGTTCGGAAGCCGATGCTGATGCCCGGGGCCGGCGCCGCCGCCGCGAGCGCGCAAATGCTGTCTAGCAGCACCCGCTGCCGCCGGCTTCGGCCGCGGCGAACGGCCAGGCCGACTCGCAGGCGGGGAAGCGGCCGCGATGCGGCTGGCCGTCGCCGATGCAATCGAAGTGCCCGGCGAAGCGCGTCTCGGCCAGCATGCGGAAGCTATTGCCGCAAACCGCGACTTCGCGGCCGGCCGGGAAGTGGTGCCCGCGGTCCAGGGTCAGCCCGGCCTCGTAGTGCGGGATGCTGCCGCGGTAGCGCACGCGCTGGCCATAGTCCTCGCAGGCCGGTTCCAGGCCGGGCAGCTTGAACAATCGGCAGGTCGCCGACACGAAGCGGATTCCGCCGAGACGCTCGGCCAGCGCCGGCTCCGTGACGCTGACCGGCCGCGCGTCGACCAGGCGCGGGTCGAGAAAGCCGGCGCCTTTCGCCAGCTGCAGGAAATCGTTCCAGTACAGCGCGCCGGACAGGCATTCGCCGTAAAGGACCGGATCGTTGCGCAAATCTGCCGGGATGCGCCGGTCCGCATAGATATCGGCGAAATACAGTTCCCCGCCCGGCCGCAACAGGCGCCATGCCTGTTCGAGCACGGCGCGCTTGTCGGTGGCGAGATTGATCACGCAGTTGCTGACGATCAGGTCGAAGCTGTCATCGGCGAGATCGGTCTCGTCCAGCCGCTCGATGTCACCGTCGATGAAGCGGACATTGCTCTGCGCATACCCGAAACGCCGCGCATGGGCCTGCTCGTGGCGCCGCGCGACGGCCAGTTGCTCCGGCGTCATGTCGACGCCGACGACCTGCCCCTGCTCGCCGACGAGTTGCGCCAGCACGTAGCAGTCGCGGCCGGCGCCGCAGCCGAGATCGAGGATCCGGGTGCCGGCCAGCGCCTCCGGCAGCACCAGGCCACAGCCGTAGTAGCGGTCGAGCACTTCCTGCTCGATATTCGCCAGCGCGGCCGCCAGGTAGGCCGGCGGCGCGTCGGTGGTGCAACAGGCATTGGTCTTGAGATCGGCTGTCGACTGCAGCGTCTCCCCGTAATAGCGCTGGACTTCGGCTCTCACGATTGCCTCCCCCGGCAGACTTGCTCAGTATGTCAGCTTCGAGCGACGAAAGGTTCCGCGAAAGCGATCGATGCCCGCCCCCGCGCAGGACAGCGAAGCGACGCTGGTGCTGGTTTGCCGCCGGCCCGCCCCCGGCACGGGCAAGCGCCGGCTGGCGGCCGAAATCGGCGATGCGCAGGCGCTTGCGATCGCCGAGGGCTTGCTGGCGGCGGCACTGGAAGACGCCCTCGCCTGGCCAGGGCCGGTCGTGATTGCGCCGGCGGCCGAACGCGACCGCGACTGGGCCGCCGGGCTGTTGCCACGCGCCGTCCAGGTCCAGCCCCAGGCACCCGGCACGCTGGGCCAGCGGCTGGCGACATTGGACCGGGCGCTGCGGGCGGCCGGCCATCGCGCACTGGTCTATATCGGCAGCGACGCGCCGGTGCTCGGGCCGGCCGACTATGCCGCGACCCGGCGCCTGCTGGCGGGGCACGACGTCGTGCTGGCGCCGGCGGCCGATGGTGGCGTCACGCTGATGGCGGCGCGGACGACCTGGCCCGAATTGGCCGGCCTGCCCTGGGAGACCCCGTCGCTGGGCGCGGCCTTGCGGCGTGCCTGTGCCGCTGCCGGCCGCACGATCGCCTGCCTGCCGGCGGGTTTCGACGTGGACACGGGCGCGGACCTCCTGCGGCTGCGGACCGCCCTTCGCCACGATCCGCGTCCCGCGCGCCGGGCCCTGTTGAAAATAGTGTCTGACACGAATTTCGAGGCGGGTCAGCGGTGCGGGTGAGCGTGGTGATCCCGGTGCTCGACGACCGCCGGGCGCTGGCGGCGCTGCTCGACCGGCTCGCCGGGCTCGAGCCGCCGCCGGACGAGCTGATCGTCGTCGATGCCGGCGATGAGGACGCCTGCCGCCGCCTCGCCGAGGCCCGGGGCGCGCTTTACCTGCGCTGCCGGCCGGGCCGCGGCCGGCAGCTGGCGGCCGGGGCTGCCGCGGCGCGCGGCCGCGTGCTCTGGTTCCTGCATGCCGATGCCTGGCCGGAGCGGGCCGCCGTCGCCGCGATCGAGCGGGCGATCACGGCCGGGGCCGTCGGTGGCTGGTTCCGCTTTCGCTTTCGCGGCGACGCGACCGCGTGGAAGCGTTGCCTGGCCGCGCTCACCAACTGGCGCTGCCGGCTCGGCGGCATTCCCTACGGCGACCAGGGCCTGTTCATGCTGCGCGCCGCCTACCTGGCCGCCGGCGGCTTCCCGGACCAGCCCTTGTTCGAGGAAGTGCCGCTGGTCCGCCGCCTGCGGCGCATCGGAGACTTCCGCGGGCTGCCGCAGGCGATCGGCGTATCGCCGCGGCGCTGGGAGCGCGACGGCTGGCTCCGGCGCAGCCTGCACAACCGCCTGCTGGCCATCGGTTACCTGCTCGGCCTGCCGCCGGGAACTCTGGCGCGTTATTACCGTCCCATGCACGCAGGCAAGCAGGGGCCGGAATGCTGAGAATACGCCAGCAGGATTTGCAACTGACGACCAGCGGCGAGCCGCGTGGCTATATCGATCCGCATGCGCTGGAGGAGCTATGGTTCCACACCGGCACGGCCTGCAACCTTGCCTGTCCCTTCTGCCTCGAGGGCTCGAAGCCCGGCGACGATCGCCTGCAGCGCGTCACGCTGGCCGACGTCCGGCCACTGATGGACGAGGCCATCGAACTCGGCGTGCAGCAGTTCTCCTTCACTGGCGGCGAGCCCTTCATCGTCAAGGATTTCGTCGACATTCTCGCCTACGCAGCCAGCCTGCGACCCTGCCTGGTGCTGACCAATGGCACGGACCCGGTGCTCAAGCGGTTGGCGCAGATCCGTCGCCTGCGCAACGCGGCCCATCCGATCAGCTTCCGCATCAGCATCGACTGGCCGGACCGCGAACGGCACGATGCCGGCCGCGGGGCCGGGCAGTTCGACAAGGCACTGGCCGGCCTGCGCGCGCTGCACGAACTCGGCTTCCCGGTCTCCGTCGCCCGGCAGGCCGAGGACGACGAGAACGAAGCCGCGGTCGAGCGCCGCTACCGGACACTGTTCGTCGCCCAAGGGCTGCCGGCCGACCTGCGTATCGTCGCCTTTCCGGATTTCTCGCCCCCAGGGGCACAACGGCAGGTGCCGGAGATCACGACCGACTGTATGACCCGCTATCACACCGAGGCCAGTCGCCGCGCCTTCATGTGCGCGTTCAGCAAGATGGTCGTCAAACGCAGTGGCCAGATGCGTGTCTTCGCCTGCACCCTGGTCGACGACGACCCGGCCTATGAGCTCGGCGGCAGCCTCGCCGAGGCGATGCGCTCGCGCATCATGCTGGCGCACCATCGCTGCTACGCCTGTTTCCGCTATGGCTCGTCCTGCAGCGAACGCTGAACGGCGGGCCGATCAGGCGGGGAAGAAGTCGATCGGCTTGGTCGTCGTGACCGGCGCCACATCCTTCTCGGCGAAGCGGAACAGCTTCACCCGCTGGACGAGCTTGCGCTGCAGTTCCTCGTCGTCCAGCTCGCTGGAAACGATCTCGCAAGCCGATACCAGGCCCGAGGGCTCGATGGTCAGGCGCAGCACCAGCTTGCCCTGCAGCGTCGGGTCGCGGCGCAGCGCGCGGTTGTACAGCGCGTAGATCGCGCCCTTGTTGCGGTCGAAGACCATCTCGATTTCTTCGCGGCTGCGCGCCGGCCGTTCCGAACTGCCGCTGCGCCGCGCGCTGGCCTGCGAGGCCAGCCCGGCTACGGTGCTGGACACCGCGGTGCTCGCATGCCCGGCCAGTCCCGCGCCGCCGGTATCCCGGCTCAGCTTCGCCGTGTTGATGCCGCCGCTGGCCCGCCCGGCCCGCGAGGTGATCAGTGATCGCTCGCTGCGCCGGGCCGCACCCGCCGCGCCGGCCAGCTGCCGACGGTTCGCGACCGCGGCGATCGCCTGATTGTCGCGCAATTCCGCGAGCTCATCGGCGAAGGGCAGCAACCCGGCCATGGCCGCTTTCTTGCGCGCCTTTTCGACCCGGTCCACCGGCGGCTTCGGCTCCGGCTGCTTCTTCACGACTTTCTCGGGCTTCGGCTGCTCGGGTTTCGGCTGTTCCGGTTCCTGCCGGACCACCGGCGGCGGTGGCGGCTTCGGTTTGTCGAGCAGCAGCTTCGCGAAGCGGGGCGGGACCTCGACCACCTCGGCCTCGTCCGGTGCCGGCACCGGCAACAGGCTCAGCACCACGGTCAGCAGCAGGACGCCGATCGCGACGCGCTTGAGGATCTCGCGGAAGTGGTCCTCCTGCTCGAGGCCGAGATCCCAGGGCAGCGCGTAGTTGCGGTAGAACGCGATCACCAGCCTAACCCTGCGGCTCGCCCGCGGCGGCGTCGGCGGCCGCCTGCCGCAGCGGCCGTTGCAGCACGGCCAGCGAAATGCGCCCATAGTCGGCCGCCGTGCAGGTCGCCATCACGCGCTTCAGCAGCCGATACGGCAAGGCCCGATCGCCCATGATGGTCACTTCGCGCGCCGCGACGTCCGCCATCGCCTGCTTGCGCAGCACGCGGTCGGTCTGCTGCGTGAGCGCATCGCGCAGCGCCGGAATCACGATCGCCTCGCTGTCCATGACCTCGGCGACACTGGCCACCGGCTGCCCCTGCACGAGGATCTGCTCGCCGGTCACCAGCACGACGACGTTCTCACGCGCCTTTTCCTCGGCCACCGATTCCGGCAGCTGGACGTCCCGGGCATTCGGCAGCACTTCGACGTCGGTGGAATTCACCAGCAGGAAGAACACCAGGATCGTGAAGATATCCATCAGCGACACCAGGTTCAGCGCCACCTGTTTGCGGCCCCGGGCATTGCGCTTGGCCATGCGCTTGGCTCGTTTGGACATCTGCATGCTTCAGCTCCGCTTCAGCACCGGCGCGTCGCCGATGGAGATCTCCGGAAACAGTTCGGCCCGCACCGGCTCGCCGGCCGGTTGCCCGGCCCCGTCCAGCGGTTGCTCCTCGAACAGGCGCACGGCGTCCATCACCTGCACCAGCACGTCGTAGGGCACCTCCGGCTCCAGCAGGATGGTCGCGTCCAGCTTGTCCGGGAAGCTGGCCTTCACCCGCTTCAGGTACTCGGTCAGGCCCGCGTAGTCGTATTCGCCATCCCGCTTCGGCAATCGCGTCAGCAGGCCACCGTTGCGCTCGCCGATCTCCAGCCGGTCGGCCCGCACGATGACTTCCAGCTGCATCTCCGGCGGCGCATCCGCGAGCTCGTCCCCGGAGGAAGGCAGGTTGAGCTCGAGAATCGCCAGCCGCGAGAACACCGCGGTGATCAGCAGGAACGGCACCAGGATCACCATCAGGTTCATGAAAGCGGTGATGTCCAGGTCCGCCGTGTCGCGGCGGCGATGGCGGCGGCGGTAGGCGTTCATGCGCCGGCGGCAGCGGTCTTCTGCTCCTTGCGGCGCTCGTCGATCGCGTTCAGGAACTTGACCGAGGCCATCTCCAGGCTGTCGACGATTTCCGTCGTCTTGCTCTGCAGCAGCGTGTGCACGAGCAGCAGCGGGATCGCGACCATCAGGCCGAAGGCCGTGGTGTTCATGGCCACCGAGATGCTCGCCGACAGCATGTCGGCTTTTTCGGCCGGGTTCGCCGCGGCGACCGCGGTGAAGGCCCGGATCAACCCAATGATCGTGCCGAGCAGGCCGAGCAGCGTGGCCACGTTGGCAAAGGTCGCGAGGTAATGCGTACGCTTCTCCAGCCGCGGCACGACCTCCATCAGGCTTTCCTCCATCGCCTTCTCGATGTCGTCGCGGCGCGCCGCCGTCTTGATGCGATGCAGGCCGTAGGTCAGGATCGTGGCGATCGCAGCTTTCGACTTCGATGTCACGTTGACCGCTTCCTGGAACTTGCCTGCCTGAATGAACGGCGTGACCTTGTTCCACAGCATGCGGTTGCTGACACTGGTCTTGCTGAGGTAGATCCAGCGCTCGACCGCGATCGCCAGCCCGAGGGCCAGCACGATCACGATCGGGTACATGAAGACCCCGCCGTTCTGAAAGAATCCGACGATTCCGGAATACACATCCATGCTCAGTTTCCTCCTCCGAGTGCGCCAGGCGCACGCCATTGGCGCCGGCCGCGGCCGGCGCGCTCAGTGACCAGGGGGCACAGCCATGTGACCGGGTTCACTCCTTGCCCCCATACAATTGATCGAAATAGGCCGTCTGTCTGCGGAACACTTCACGGTCCACGGGAGCCAGCGCCTCGTCGATCAGGCTGTTGACCGGCTTCCCCAGCAGATCGCCCAGCGCCGGATCCTTCCAAGGCACGATGTTCAGCACCCGCGGCAGCTCGCGGTTGCCACGTATCGAGGTCGTCTCCAGGTCCAGTTCGTCCTGAGCAACCGCCACCGCCGGCGCCCGCGGCTCGGCGGCGTCCGGCGCGGGCCGCCGGTCCGCGGCCGGCGCGCCGGCATCGACCACTGCGGCGGCCTCGGCCGACGGCGGACCCGCCTGCTCGGCCGGTCCCGGCTCCGCTGCAGCCAGCGCGCCGCCCAGCAGACAGAGCAGCCACAGCCCGCGCATCATTCCGGCCCCGCCTGCGCCGTGCGCGCGGTCAGGCCCAGCCGCCGCCGCAGGTCGGCGATCCATTTACCGACCTCCTCGGCGCTGCGCTCGTCCCCGGCCAGCGCGATGTATTGTTCGTATTGCTCGACGGCCAGCGCATGCCGCTGCTGGTAGAGGTCGTATAGCACGCCGAGGTTGTAGTGTGCATAGGCGTAGCCGGGGTCGCTGTCCAGCGCCGCCCGGTAGGCCTGCTCCGCCTCGTCGAAACGGCCTGCCTGCCGGTGCAGGATGCCGAGCTGGTTCCAGGCCGGCGCGCAGTGTTGGCAGACCGCCAGCGCCTGCTGCAGGTAGTCCTGCGCGGCCGCCGCATCGCCGTCGCCCGCTGCGAGGATCGCGAGGTTCACGTACGGACCGGCATAGTCGGGATGGCGCCGGCTCAAGCCGAGCAGCAGCTCGCGGGCACGCTCGCCATCGCCGGCATCCATGTAGCCCAGCGCGCGCGCGAAATCGTCCACCGCGGCCTGGGGGTAGTCGAAACCTGGCTCGCCACTGCCCTGCACTTGCGGCTGGCGCGCCGGGCCGGCGGCGCAGGCGGCGAGCAGCGCTACCGCCAGCAGCAGCGCCAACCGGCGGCCGGATTCAATCGATGATCGCAACAAGGTTCTCGCTCCTCTCCTGGCGCGCGTAACGCGCGGGCATCAGTTCCGCGAGCCGCGCGAAACTGCGTCGCACCCAGTCGTCGTAGACACCGTCGGCCGCGCGCGCGGCATTGGCGGCGAACAGTTCGATCGCCTGCTCCTCCAGCGGGAAGGCCTGCTCCTCGAGCAGAATGTCGTACTGTTCCAGTTCCTCCGGCGACAGTTCGGGTGGCCGTTCGGAATCCATCAGGTCCTGCGCAAGGCGGTAGTACAGCTCGGCGATCTCGAAGTTCGCCGCGGTCGTGACTTCGGCGACGCCGTAATCGGCAGCCTTGGCATAGGCGGCCAGCGCCAGTTCCATGCGGCTCTTCTTGCGCTTCAGGCTCGCCTTCAGCGGGATCACCAGCGGCGCCGCGACGAACGCGTCCCGCAGCGCCGCTGCCAGTTCCAGGCTGGCGCGGGCCGCGAGGGTCCGGCTGCGCGGGCTGCGGGCCTCCCCGGCCGCCGCGTCGGCAGCGACGATCTCCTCCAGCCAATGCCGGCGCCCGGTCGGGTCGCCCAGCGTCAGCGCCAGATCGGCGAGTTTCTGGCGCGCCTCCAGCGCCTCGCCAAAGGGCTCGGGGAAGCGCTGCAGCAGCGTCTCGTAGACCCGTTGCTCGTCCCGCGGGCGGCCGCTGGCCGCGTACAGCCGTGCCGCTTCCCACAAGGCCTCGCGCCGGAGTCCCGGCTCCGCGCCGGCCAGCTCGGCGACGCGCTCGAACTCCGCCGCGGCGGCCTCGGACTGGCCGGCCGCGCGGCGCACGACGGCGAGCTTCTGCGTCACTTCGCCGGCCAACGCATGCGCCGGGAACTGCCGCCGGAATTTCTCGAGCACCGCGGCCGCGTCTTCCCAGCGCTCGGCATTGATCAGCAATGCCGCGGCATCGTAAATCGCAAGCGGCACCACGTCCGTCCCCGGGGCCGCGTCCGCGACGCGCAGGAAGTGGCCGACGGCCGTGTCGACCTCGCCGGCCGCGCGTGCCGCTTCCGCCTGCTTGTAGACCGACGCGGCGATGCGCTCGGCCAGTTCGCCGGCTTCGTCCGGGTCGCCGCCCGGCATGGCCTGCAAGCGCCGGTAGGCCTGCTCGGCCTCGGCATAGCGCTGCAGATCGAAGCGGGCGTGGGCCAGGACGCGCAAGGCGACGCGTTCCAGTTCCGGCGCCGCCGGCGGCTGGGCGCTGACCACGAGCTCGGCGATCTTGGCGGCGCGCTCCAGTTCACCGGCCGCGAACAGTTCCTCGGCCACCTTGGTGCGCACCGCGGCCGCCTGCGGATGGGCCGGAAAGCTGTCGGCGAAGCGCAGGGCCTCGGCCACGCTGCGCTCGCGCCAGGCGGCCAGGGACTCGCCGTCCAGCGAGGCGGCGTGAGCGCGCGCGGCCAGTACCGCGGCATAGGCGGCCTCGGCGGCACGCTCATGCGGCCCGTAGGCGTAGGCGGCGTCGAGGAACTGCGCGGTCGCCTCGGCATACTGGCCCAGCTCGTTCAGGATCTCGGCCAGCAGAAAACTGCGTTGCGCGGAGTCCGGATCCTGCGGGAAATAGGCCAGGTAGCGTCGATACCAGCCGGCGGCGCGCGCGTAGGCCTCGCGATCTCCGGAAGACTGCGCCAGCGCGTGATCGTAGGCGGCCAGATCGCTGAGGCTCTGTTTCAGTTCCGCGACCACGGCCGGGTAGTCGGCCGTTTCGCGATCCTGCCAGAAGGGCGAGTCGAAGCCGAACAGCCGGACGTAGTCGCGGCGGGCCTCGAGCACCAGGCTCGGGAAACGGCCGAGCGTATAGGCCTCGATGACCCGCAACTGCAGACGCGGGGCCGCCGGGTGGGTCGGCGCGGTACGCACGAAGGCGGCATAGGTCTCGGCCGCATCTTGATAGCGCTCCTTGTCCAGATACAGATCGCCCAGCCCGGCGTACAACAGATCCGCATAGGCCAGATCCGGGCGCCGCTGCCACAACGCATTCAGGCTGGCCGGGCCGTCCATGTAGGAAAAGCTGATCGCCAGCACGCGGAAGCTGTCGTCGACCAGTTCGCGGTCGGGGCGGCTCATCGCGGCCAGCGCCGCAGCCGGGCCCTCCGCCGTCGCCAGCCGGCCGTCCAATACGGCCAGGAAGGAATCGAGGCTCTCCTCGTGCAGGCCCTGCTTGAACAGCGACCAGCCATGCTTGTAGAGCGCCTGTTCGCGAAAGGCCGAGCGCTCGCCGAGCGCGATCACGGCGGCATAGGCCGCCTGCGCTTCGCGGTAGCGCCGCGCCATGAACAACATCTCGCCCCGCCGGAACTGCGCCTCGTCATAGTAGCGGCTGTCCGGATAACGGCTGACGAGTTCGGTCAGCCGCGCCAGCGCGGCATCGCTGTCGCCGGTCAGTTCGCGCGCCCGCGCCAGCTGATACAGCACGACATCGCGGTCGGCGAACTCGCCCCTGGTGGCCAGCAGCTGCTGGTACAACTCGATCGCATCGGCATAGAAACGGGCATCCGCGAGCCCTTCCATGTCGGCGGCCTCGCCGGCCGACAGGCTGAGGTCGGCCAGCCGGCGCATGGCCTCGGCGCGAAGCGCCGGGTGCTCCGCAGCCAGATTCAGGAAGGCCCGGTACTGCTCCCGCGCCAGGCGTTCTCCGTCGGCCAGCGACAGTTCCCGCCGCAGCTCGACCGGGCGCGGCTGCAGGTCGCCGATCGTCGCCTCGGCATCGTCGGCGCCACGCTGGCCGAAGGGCCAGAGCCCGCCGGCCAGCGTCAGCGACAGGCAGCCCAGCAGGATCTTCACGGCAGCGGCTCCCGGTTCACGGCAGCGGCTCCCGGTTCGCGGCCGCGGCGTTCGCCCGATCGTAGATCGTCGCCAGCGCGAAACGCGCCTGCACGCGGTAGGTGGCCAGCCGCGAGCGTTGCGCGTCGAGCTCGGCGATCGCGAGCCGCTGCAGCGACTGCTGTTCGCCGTCCAGCGCGGCCAGCACCCGCCCCTGCAGGCGCTCCAGGCGCGGTGCCAGGCGCAGCAGCCGCTCCCGGTAGGCCGCGATCTCCTGCGGCACCGACTGCCTGGCGCTGTTCAGAGCCGCCGCCGAGCGTTCGGCCGCGGCCAGCACCTCGTCCAGGCCGGCCAGCGCCCGGCGCTCGCGGTAGAGGCGGTAGCGAAACTCGCGTTCGAGGCGCCATTGCAGCAGGCCCTTCAGCAGGCGCTGGCGGTCGCGCGCCGCGGCGGCCGCCGGCGTCGACCAGGCCGGCGTTTGCGCCACTGCCTCGAGCCGCTGCCACTGATCGAGTTCCTCGGCAGTCGCCAGCGCGGCGGGGTCCTGCCCGGTCGCGATCTCGGCCAGCCGGGCGGCCAGCGCATTGCGGCGGGCGCGCAACGCCCCGAGATCCACGCTGCCCAGTTCGCCGGCGACACGCGGCAGGCGCTCGCGGTACGCCTGCTCGCGCGTGTCGAGGATGTCGGCGAAGGCATCCAGCCGCTGCGCCCAGTCGCGCAGGTAGCCGCCCAGCGCCAGCAGGTCGCGCACGTTCCGCAAACCGTCCTGGAACTCGTGGTTCGCGATCAGGTGGTACAGGTAACGTGAGTCCTCGCTGGACGGCAGCTCGGCCAACTGCCAATACCAGCGCCCGATCTCCGGGTCGTCCTGGCGCAACAGGGCCGGCACCAGCGCGCCCTGGCGGGCGCGCTCGACCGCCGCGTCCAGCCGGGCGATCTCGGCATCGAAGGCCGCGATCGCGCTCAGGTAGTGATCGGCCGCGGAGCCGTGGGCTTCGAGCCGGCCGAAGGCGTATGGAATCGCGAGCAGCGATTCCTGCACGGCGCTGTCCAGCAGGTCGCGGTCACGCAATGCGAGCCACGGCACCAGCGCCTGCCGGTAATCGGCGTTCAAGGCGTCGGCCCAGCCCGCGCCGAGCAACGCCTTGTTGGAGAACGGGCCGTTCACCCGCACCCGCGACAGCGCCGCGCGCGCGGCCGCAGGCTGCTGCGCCTGCAGGTAGGCGTAGCCGAGCGCGAGATTGGCCTTGTCGCGCAGATCGCGCAGCTCCGCGTTGCGGCTCTGCAGTTGCCCGACGCGCTCGAGCTGCTCGGCGCCGGCGGCCAGGTCGCCGTCGCGCACGAAGGCCACGCCGAGGTTCAGCCGCGCATAGGCCGTCCAGTCGGCCGGGCCGTGCCAGTCGCCGAGCAGCGCTGCCGCCTCCGCGTAGCGCGCTTGCTGCATCAGGCATTGCGCGAGCAACAGGCGATGCTCGGCCGCGAGCCGCTCCGGCAAGGCGCCCCCGACGCGCCGCAGGGCCGCTTCCGCGCTGGCATAGCGGCCGCGCTGGTAACGCACTTTGCCGAGGTAGAACCAGGCGCGGTCGCGCACGGCCGGGTCGGCCGACTCGTCCAGCAAGCGGGAGAAGATCTCTCCGGCCTGCCGGTGCTGCCCATAGGCGAGGTAGAGGCCGCCCAGCAGCAGCTCCGACTCGTGGTCATGATGGCTCAGTCGCCCGGCATGGCGCGCGGCCAGCAGGTGCGTGAGCGCGGTGAAGTCGTCCTGTTGGTAGAAATGGAACAGGACTTCGCCGTAGTGCAGATCGCGGATCTCGGTGCCCGGGAGATCCCGCGCGGCCAGCGGCCGGGCGGCGAGCATCAGGGCTGCGGCCGCCGCGCCCAGCACGGCGGCCGCAGCCCGTCCGCAGCGGTCACCCGCGCCCGGCAGCATCCCTTACTCCCACTCCCGGACCACAAATTCGGGCTGTTGCTTGCTCTCTCGATCGCTGATCCGCAACTCGACGAACTTGGCCCCGATCCGCTTGTCGAATTCGAGGCTGGCACCGCGCCGGTATTCTCGACCGTGCGGGCCGACACCGGTGAAGATTGCGACCAGCTCGTGCTCTCCGGTCTTGATGTTGCCGAGGTATAGCTGGTGCACGCCGCCCCGGTGCAGCGCCTCGACTTCCCGTTTCGTGTACAGATAGTTGCTCACCGGCTTGCCGTCGAGCTTCAGCTGCACCGAGTCCAGTGCGAAGAATTCGCCGACGTCCAGGGACAGGAACACGGCGATCTGCGTGTTGGCCGGGAACAGCAGTTCCTCTTCGAGCAGGAACAGCTCCCGGTTCAGGTCGAGGATTTCGGCTTTCAGGTCCTGCAGCTGCTCGTCCATGACGGCATCGGCGCTCCAAGCCGGGGCCGCCAGCCATCCGGCCATGGCGATGCCGGCGAATGCCAGGCGGTAGTTCGCGTTCATTGGTCTCCTGTCCCGGCCGTCAGCCAGGCCTCCTCGGCAAACAAGCCGTCGATCGCCGCCCTGTAGCGGGCGGCGTCCCCGTCGCGATAGCCCTCGAAAGCCGCGCGGCGCCGGCCGGAGGGATCGATCAACACCAGCAAGGGCAGCCTCTGCGGGTCGTAGCGCCGCACGACATCCTGCTGCGCGTCGAGCAGCACCGGCAGCGCCAGCCCGGCGGCTGCCGCCTGCGCCTTGTCCCGCCGACGATCCAGGCTCACGCTGAGCACCTGCAGCGGACGGGCCGCGTAGCGTTGCTGCAGCTGCGCGAGTGCGGCGAGCTGCTCGCGGCAAGCGCCGCACCAGCTCGCCCAGAAGCCGAGCAGCACGATCTGGCCGCGGAATTCGCTGAGGCGGAGGTTGTCTCCGGCCAGGGTTTTGAGCGCGAAGTCCGGCACGGCCTGCGGCGGCTGCAGATCGCCGGCCATCGCCGGAGGCAGCCCCAGCGCCAGGCCGGCGCAGGCCGCGATGAGTCGCTCTGTGATCCAGCGCATCTGCCGTCCCTGACTGCCGCGCGCAAGCGGGAGACGCAGCCCGCGCCGGGCTGGCAGCGCCGCCGTCATGGCCGCCTCGCAGCAGCGGTAGACCGGTCGCTTTGCGTCCCCGACTTTCGGCGGGTTTGCCCATGCCGGCCGCTTCCGGCGCCCGGCAGGGCTATGGTCTCAGGGGGCTCGGCCGATTCCTGTGATCGCGGTCACGGATCACCGGCGGCTTGACAGAACGCAGCGCGTCAGGATCCAGCCAGGCCGCGTGAAACGCGCACGCTGTGATCCGGCAGCACGAGCACGGCCTCGTAGTCCGGCAGCGAATCGATCAGGGCCAGCCCACGGTCCGGGCCGAGCACGAAGACCGCCGTCGACAGGCCGTCGGTCATCGTCGCATCCGGGCCGATGACGCTGGCGCTGCGCAGACTGCGGGCCGAGTCGCCGCTGGCGGGATCGAGGATATGGTGATAGCGCAGGCCACCGTCGTCGAAGAAGCGTTCGTAGTCGCCCGAAGTCGAGATCGCCTCGTCGACCAGGGCGAGGCGCGTGACCAGGCCCTGCTCGTCGTCGGGATCACGGATGCCGACGATCCAGGGCTTGCCGCGTTTGTCCCCGAGCAGGCGCGTGTCGCCGCCCGCGGTCGCCAGCGCGTGGCGGACGCCGGCCTCGCGCCAGCGCGCGACGATGGTCTCGACGGTGTAACCCTTGGCGATACCGCCGAGGTTGACGCGCAGGCCGGGCCGGGCAAAGGCCACTTGGTGGTCGGGCAGGAGTTCGATCGCCCGGTAGTCGATGGCCGGCAGGCGTGCCGCGATCTCGGCCGCGTCCGGGTGCCGCCGCTTGCGAAAATCGTAGAGCTGGCCGACGCTGTCGTAGCTGATATCGAAGGCGCCGCCGCTGAGCCGCGACAGTTCGAGCGAGCGCTGCAGCAGACCGTAGAGTTCCGCCGACACCTTGACCGGCCCGCTGGCGGCCTCCCGGTTCACGCGCGACAGCGCCGAGCTGTCGCGATAGGTGCTCATCTCGGCCTCGATCCGGTCGACTTCGGCCAAGCCCGCCTCCAGCAGGCGCTCGGCCGTGGCGGGATCCTCGTGCCACAGGCGCAGCTCGATCCGGGTGCCCATCTTGCTGGCACTGCGCGTGTACCAGTCCGCATCGGCAACGGCCGCCGCGAACAGCAGGCAGGCGCAGAGCAGCAGTCGCCCCACGCCCGCGCTACTGGCTGGCCGAACTGGGTTCCACGCGCACGCCCTGTCTGGCGAGCTCGTCGAGCAGCCGCTGCGCATTCGGGTTGCCGGCCTGCGCCAGATCCGCAGCGCCGACGGCCAGCGAGCGCAGTTGCGCGCGGATCTTTTTCGCCTCCTCGAGTGCGCTGGCCTGCTGGGCCTCCAGGCTCGCCAGATCGTCACGTTCCTGCAACAGGCTGTAGAGCTGCAGCCCCGCCAGCGTCACGATGCTCCAGCTCAGCAGCAGCAGCGGCAGGAAGACGGTGAAGCCAGTCCGCCCGGCGTCGCTGCCGGCCGCGGTTCGCGGCTCGTTCATTGCCCCTGCCCCCCGGCTTCGGCCGCGTTGTCGCCAGCCTTGCGCTCTTCGACGGTGATGCCGTTGGCGGCCAGCAGCTCGCGGATGCGCTGATCACCGGTCTGCACGGCCGCCTGGGCAAGAAACTGCGCGACCTGCGTATTCAGCCGGCCATACTGCACGGTCTCGTTGATGTACTGCTGGCGCGCATTGGCTTCCTGGCGCTCGGCGCGGTTGACGAAGAACAGCACCGTGGAGATCAGCACCAGGACCAGCGCCAGGCCGGCGAAGCCGTTCAATATCCAGAATTGTCCGGCCGAGAGGCCGGTTTGCGAATCAGGCATGGGCGGAGCTCCTGGCCGCGGGCGCCGGCAGTATAGCGCCGGCGCCGCCTTCAGAACCAGAGCGAGAAGAACAGCTGGATCACATTCGCATCGAAAGCGTAGAGCGGTTCTTCGCCGACCGGCGCAGAGCTCCTCAGATCGCGGAAGTCCGCATAGTCGAACATGATGCGGTCGTAGATCAGGTTGATGCTGCCGCGCTCCAGGAAGGTCCAGCCGTTGCGCAGGAAATCGTAGCTGAGCCCGAGCCGCAGCGTGTGGCTCTGGAAGCTGCTGAGCTCCTTGTCACGGGCGAGGAAATTCTGCGCATTCCGATAGGGGAACAGGTCGCTGTAGAAATCCGCCGCCGTCTGCGTGTAGTAGCGGTACTGCAGATCGACTTCGAGCCCGCCGAGGGGCTGGGTATAGCCCAGTTCGAGCGTGTGAGCGTCGATCTCCCAGTCGTCCGTGAAATAGCGGTAGCCGGCGTGCAGCGCGGCCCGCCAGGGCAGGTAGTAGCGTCCGCGCAGCGCGACGGCGTTGCTGGTCCGGGTGCGGGGGTAAACCTCGGGCTGGTAACTGTAGCCGCTACCGCTGGCCGGATCGCGGTAGCGGACCGAGCGATAGGGATTGTTCAGGTAGCCCTCGTCGGTGATCAGCTCATAGTTCAGGCTGGCCAGGAAGCTGCGGGTCAGGATCTGCGAGATCCCGAGGCGGTAGGCCTGGCGCTTGACCTCCTCGCGGAAGCCGGGATCACCGTTGCGGCGCACCTCGTCGTCGCCGTAGCCGTAGCCCATGCTGATCGTCGTCAACCCGCCGAAGACTTCCTGGGCGACACCGAGGTTTACGGTCTGCGCCTGATAGTCGTCCTCGTCGCTGCGGGTCAGGGCCAGGCTCATCAGCGTGTCGCCGTGCAGGTAGTCCACGCCGCCGCTGGTCTCGACGCGCTCCTCCTCGTAGGGACTCGCCGTGCTCAACACGTCGATGGACGCGCTGCTGACCGTGTCCACGTAGTAATTGCCATAGACCGAGAAATGCTGTCCCAGCGACTTGCGCGCGAGGATCGACGGGCCGTCGATCTGCACGCCGCCGCCGTCATAATAGTGGTACATCGCATCGACGCGGTCCTCCGGCAGCACGCCGGCGCCGGCGGCCGCGGCCAGCAGCAGACCGATCGCCGCCAGCAGACGTCTAGTTGCAGCCACAACCGCCTCCGGCGCTGCCCGAGGCACCGCGGGCACCTTCGCGGGCCTCGTAGACATGATGCGTGTAGGCGCTGGACACCGGGTCACGGTCGAAGCTCATGATCGGGTCGGCCAGCCGCTCGCGCTCGTAGGGTTTCACCCAGGGCTCGACCGAGCAGGCGCCGAGCGCAAGCGACAGCAGCAGCAGGACGATGCAGCGCATTGCTCAGGACCTCTCGCGGACCAGCAAGCGGATCTGGTCCTGGTATGTGTTCTCGTAGCCCGGCTGGTAGCCTTGGTGCAGGAAACGCAGCCGGCCCTGGCGATCCACCAGCACGGTGCTCGGCATGGCCGAGACGTCGTAGAGCTGGCTGACACGGTTTTCCGGATCGAACAGCACCGGGAAGGAGACCGGCGTCTCGCGCAGAAAGGCCTCGGCGTCGACATCGCCCTCCTCGACATTGACGCCGAGCAGCGTGAAGCCCAGCGACTGATAGCGCTGGTAGAGTTGCTCCAGCAAGGGCATCTCCTTGCGGCAGGGCCCGCACCAGGTGGCCCAGAAATTGATCAGCACGACCTGGCCGCGAAAATCGCTGAGCGAAACCGGCTGGCCGTTGCGGTCGCGCAGCGTGAAGTCCGGCGCCGGGCCGGACAGCGCTTCGCCGGCCGTCGCTGGCGCGGCCAGCAGCCAGAGGCCGGCCGCCACGAGCATCCATCGTTGTTGCAGCATACCCGCTCCTCCGCGGCTTCAGAAAAAGAAGCTCATGCCCAGATTGAACTCGATGTTGTGCGTGGTCTTCTTCTTGCCCAACAGGTCCGAGTCGAACAGGTGGTCACGCACATTGAAATTCACCGTCAACCAGTCGGTCGCCAGCACGCGGTAGCCGGCGCCGAAGACCACGGTAAAGAAGTCGTCGCCCGCGAACTCGGTATTGCCGACGCCGCCGAGCAGATACAGAGCGCTGTTGAAAGCGAAATTGCGGCCGAGGAACACCTCGCCGGGCAGGATGTTGATGCCCAGCGACAGATCGTAGTACTTGTACTTGCGTTCATCCTTCGTCAGCAGCGGCGCGCCGCCACTGAGGATCTCGAAGCTGGTCGGTTCGGTGTCCGTCTGCCCGTAACTGCCCTCGACGAACAGCCGCTCGCTGACGTGATAGGCCAGGCGGGCGCCCCAGGCGGTACTCGAGCCGAAATCCTCGACGCTCTTGAAGCCGACGAAGGCGCCCAGCTCGAAATTCTCCGTGTCGATCTTCGGCTCCTCCACGTCGCGCCGCGCCACCTGCGGGTCGATGACCGGTATCTGCGCGTCGGCTGAATTGTCGACGACCTGACTGCGGCTGCAGGCCGTGGACAGCAGCGCGACCAGGATCAGAAAAAGAAAGAAAAACCGGCTTTCCATTCTCCAACTTCCTCGTTGTCGTTCCTGCTGGTGAACACCTTGTAGGTCTTGTATTCCGCGCGCAGCAGGAAGCGGCGGCCAAGGTGGGCGCGCAGGCCGAGGCCGGCATGCGCTTCCTGATCGGTGCGGTCCGGCGTCGAGACCAGGCTGGATTTCGGATCGACATGGATCACGCCGGCCCCCAGCGTCAGGAACGGTGACAGCCACCAGTCGGGAAAGGGGGTATGCACGATGTTCGCGTTCAGCATCCAGCCGTTGGAGAAATCGCCGGTCAGCAGCGAGCCCCAGAGTTCGGCCGACAGATTCGGCGTGAACAGCCAGGAGCCGTAGAGCGAGATCACATTGGCGCCATCGAAATCGCCGAGCAGGACTCCGGCCTCGCGGCGGCGGCTGCCGAAGTCGGCGCGGCCGGGAGCGTCGATCTTTGCCGGTTGGCCGTCGGGCTCCAGCGTGCGCGCCATCTGCCGGGCGCTGACCCAGCCGCTGATCCCGCGGTCGTTGCGCACCTTGAACCAGTCGGTGCGGCGCTTCAGCACCTCGATCTGCTCACCACGCTCGACGACGTGGAACACGGGATAGCCGCGGCCCGGCCCGGTATGCAGCTCGATGTAGGGATCGACGACCACCACCTCGTAGTGGCGCTTCTTCGCCTGCACCGACGGCGCGGCCAGCACGGCGAATGCGAAGGCGATGATCACGAGCCTGCCCATGTATCAGTTTATCGGCACGTCGAAGGGGTTATTGAAATACTGGGCGCCGATATCCAGCCACTCGGAAATGAGACGCAGTTCCGCTGCGCTGAGCCAGCCCTCGTGCGTGCCGCCGGCGGCGAAGCGGCTGAAGAAGCGGTCCGAGGCTGCGGCGCCGGCGACCGACATCGACGGCGGCACCGGCACCGGCTGCAGGATCGGATTGCCGGTGACCGGGTCCGTGCCGACCTGCACGAGGATGTCCCGCAGGATGCCCTGCACCGGATCGAACTCTTCGGCGTTGTCGGTGAACAGCAGCTCGCGGTAGGAGACCAGGTGATCGCTGACCACCGGGTCCGGCACGCCGCTCAGATCCAGCTGGCCTTGCGGGACCATCGGGTTGCCCATGGCGTCGACCCGCCGGTGGCAGCTGACGCAGGTCACATCGGTGACACCGTCGGCGGCCAGGCGTGGCAGCTCCCAGAGCGGCTGCAGCTGGTCGACGTAATTGATGACGCTGCGGCACAACGGTGTCCAGGCCGTCTGACAAGCGGCCGAAGCCGGCGCCGGCGTCTGCAGGTCGGCATAGCGGTAGGCGAACGGCGCCGCCGGTGCCTGCAGGGCCGGGTCGGTCCAGACGTCGCTGTAGACCAGGTCCACGCTCGGCGTGATCGCGGCGCAATCGGTCGCACAGCTCAGGCGAGCACGGGCCTCGGCCATGGTCTCGCCGAAATCGGCGAAGATCGCCGGGTCGGTGTTCGGAAACGGCTGGCCCGTTGTCAGCGCGCCCGGATAGGCGGTGTCGAAGGCGTCGTCGCGGCCGTGCGAGCGGCCACTGTTGCGATCGTGGCAACCGTTGCAGTTGCGCCGCTCGCCGGGGCGCAGCTGCAGCCAGGCATTGTGGCGCGGGCCGATGCGCCGGCCCTCGGCATCCAGCACGCTGATCTGCAGCGGCACGTTGGCCGGGACCTTGGCCTGTACCGAGCCGTCTGGCTCGATCGGCAGGTAACCGATGATCTCGCGCATGCCATTGACGGCACTGCGGCCGAAGGCCGTGCCCGGCAGGTTCAGCACCGTGTCCTCCGGGATGCCGACCGCTTTCACGATGCGCAGGAAGCGCGCCGGCCGCGCATCCGGCGGTGTCGCCAGCGGGTCGGCCAGCGTTGGGATATCGGGTGCTGCGGTATCGACGCCGTCGACGTCATAGACGCTGCGGATGTTCAGGATGCCGGCGCCCTCGGCGACCAGGTTCGGATCGGCCATCGGCGCCTGGTCGGGAATGATCGGCGGCAGGTTGCGCGCCTGGGCCGCGACCACATCGCTGAAGACCATGCCTGCCTCGGGCGGCACGATCGGCTGCTGCGTGCCTTCCGCCGGATCGTAGACCCAGATGCCATAGGCCGGCGGCGCCGGCTGCGTGTTGGGATCGGCCAGCCGTGCCGGCGTGCAGGGCACCGTGTTGCCACCCTCGAGCGCCGCGCACTGGCTCCAGCTGACGAGCAGCCGGCCGGTGCCATCCCACAGCGGGAACGCCGAGGCGAAATGGCCGCCGGGTGACAGGCTGCCGTCGGTGCGCACATCGTTGACCAGCGGCCGGACCTGAGCCGGGCCGTTCAGCACCCCGGCATTGGCCCTGTTCGGCTGGCGATTTTCGACGTAATCGGCGATGTCGATCTGGACCAGGTCCCCGCCGCGCAGAGGCGCGGTGAACGGCTGCAGCAGGCATAGCAGGCTGCCGTCCGGCATTTCCCGCGGCTGCAGGAACTGCACGATGGCGCCGTTGCTGCCGGTCGCGTGGCTGTTGCGGCCGTAGAGCAACTCCAGCCCGGAACCGTCGGGCTTGGCCCGGTACAGGTGGATGGCGTCGTTGCCGCCGGCGTGATCCCAGCGGCTGAAGACGATGCGCCCGTCGCTCAGCACCGCGGGATCGAGGTCATGACTCTGGTTGAAGCTGATCTGCCGGATGTTGCTGCCGTCGGCATCCATCACGTGCAGCACGAAGGCCGGCTCGTTGCGGTCCTCGTCCAGCGCGGCGAACTGCGGCTTGCCCTCGTCCAGCAGGATCGCGCCGGCCTGGCGCTGGCGGGTCGACGTGAACAGAATGCGGCCGTCGGGCAGGTAATGGGGCATCCGGTCCTGCCCGGCCTCGGCGACGATGTCCGAGGCAATGACCCGCCGCAGCTGATCGTTCGGAATGTCGTACTCCCAGATGTTCCAGCTCGGCTGGTTCTCGGCCGGCACGCCGGGCAGCAGCGGCCCGCGCAGCGCGAACAGCAGCCGGTCGCCGTCCCAGGACACCTCGACATCGCGCACATCACCCATGCCCTGCGTGATCGCTGCCGTGAGGTTGCGTTCCGCAGCGGTCGGCGACGCGCGTTCGCGCAGGTACAGATCAGCGCCCGTTTCGAAGACCAGCAACTCGCGAGCCTCGAGCGCGGTGACGCCGCCCATGCCGTTTACCGGCAGCGGCCGTTTCACGTAGGCGATCGGCACTTCCACGAGCACCGGGTCCGGGCCCTGCCCCGCGGCGATGCTGACCCGGCCGTCGCCGGCACCGCAGCCGGCCAGCAGGCCGGCCGCGAGCAACGCGGCGCAGAACTGCACGGCGGCCACGCCGCCGCGCCGGGAAATCTCGAAACTGGCCATGGCCCGCCCCTGGCAATCGCTCACAACAACGCCCCGAGTGTCTCGCGGGCGGTGCCGATGTCGCGTCCGGACCTAACTTAATGCAGGCGCAATCGGGTGGACTGTTAACCGGTTCACAGTCAACGCCGCGTCCAGCGGAGATGGTTCAGCCGTGATCGTCGCCAGCGGTCACGGCGGGGGAGCGGGTTGTTGTTGGGCCGGTGCGAGCCGGTGTCCGGAGGCTGTGACAATGCATCGACTGCGCCTGTACCTGGCCGCGCGACTGTTGTTCGCGGGACTGCTCTGCGCGATCGCCAGTGGCGCGGCGGCCGGCGTCCGCGATCAGGCGAAGCGCATGCACGACCGGCTCGCCGGCGTGCCGCCGTCGCAGACCGTGCTGGACAGCATGGAAGCGCTGCTGCAGGGCGGAGACGACATCGGCGCGGCCTACCTGGCCATGCAGAACAGCGCCTTCTACAAAGTCACGCTGAAGAACTTCGCCGCGCCATGGACCAATCGCGACGCCGACGTCTTCGTGCCGCTGAACGACTACACGGCGACCGTGATCGGCCTCGTGCGGGACGACGACCAGCCCGGCTACATTCCCTTCAACGAGCTGTTGTCGGCCGACGTGATCTACGTCGGCGCGGCCAGCCTGGGCCTGCCGCCCTACTCGCCGGCCAGCAACGCCCATTATGAGGCGATGGAACGGCAGGACGTGGACCTCGGCGACCCGGCGCAGCTGGTTCGCGACAGCCAGAGCCTGCGCAACGGCGTGCCGCTGACCGCGGTCGCGGGCGTGCTGACGACGCGGGCCGCTGCCCGGGCCTTCTTCGTCGCCGGCACCAACCGGGCGATGCTGCGCTTCACGCTGGTCAACCACCTGTGCAATGACCTCGAACAGTTGCACGACACTTCGCGGCCGCCGGACCGGATCCGCCAGGACGTGTCGCGCAGCCCGGGCGGGGACAGCCGCGTGTTCCTGAACAATTGCATAGGCTGCCACTCGGGCATGGATCCGCTGGCGCAGGCCTATGCCTACCACGACTACGACGACGCGGCCGGCCGGATGATCTACACGCCCGGTGCCGTGCGGCCCAAGTACTTCAACAACGCGGATACCTTCAAGTTCGGCTATGTCACGCCGGACGATCACTGGGACAACTACTGGCGCGACGGTCCCAACCGCTGGGTCGGCTGGGACTTCGGCCCGGCTTCGCCCGGCGGCAGCGGCAATGGCGCCGCCTCCCTCGGCCGGGAACTGGCCAACAGCGAGGCCTTTGCCCGCTGCCAGGTGAAGAAAGTGTTCCGCGCGGTCTGCCTGCGCGATCCGGCCGACAACAGCGACCTGGCGCAGATCGACAGCATGACCGTCGATTTCCGTGACGGCGGCTACCGCCTGAAACAGGTATTCGCCGAGGCGGCGAGCTACTGCAAGGGAGACTGAGCGATGGCCGACCGCCTGCGCAGCTTACGCACCCGCGCCGCCCGCCTGCCCGGCTTGCCGGTGGCGGTGATCGTGCTCAGCAGCCTGCTCGCGGGCTGCGGCGGCGGCGCCAGCACCGAGACCCTGCCGCAGTCCGCGCCGGGCACCCAGCAGCAGACCTACAGCGGGCCGGCGCCGGCCACGGCCGACGTTCAGGCCTTCATGGTCGAACTCTGGACCAACCTGCAGCCGGCCGGTCCGGCCGGCTGCGGCAACTGCCATTCGCAAGCCGGCGGCCAGGCGCCGATGTTCGCTCGCAGCGACGATGTGAACCTGGCCTACCAGGCCGCCAACCCGCTGGCCGACCGCGGCCAGCCGGAACTGTCGCGGCTGGTGACCAAGGTCGGCGGCGGTCACAACTGCTGGCTCGGCAGCGACCAGGCCTGTGCCGACATCATGGCCACCTGGATCAGCAACTGGGTCGGCGGCAGCGGCAGCGGCGGCCGGCAGATCCTGCTGACGCCGCCGCCGTTGATGGATCCGGGCCAGAGCAAGAACTTCCCGCCCCCGGTGCCGGCGGCTTTCGGGCAGCTGCATGCGCTGCTGACGCAGTATTGCTCGGCCTGCCACAGTAATGGCGCCGGCACGCCGCAGTCGCCGTTCTTCGCTGATGCCGATCCAGCGGTCGCCTATGAGGCCGCCAAACCGAAGATCGACCTGGACGACCCGGCGAACTCGCGCTTCGTGCTGCGTCTCGGCCAGGAGTTCCACAACTGCTGGAGCGACTGCGCCGCGAATGCGGCGACCATGCAGGCTGCGATTCAGGCCTTCGCCGACAGCATCCTGCCGACCTCGGTGGACCCGGCGCTGGTGATCAGCAAGGCGCTGCGTCTGATCGACGGCACGGTCGCGTCCGGCGGCAATCGCTTCGAGAACAACCAGATCGCGCTGTGGGAGTTCAAGGCGGGCCAGGGCAGCACGGCCTTCGATACCAGCGGGGTCAGCCCGGCGATGGACCTGACACTGTCCGGCACCGTCAACTGGGTCGGGGGCTGGGGGATCGAAATCGTCAACGGCAAGGCACAGGCATCGACGACGACCAGCCGCAAGCTGTACGACCGCATCACGCTGACCGGCGAGTACTCGATCGAGGCCTGGGTCGCCCCGGCCAACGTGGTCCAGGAGGACACGCGCATCGTCAGCTACTCGGCCGGCACACTGGCGCGGAACTTCAACCTCGGCCAGACGCAGTACAGCTATGACTTCTTCAATCGCAGCGGCAGCACCGACGGCAACGGCGCCCCGGCACTGAGCACCGCCGCCGCGGACGAGGATCTGCAGGCCACGCTGCAGCACGTGGTCGCGACTTATGACCCCGTGAATGGCCGGCGCATCTATGTCAACGGCGTGTTCACGGACGACGTCGACCCGGTCCCGGGCGACACGCTCGCCGACTGGGACGAGACCTTCGCATTCGTGCTCGGTAACGAGGTCTCGGGCGACCGCCAGTGGCAGGGCGTGATCCGCCTGGTCGCGATCCACGACCGGGCGCTGAGCGAGGCGCAGATCCAGCAGAACTACGCTGTCGGCGTCGGTGAAAAATTCTTCCTGCTGTTCTTCATCGGCGACCTGATCAACGTGCCGGATGCCTATATCCTGTTCGAGGTCAGTCAGTTCGACAACTACAGCTATCTGTTCAACGCGCCGGTGTTCCTGAGCCTGGACCCGGCGGCCAGCGTCAGCGGCGTGCGCCTGGCCGGGATGCGCATCGGCCTGAACGGCCAGCTGCTGAACGTCGGTCAGGCCTACGCCAACCTGGATCTGACCCTGAACGACGCGACCGGACAGCCCTTGTCGCCGATCGGCACCGTCGTGCCGCTGCAAAAGGGACCCGACGCCGACGAATTCTTCCTGAGCTTCGACGAGCTTGGTGGCAACTTCGGCCCGGTGACACCGCCGGCCAACCTGACGCCGCCGCCCGAATTGCTGGCGGGCCCGCAGCCGGACATCGGCCTGCGCAGCTTTGACGAGATCAACGCGACGATGTCGGCCGTGACCAGCGTGCCGGTCACCGAGGTGCAGGCGACCTACGAGCTGGTGCGCCAGCAACTGCCTGCCAGCGAGAATGCCGGCAGCTTCTCGTCGGCCCAGGAGATCGGCATCGCGCAGCTGGCCATTGCCTACTGCAATGCGCTGATCGAGAACGATCCGGCGCGGCGCGACGCCTATTTCCCGAACTTCGTCCTGCCGCCGACGGGGGTGTCGCGCTTCACGCTGATCCCGAGCGCCGCGTTCGCCGGCCCGGCCCGTGACGACCTGATCAATCCGCTGGTCGACCGGATCATGGGCGTGGGGCTCATCGGTTCGCAGCCGGCCTTCGCCGACGTGGTCGACGAACTGGGCTACGCCGCAGCCGGTGGGAATCCGCCGCGGCCCGCGAACCTGATCGACCGGCTGATCGCATCCGACGACAGTTCCCCGCAGCGCACCGAGGATATCGCCAAGGCGGTCTGCTCGGCGCTGCTGGGCAGCGGCGTGGCGCTGGTCCAGTGAGCGGTCGGCAGCGGCAAGCAGCAAGCGGCGAGACCGCAAGGTAAGCAGCAATGGCCAGACGCAAGCAGCGCAATTATTTCGAACCCCAGCGGCACCCGGATCACCCGCGGCCGATCACGCGGCGGCAGCTGATCGCCCAAGGCTTCCTGACCGGCGCGGCGACGGTGACCGCTGGCGGTATCTTCAGCCTGTTCGCGAATCCGCGCGCCGCGATGGCCGCGCTGAGCCCGGACCTGCAAGCGATCATCGATAGCGGCCGCTGCCCGCTGATCAACCCGAATGCCTTCAACCCGGTGCCGTTCATCTGCTTCGACCTGGCCGGTGGCGCCAACATGGCAGGCTCCAACGTGCTCGTCGGCGGTCAGGGCGGCCAGCTGGATTTCCTGACCACGGCGGGCTACGGCAAACTCGGGCTGCCGGGCGACATGGTGCCCGGTGTCGCCGAGGCCGCGCCCACGGCCACCAGCAATGGCGACCACACGGACACTAGCCTGGGACTGGGCTTCCATAGCGACAGCGCCTTCCTCCGCGGCATGCAGGCCAGCCTGAGCCCCGGCACCGCGGCCAACGTCAACGGCGCCGTGATCCCGGCGCGTTCCGAAAACGACACCAGCAACAATCCGCACAACCCGATGTACGGCATCGCGCGCGCCGGCGGCGAAGGCGAGCTGCTGACGCTGATCGGTTCGCGCGCCAGCGAGTCGGGCGGCAATTCGATGGACCCGGTCGGCCTGATCGACCCGGAACTGCGCGCGACCTGGCGGCCGACCAAGGTGGACCGCCCCTCCGATGTCACCGGACTGGTCGACACCGGCGATCTCATCGGCCTGCTCGGCCAGAACGACGCGGTGGCCGTGATGGAGTCCATCGAGCGGCTCAGCGCGAAGAAGATGGATGTCGTCGATCCGAAGCTCGGCAGCATCACGGCCAACGACGTGCTGCGCGACCTGGTCAAGTGCGGCTACCTGAAGGCCGCCGACGTCGCCGACCGTTTCGGCGACCAGAGCGTCTTCGACGTGCTGGCCGACACGAACATCGTCGGCCCGACCGGCATCTTCTCGAGCACGGAATTCAACGCCGACCGCGAGTTCCAGAAAACCGCGTCGATCATGAAGCTGGTGTTGAACGGCTACGCCGGGGCCGGCTGCATCACGATGGGCGGCTACGACTACCATGGTGGACGGCGCGCCGAAGGCGAGGTCAAGGATTTCCGCGCCGGCCGCTGCATGGGCGCCTGCCTGGAATACGCAGCCCGTGTTGGCTCGCCGCTGATGATGTACGTGTTCAGCGACGGCTCGCTGTCGAGCAACGGCGTGATCGACGAGAGCGTCGACGGCCGCGGCAAGGGCGAGTGGACCAGCGACAACCAGTCGACGGCGGCCTCCTTCTTCCTGGTCTACAATCCCGGCGGGCGCCCGATCCTGCGCGGCGTCACCCCCGATGAGCAGGCGCGGCACCAGCAGATCGGCTGGTTCCGACCGGAGGGCTCGGTGGAAACCGCCGCCTCGCCGGCCGCGAATAACGTCAACCTGCTGGTCGAGACCGTCGTACTGAACTACCTGGCACTGCGACACGCCGACCCGTTCACGGTGTTCCAGAACCTGTTCCCGAACAACGGTCTCGGCAGCATCCAGCTGCAGCAGAGCCTGACGGCCTTTCAGAACATCGTCTGAGGGGCTGCTGCGAGCCCCGGACGTGATCGCGGTGGGCGGAGGACTTCACATAATGTGACCCGTGCACGCTGGGTGCGGCCCCGAGCACCGCAAAATGACCCGTCCGGTCACCGCGGGCCTGTCGATGTCCCTGTCCGAAGAATGCCTGGAACTGCTGGCCTGTCCGCGCTGCGACGCTGCGCTGCTCGCGCAGCCGGATGGGCTCGACTGCAAGGCCTGCCAGGTCCGTTTCCCGGTGCTCGACGGGCTGCCGTGGCTGTTCGCCGAACCCGCGTACGCGCTCGGCGAATGGCGCGCCCGCCTGCACCTGGAATTGCAAAGCCTCACTCAGCGCGCTGCGCGGCTGGAGCGGGAGCTGGCCGATCCGGCACTGCTGCCGGACACGCGCGACCGCCTGCGCTGGCTTCACGACGCCTGCCGCGACCAGCGAGGACGCCTGGAGTTTCTGCTTGCGCCACTGCTGGATGGCCGCGACGCCGCGGCGCGCGAGACCTATCTGGCGCTGCGCACGCGCCTGCCATCGGACCAGGGACTGAATACCTACGCGGCCAACCTGCACCGCGACTGGGCCTGGGGTCTGACGGAAAACCGGCAGAGCTGTGAGATCGTCGCGAGCCAGCTGCCGGCGGACGCGAAACGCCTGCTGGTGCTCGGCGCCGGGGCCGGCCGGCTGGCCTGTGACCTGCATCGGGCACAGGGCGCGGAACTGACCGTGGCGCTGGACTTCAATCCCTTGCTGGCCAGCGTCGGCCAGCGACTGTCCCGCGGCGGGAATCTCGAGCTCTGGGAGTTTCCGCTGGCGCCGCGCGGGCCGCGCGATGTCGCCGTGCTGAATCGCCTGCAGGGTCTCGATGCCGGGCCGGGCCTGCAGTTCCTGCTCGGCGACGTGCTGCGCGCGCCGCTGGCGGCCGGCCGTTTCGACGCGGTGATCACGCCCTGGCTCATCGATATTCTGGATGTCGAGCTGCGCGAACTGGCGCCGCGCGTCAATCGGCTGCTGCGCGCTGGCGGCGCCTGGGTTAATTTCGGCTCACTGGCCTTCGCCCATGCGCAGGAAGCCATGAACTACAGCCTGCCGGAATGCGCCGAGCTGATCGCGACCAGCGGCTTCGGCGACTGGCAGGCGCGCGAGGACCGGATCGCCTATCTGCACTCGCCGGCCAGCCGGCATGCACGGGACGAACTGACCGTCTGCTGGCGCGCCAGCAAGACCGCGGAGGCGCCGGCGCTCCCGCGCCACAGTGCGCTGCCGGAATGGCTCGTGACCGGCCGGGAACCGGTGCCGCTGAAGCAGGACTTCGCCCTGCAGGCGGCGAACACACGCATCCGGGCCTACGTCCTGGGCCTGATCGACGGGCGGCGCTCGATTCGCGACATGGCGAAGCTGCTGGAAAGGGAACGGCTGATGCGCGCCGACGAGGCCGCGGCGGTGATTCGCCGGTTCCTGATCCAGATGCTCGACGACAGCCGGCGTCGCGATCTTCCCTGAGTGTCCGCCCAGCGGCTGCTGCGGCCTGCCGCCGGCTTTCGCCCCGGCGACCGCAGCCAGTAGAATGCGCGCGGCCGGCGGCCGGCCCGGTCGCCACCGCCAGACGAACCAGGACAAACAGTTGCAACCGAATCGACGCGTCGGCCTCGCGCTCTGCCTGAGTCTCGCCCTCGGCGCAGCCGGCCCATTGCCGGCCTCGGACTGGCTGTACTACGGCGGCGACGCCGGCGGTTCCCATTATTCCCCGCTGGCGCAGATCGACCGCAGCAATGTCGCGCAGCTCGAACGCGCCTGGACCTATCGCACCGGTGACATCGCGCGGCACCCGGAACTGCGCGCCGGCGCGGCACTGAACGTCACGCCCATCCTGTTGCCAGAGGCGGCCGGCGGCTCGCTGCTGCTGTGCTCGGCGATGAACCGCGTGATTGCGCTGAATCCCGAAACCGGCGAGGAGCGCTGGGTCTACGATCCCGAGGTGCCGATCGGACCACCGGGCAGCAAGTACCTGTGCCGCGGCGTGGCCTACTGGGCCGATCCGGCGGCGCAACCGGACGCGGCCTGCGCCCACCGCGTCTTCACCGGCACGGTCGATCTCAGGCTGATCGCACTGGACGCCCGCAATGGCCAGCCCTGCGAGGATTTCGGTGACGGTGGAACCGTCGATGTCGCGCCGCTGGTCTACGACGACGTGCCGAACCTGAAACCCGGCGACGTGCAATTCGTCGCCCCGCCAGTCGTCGCCGCGAATCTGGTCATCATCGGGCATGCGGACAACAGCAAGTTCTGGCGGGCCGACAGTCCCCGCGGCGAGGTCCGCGCCTTCGATGCGCGCAGCGGCGAGTTGCGCTGGAGTTTCGATCCGCTGCCCCGGGACGCCGGCCATCCGGCCGCCGCCGACTGGACCGAGGCCGGCATGCGGGCCACCGGTGGCGCCAATACCTGGACGCTGATGTCGGTCGACCAGGAGCGCGGCCTGGTCTTCCTGCCGACCGCCACGGCCGCGCCGAACAACTACGGCGGCCTGCGGCCCGGCAACAACCGTTTCGCCAACAGCCTCGTCGCGCTGCATGTCACCGACGGCAGCATCGCCTGGACGTACCAGATCGTGCATCACGACGTCTGGGATCTCGACCTGCCGTCCCAGCCGATGCTGGTCGAACTCGAGCAAGGCGGTGAGCGGCGCCCGGTCGTGATCCAGCTGACCAAGCAGGGCCTGATCTTCGTGTTCGACCGCGAGACCGGCGAACCGGTCTTTCCGGTCGAGGAGCGCCCGGTGCCGACCGACGGCGTGCCCGGCGAACAGCTGTCGTCGACGCAGCCCTTCCCGACCTGGCCGGCACCGCTGGGCCGCGTCGGCATCACGCCCGACGACGCCTGGGGATTCACCTGGTTCGACCGCAATGCCTGCCGGCGGAAACTGGCCAGTTTCCGCACCGGGGGCCTGTACACGCCTCCGACACTGCAGGGCTCGGTGCTGCTGCCCGGCGCGTCGGTCTTCAACTGGGGCGGCGCGGCCTTCGACCCGGTCCGCCAGCGGCTGATCCTGCCGATCTCGCAGACGCCGATGCTGATCCGCCTGACACGCACCGACGAGATTCCGCCCGAGGTCATGAAGCGGCCGCGGCAGGGCCCGCTCGGACCGCCGATGCCGATGGCCGGCACACCCTACTCCTATGAGTACGTGCCGCTGATGTCGCCGTTCTTCGCACCCTGCGCCGCGCCGCCCTGGGGCGAACTGGCCGCGCTGGATCTCGATGGCGAGGGCGGCACGGCCTGGCGTTTCACGCTGGGGGACCTCGGCAAGCTGATGCCCGTGCCGCTGCCCCTGCCCTTCGGCACGCCGCTGGCCGGCGGTCCGATCGCGACGGCCGGCGGGCTGGTGTTCATCGGCGCCAGCGCCGACGAGAAGTTCCGCGCCTTCGATACCGATACCGGCCGGCGCCTGTGGGAGGCCGAGGTGCCGGCGCCGGCCATGGCCACGCCGATGACCTATCTGGCCGGCGGCCGGCAATACGTGGTCGTCGCCGCCGGCGGCCACATGTTCAAGGGCTTCCGGAATATCTCCGACTGGCTCGTCGCCTTTGCGCTGCCGGCGGCGCCCTGAGCCGGGAGGGCAATCAGCAGCTTGAATGGCGTTCCTCGCTACTACAAAAGCATGTTTACATAAGACAATGATTCAAGGTAGATTACTGATCTGCCAGCGCGCGGTGAGCCGCGGCGCCTGGATCGCCTGGAAAGGCCTCGTCAAGAAGGACCGCGGGCAGTGATGCTTTGCAGAGGAGCTGACCATGACGAGACTGATCCCCTTGCTGGCGGGCCTGGGCCTGCTGCTGCCGGCCGCCGGCATCGCCGGCACGCCGGCACTCGAGAAGCGCCTCGATGACTCCATCGAGGTCCTGACGCAGTTCACGCAGATCCCCGAGCGCGGTATTCCGGCGCGGCTGCTCAACAATGCCTACGGCGTCGCCGTGATCCCGAACACGATCAAGGCCGGCTTCATGCTGGCCGGGCGCTTCGGCCAGGGCGTGCTGGTCGTGCGGCGCCCGGACGGCAGTTGGAGCAACCCGAGCTTCATCCGGCTGGCCGGCGGCAGTTTCGGCCTGCAGGCCGGCGCCGAGTCCACGGACATCGTGCTGGTGTTCAAGACCAAGCGCAGCGTGGACCGGATCGCCAAGGGCAAGCTGAAGCTCGGTGCCGACGTCGCCGTGGCGGCCGGACCCTGGGGCCGCTCGACCTCGGCGGCTACGGATCTCAGCCTGAAGGCCGAGATCTTCTCCTACGCGCGCAGCCGTGGCCTGTTCGGCGGCATCGCGCTGGACGGCTCGGTACTGAGCATGGACGAGAAGGCAAACGCCGCCTACTACCAGAGCGGACCCGGTGACGCGAACATCATACTCGGCGACGCCACCGTACCGGCGCCGGCCCGGGCCCGGGAGTTCAAGCAGCTGCTGGCCAGCGTCGCGCCACCGCTGAACTGGCAGGCGAACGGTTCGCGGACCGCCAGCGTCGACGAGCAGCCCGCCCAGCCGGCGCGCACCTACGGGCTGGACGAAGCGCCGGCGGCTACACCCGAGGGCGACGTGATCTTCTGAACGCCGGCCGATTCCTCCGCATTGCGGCCAGTCGACCACGGGTTGCTGGCCGCTTTTTTCATCGCGCCGCGGCCCTTAACGCCGCGGGGCGCATCTGAAACAATGGGCCGATGGAACGCGCGCAGACGCTGCTGCAGCAGGCGCTCGAACTGCTGCAACCCTACCCGCCGTTACAGGCACTGCTGACCGTCCTCCTGTTTCTGTTGCTGGCCAGATTCGGCAACTGGCTGATCGACCGGCTGTTGCGCCGGCTGGTGCAGCGCACGCGCAACCGTTTCGACGACCGCCTGCTGGACCTGCTGCACCGGCCGGTCTTTGCCAGCATCGCACTGTTCGGCCTGGCCCTCGCCGTGCTGCAGCTGTCGCTGAGCGAGCGCCTGGAAACGCTGAACCTGAACATCATCAAGACCATCGCGATCTGGGTCTGGCTGGTGTTCGGGCTGCGCTTCGCGCGCCTCGCGATCGAACTCCTGAGCCGCCGCGAGCGCGCCAGCGTCTTCCTGCAACCGAGCACGCGGCCGCTGCTCAGCAATGCGCTGGCGATCCTGATCGTCGTCGCCGGCGCCTATGCGATCTTCGAGGCCTGGGACATCGACGTGACCGGCCTCGTGGCCTCGGCCGGCATCGTCGGCCTGGCGCTGAGCTTCGCCGCGCAGGACACGCTGTCCAACCTGTTCGCCGGCATCGCGATCCTCGCGGACCGGCCCTACAAGCTCGGCGACTACATCATCCTCGACAGTGGCGAACGCGGCGAGGTCACGCAGATCGGACTGCGCAGCACGCGTTTGCTGACCCGCGACGATGTCGAGATCACGATTCCGAACAGCGTGATGGGCAACGCCAAAATCATCAACGAGGCCGGTGGCCCGGTGCACCGTTACCGGATCCGCGTGCCGGTCGGCGTCGCCTACGGCTCGGACATCGACCAGGTCATGCAGCTGCTGCTGGACGTCGCCGCGGCGCATGGCGACATTACGGCCGAACCGGCCGCGCGGGTGCGCCTGCGGGGTTTCGGCGATTCCAGCCTGAACTTCGAACTGCTGGCGTGGATCCGCGACCCGGCCGACCGCGGCCGTGTGCAGCACGAATTGAATTGCGCGATCTACAAGGCCTTCGCGGCCGCCAGCGTCGAGATTCCGTTCCCACAACGGGATCTGCACATCCGGCAGATGCCCGGACAGCCGCCGGCCGCGGGCCAGCCCTGATGGCCGCGCTGCCGGAGAACCTGTACAGCTTCCTGCGCAGCGGCTTCGCCAGCTGCCCGGGCAAGCCGTTCCTGCTGCGGGATGGAGCGGCAACGATCAGCTACGGCGACATCGACCGGCTCAGCGCTCAGGTCGCCGGCCTGCTGCGGGCCCGCGGCGTGTTGCCCGGCGAACGCGTGGTCGCCCAGGTCGGCAAGTCGCCCCTGGCGCTGGCCCTGTACCTCGGCTGCCTGCGCGTCGGCGCGATCTATGTGCCGCTGAACACGGCCTACACCGCGGCCGAGCTCGATTACTTCCTGCGCGATGCCCGGCCGGCTCTGTTCATCGGGGCGCTCCAGGAACAGCCGGATCTCGCCGGGTTGGCGCGAGCGGCCGATGTGCCGGTCTGGCTGCATCTCGAAGACGACGACCGCGGCAGCTTCGCCGAGGCCGTCGCGGCCACCGAGCCGGATGCCGATATCACGACGATGGCGCCGGACGATGTCGTTGCGATGCTCTATACGTCGGGCACGACCGGCCGCTCCAAGGGCGCGCTGCTGACACTGCGCAACCTGGCCAGCAACGCAGCCAGCCTGCAGACGTTGTGGGGCTGGCAACACGATGACCTGCTGTTGCATGCGCTGCCGATCTTCCATGTCCACGGCCTGTTCGTCGCCTTGCACTGCGCGATGCTCGGCGGCTCCAGCGTCCTGTTCCACCCGCGCTTCGACTGCGCCGCGGTGCGCGCCGACCTGCACCGCGCGACGGTGATGATGGGCGTGCCGACTTTCTATACGCGGCTGCTTGCGGATCCGGCCTTCGGCGCCGCCAGCTGTCACAACATGCGGCTGTTCATTTCCGGCTCGGCGCCGCTGCTGCCGGCCAGCTTCGAGGCCTTCGCCGAGCGCAGCGGGCATCGGATCCTGGAGCGCTACGGCATGACCGAGGCCGGCATGATCAGCTCGAACCCGCTGCATGGCGAGCGCATCGCGGGGACTGTCGGTTATGCGCTGCCGGAAGTCCGCATCCGCGTGGTCGACGCGAGCGGCCGCGCGCTGCCACCGGGCGAGATCGGCGAGGTCGAGATCAGCGGCCCGAACGTGTTCGCCGGGTACTGGCGGCAGCCGGAGAAGACCGCCGCGGCCTTCCGGCCGGACGGTTACCTCCGCAGCGGCGATCTCGGCAGCCTCGCCGCCGACGGCCGCCTGACGCTGGCCGGCCGGGCCACGGACCTGATCATCTCCGGGGGCTACAACATCTACCCGAAAGAAATCGAGAACTGCCTGGACGCCCTGGACGGCATCGCCGAATCCGCGGTCATCGGTGTGCCGCATGCGGATCTCGGTGAAGCGGTGCTGGCGGTGCTGGTGCCCGCCGGCGAACCGCCGGACGCGGACCAGATCATGGCCGCACTGGCTCGGCGGCTCGCGCGCTTCAAGCAGCCGCGGCGGATCGTCTGGCTGCCCCAACTGCCTCGCAACAGCATGGGCAAGGTGCAGAAACAGCTGTTGCGCGAGCGATTCGCGCACAGCTTCGACTGAGTCCAGCGGCGGCTACGGAGCCAGCGGCTGCAACTCGCCCCACTGGTCGATCTTCAGGCCCAGGACCGCCTGCAGGCGGGCTTCCAGTTCCGTCGCTGGCGCCGCCACCGCCTCGCCGACCGGCTCGCCGGCCCGCAGGCGCAACAGCCGCGGCCGAGCCGCCTGCATATCGGTCATCAGCAGCAGCTCGCCGCTGGCCGGGTCCAGCGCCGCCGCGTCAGGCGGCTGCTGGAGCAAGCGTGCCGTCCCGCGCCGCAAGCCCTCGGCGTTGACAGCCAGCCGCTGCACCCAAAGGCCGCCCTGCACGACCAGTTCGCGACCGCCGTCGCCAAACCACATTCGTTCCGCCAGCATCGGCAGGCGCAGGCGTCGCGGCAGCCGTTCGCCGGCGCCGGACCACAGTTCGACGCGCCGATCCGTGCCCGCGACCGCGAGCCGCTCACCGTCCGGGTGCACGGCGACCGCGAGGACACCGGCGCGGCCGCCGAGCAGCGTGCTCAGCGTGCCGGCGCGCCAGCGCCATTCGCTGAGCGCACCGCGGTCCCCGGCCACCAGCAGGCGGTCCTCGTCCGCGACCGCGAGCTGCGGGCGCGTGGCCTGGATCGCCTGGCGGGCCAGCACGTGACCATTGACGCTGTCGACGAGCTGCAGCACGCTGCGCCCGGCAGTGAACAGCCGCGCGCGATCACTGCTGAAGGCCATCGCCAGTGCCGGCGGATCCTGCTGGCTGGCGAAGAAGGGCCGCGGCATGCCGCTGGCCGCTTCCCAGACACGCAGGCTGCCGTCCAGCGCGGCACTGGCCAGCAGTTCACCGCCGGGCTCGAATACCAGCCCGGTGACCGGTTTCAGATGGCCGATGAATTCCGGCTCGGCGTCCGGGCCTCGCGGCATCTGCAAGGAGCCATCCGCGGGCAGGATGCGCACGTCGCCGCTGGCGCTGGCGACGGCCACGCGGCGGCCGCCGGGGTCGACGGCCGCGGCCACCGGCCAGTGCAGCCGGCCGGCGGCGGGCTGCACCCGGTCCAGCTGCCAGGCCTTGAAGCCGGCCGCGCGGTCGCCGGTCAGCAGCCGGTCACCGGCGAAATGCAGCAGCCCCGGCCCGTTCGGGCCGCGGCGCCGTCCAGGCGAGTGCCGCAACACCGGCGCGAGGCGCGCCGCCGACGGCAGGCCGATCACCTCGAAGCCGTGTTCCAGGGAACCGAAGGCCACGCGCCCGGCATCGAAAGCGACCCGCCAGCCCGCGGCCGAGCGCCGCGCCATCAGCGGCGCCGCCGGCTCGTCCAGGTTCCAAAGATACAGATGACCGGCGGCGTCGGCGGCCGCGAGCCATTCCGCGGCGGCGTCCAGCCAGGCGGCAACCGGCCGCGACGGCAAGGCGAGTTCGGCGACCAGCTGGCCGCTGTCCACGGACCACAGCCGCAACAGGCGGTTGCCGTCGCTGACGGCCAGCAATGTGGCCGCACTGTCGGTCGCAACCAGCGCAGCCGGCGCACCGGTGACCAGGCGGCGGCGTTCCCGCCGCTGCGCTAGATCCCACACCGACAGCGCGTTGGCGCCGGAGCCGTCGGGGATCGAATCGACCACGAGGAAGCGCCCGTCCGCCGACAGCAGCGGCGCCACGCCGGGCTCGTAATCGATCCTGAAGGGCGGGGCCTTCCCATCGAGCGCGCGCAGGACGATCTCGCGGTTGCCGAACATCAGCACGGCCTCGCCACCGAGCGCGAAACGGGCCGAACGGAAGTCCTCCGGCCGTGGCAAGCGGGCCAGAATCTCGCCGCCGGCGACATGCCAGACGAGCAGCTGCCCGCGCACGCCGTCCCCGGCCGGCCAGCTCAGCGCCAGCCGGCCGCGTTCGCCGAGCAGCGCGCGGGCCTCGCGCGCGATGGTCGGTTCCGGGATCGGCCGCAGGCCATCGGCCTCTGCCGGTTCCGCTTCGGCGCTGCGCCCATCGATCGCCAGCGACCAGCCGCGCAGGCTGCCGCTGACGCCCGGCTCCGTGTCCGCCAGCCAGGCGAGCCAGGTGCCGTTCGGGTCTTCCTGCAACAGCGGCCGCAGCGCTGTGTGGCGCCTTGAATCGAAGCTCAGGCCGCCCGCCTCGCGCCGCGCCCGGTCCAGCGACAACCGCGCGCGCCGGCCCGAGGGCGCCTGCAACTCCAGCACCAGGTCCGCCGGCCGCGGGTGTTCCAGCTCCAGCTGCACGCTCAGGCGCCGAGCCTTTGCCGGCCCGGCATAGCGCCGGCTGAGCTGCAAGGGCAGGATCTCCTCGGCGAACAGCGCCTGGCGCCGCGACAGCCGTCCGTCGGCGAGCCGGTACTGGGCGACCTGCTGTTCGCTGTCCAGCAGCGACAGGAGGCCGAGCGCCGGATCGACCGCGACATCGCGGATCCCGGCCGCCGGCCGCAGGGTCCATCGCAACCGCGCGAAGTCCTCGCCTAGCAGCTCGCCCAGGAACCGCCGGCGCCGCGGACTGGGATGCCGCAACGCACGGCTGGCGAACAGCATCGCGGCATCCCGATCGCCGCTGCGCAGGGCCGCGGCGCTGCGCCGGTCCCAGAACTCGGCCAGCACCTCGGCGGCCAGCCCCTGCCGGCCCGGCAGGCGCATCAGGTAGTCGCCATAGCGCGCGACTTCGGCCAGCCGGCTGGACTGGCGGCTGCGGCGGACGAGGTAGTCGGCGAACAGCTGATCCGCCGTGTTGCCGAAGCCCGGCAGGAAGCCGAGCCGCTCCCAGGCATCCATCGCCGTGACGAAGTCCACGCCCGGTTCCGTCAGCGCCCGCACGTAGGGGCGCGGCAGGTACTCCGCGTACCAGGCCGGCAGCAGCAGGATCAGCGCGACGACCGCCAGCGCCGCGGCCAGCCCCCGCCAGCTGAACGGCAGGTTGCGGTTGACCCACAGGGTCGAGAAGACGGCCGCGTAGATCCGGTTGCGCAAGGCCAGGCGGCCGTCGGGGGCGACGACCACGACACCGGTGCACAGCAGTTCCCGGTGCAGCGGAATCGCCAGATTCGCCGGCACGGCGACACCCTTGCGCACCCGGCCGTACAGATTGAGGCGCGCGCTGCGGTTGCCCTGCTCGCTCAACAGCTGCGTCCTGACGAAGGCCAGGTGCGGCTCCTCGCGCAGCGTATTGGGGCCGAGGAACAGCCGTTGCACCGTTTGGTCGACACTCGCCGGTGTCAGCGCCCCGGCGTCGCGCCGCGCGAGGCCGCGCAGGATCTTCTGGCTCAGGTAGGGGTGCCCGGAGGTCCAGTGCCAGAGCCGCTGTGCGATCGCGGCCGCGACCTCGTGTTCCAGGCCCAGCCCCCGGTCGACCAGCGTTTCCAGCACCGCGAGGTCGAAGTCGCCCAGCTCGACCGCCGTGCTGATCGAGAACGGCGAGGCGTGGCCCAGAGGCAGGCGCTGGCCGACGCCCTGCGCGCCCAGCAGCGCGAAGGTCAGTCGGCTGGCGTCCGGCACCGTCGCACGCGCGTCGTAACAGGCGCGGATCGCGCCGAACAGATCGCGCGAGACCTCGTGGCCGAGAATCGCCTCGATGCGGTCGATGAAGACGACGACCGGCTCCTCGCGTTCCCGCAACAGCACCTCGAGAAAGAATTCCCGCAGGCGCTGCAGTCCGGTCAGGTAGGCACGGTCCTGCCACCAGCCCTGCAGATCGAATCGGATTCGCAGATCCCGCAGGATCCGGTAGGCGAGGCTGTAGTACCAGCGGCCGGCATCCTCGCTGACACCGCGATTGCTGATCTGCGCGACATCCACGATCGCAACCGCCTGGCCGGCCGCGCGCAGGCGTTCCGCCGCATGTGCAGCCAGGCTCGACTTGCCGACGTCCGGGGGTGCGAGCACATGGCAGTACTCGGCGGCCGCGAGCAGTCGATAGAGTTGCTCGTCCGCCGGACGTTCCATATAGCAGGCACGGTCCGGCTGTACCGGCCCGCCGACGACGAAAAAGCGGCTGTCGGATCGCCCAGCCTGCATGCATGGCCCTCGCGCTTGCCTGCGGCCCTGCATTGTCCCCGAACTCATGGCGGGCACGCCAGATGCGGGCGCCGTTTGCTCCGGCGACGAGCGCTCACTATCATCGCGGGCCGGCCGGTCGCGCGGAGCGAAGCATGGGTGTCTGCCATCGTCACAACCTGCCAGCAGGGCGCAGCGATGCCGAAGCGCGTTTCGGGATCCGCGTCAGCCTGCCGCCCGGCGACCCCTTCCGGCGCCTGCTCGGCGACGACTGGCAGGCGGAGCATTGGTTTGCCGATCGCGCCAGCCGCGATGCGGCCCTGCGCGACATGGCGGCGCGGCATCGCTATTCGCGCATCGGCGACGAGCCACGCCTGATCTTCGAGCCGATCGAACGCTGAGGCAGCGGGCGGCCGGCGGATGAAGGGAATCGCACCCTGCCTGCTGCTGTGTCAGTGCCTTGGCCTGCCGCTGCTCGCACAGGCCACGGAGCCACTGCCGGAACTTCGGGTCACGGCTTCGCGCCTGCCGCAGCCGGCGCTGGAGCAGCTCGGCAACAGCGCCCGCGTCGATCGCGATCGCATCGCGCTGACCGCTGCCCAGCATGTACACGAACTCGGCAACCAACTGGCCGGAACCTGGATCAGCCGCGGCAGCGGTCAGGAACACCTGACGGCGATCCGTTCGCCGGTGCTGACCGGTCCCGGCGCCTGCGGCGCCTTCCTGACCCTCGAGGACGGTATTCCCAGCCGCCCAACGGGTTTCTGCAACGTGAACCAGCTCTTCGAGCTGCCCACGGAGCTGGCGGCGGCCATCGAGGTCCTGCGCGGACCGGCCGGGCCGCTGCTCGGCGCGAACGGCCTGCACGGCACGCTGAACGTCCTCCTGCCGATCCCGGGCGACGCGCCGGGACTGGCGCTCGCCGCGGAGGCCGGGCCGCATGACTTCCTGCGCGGCCGGCTGCACTGGGACGGCAGCGCCGGCGCGACCGGGATCGCGGCCGGCCTGCTGGCCGATCACGACAACGGCTTTCGCGAGTCGTCCGGCTACCGGCAACAGAAAGGCTTCCTGCGCCTGGCGCGTGAGCTGCGGCAAGGACGGCTGGATGCGGCCTTCAGCGCCAGCAACCTGGACCAGCAGACTGCCGGTTTCATCCGCGGGCGGGACGCCTACCTCGATCCGGATCGCCGGCGCGAGAACCCCAACCCGGAGGCCTTCCGCCGGGCCGACAGCCAGCGCGCCTGGCTGCGCTGGACGCGCCCCGGCGGCGAAGCCAGGCGCAGCGAGTGGCGGCTGTTCCTGCGCCGCTCCGACATGGAATTCCTGCAGCACTTCCTGCCGGGCCAGCCACTGGAAACCAATGGTCAGATCAGCGGGGGCCTCGGCTACACGCTGGCGCTGAACCGCGGACCGTGGCGCCTCACCGCCGGACTCGACGCCGAGGCGGCCAGCGGTTTTCTCGAAGAACGCCAGGCGCAGTCGCTGGGTCCCGGCTCGAACCGGCCGCCCGGCCGCCACTACGATTACACCGTGGACAGCCAGGCCATCGCGCCCTTCCTGCGCCTGCGCCGGCAACTCGGCGCCCGCTGGGCGCTGGAAGGCGGCCTGCGCCTCGAGTACCTGCGCTACGACTACGAGACCCGGCTACCGCCGGGCAACCGGCGTGAGGACGGCGGCAGCTGCCCCGGCGGCTGCCTGTTCTTCCGCCCGGCCGATCGCAGCGACGAATTCTTCGAGGCCGCGCCGGAACTCGGCCTGCTGTTCCGCATCGATGCGGACAGCACGGCCTGGCTGCGTGGCGTGCGCGGCTTCCGCCCGCCGCAGGCGACCGAGTTGTACCGCTTGCAGAGCGGCCAGTCCGTCGCGGATCTGCAGCCCGAGACACTGGACAGCCTGGAGCTGGGCTGGCGGCGGATCGACGGCGGCTTCAGCGCCGAGGCCGTCGCCTTCCTGATGCGCAAGAAGCATTTCATCTTCCGCGACGCCGACGGCTTCAATGTCAGCGACGGGCGCAGCCGACACCGCGGCCTGGAACTGCAGCTGCGGTACCAGCATGCCAGCGGACTGTACGCGGCCGTCGCGGCCACCTGGGCGCGGCACGAGTACGCATTCGATCGCGACGCCGCCCGCGGCGAGACCATCCGCGACGGCAATGACATCGACACGGCACCGCGCACGCTGGGCAGCCTGCAGGCCGGCTACCGTGGCGCGCGCGGCGTGCTGGAAGTGGAGTGGGTGCACCTCGGCCCCTACTGGCTGGACGCGGCGAACACGGCGCGTTACCCGGGGCACGATCTGGTGAACCTGCGGGCGACCTGGCGGCTCTCGCGATCCTGGCAATTCGCACTGCGGCTGCGGAACCTCGGCGACGAGGCCTATGCCGACCGCGCCGACTTCGCGTTCGGCAGCTACCGTTACCTGCCCGGGCGCGGCCGGGAGCTGTTCGCCGAGATCGATTGGCGCCACTGAACCGCCGGCACATCGGGCAAACCGCTGCGCAGGCGGCCGATCTCGGCGAGGTAGTCGGCGCGCTCGCGTTCCTGGCGCTCCTGGTCCCAGCCGAGAAACTCGCCGGCGACCTGCAGGCTGCCCGGCAGTGCGGACCGGCCGAGATCCGGCCCGAGGCCGACCATGCAGCGACGCAGCAGCAGATCGGCGAGGCTGCCCGCGAATTCGGTATCGGTGGCGAACAACAGTTCCGCGGCCAGCAGACCGGAGCGCTCGTCGATGCAGTGGCCGAGCCGTGGTTCGGTCTCGATCAGCCGTGCCAGCTCGATCGCGCGCGCGCCGTACAGCCCCAGCAGCCGCGGCCGCGCCGTGGCCGGCAGGTCCGGATAGGCCGCCAGCTCCGCGGCCACGTCCAGCAGGTCGCGGTTCGCGCCCGGCAGCGGCAAGCGCCGGGTCATGCAGGGCCGGCGCGCGCCGCGCAGGCGGCTGCAGACCCGGTCGACGACCTCCTCCGCGAGGCTGCGATAGGTCGTCAACTTGCCGCCGATGACCGAGTAGAGACCGCGGGCCTCGCGACCATGGTGTCTGAGCCAGTGACGCCGGCTGACCTCCCCCATGTCCTCGCCATCACCGGCCGGCAAGGGGCGGACACCGGTGTAGTGGAAGAGGATGTCCTCGCGGCCGAGGCGCGCGGCCGGAAACAGGGCCCGGGTTTCCGCCAGCAGGTAGTCGATCTCGGCGGGATCGGCGGACGCGTCGTCGGGATCGCCGCGGTAACGGATGTCCGTCGTGCCGACCAGCAGCAGTCCCTGCCAGGGGATGATGAAATACGGCCGTCCGTCGCTGCGCGCTTCGGCATAGCAGGCAAACAGTGGCGCGCCGGGGAAGCGCGGCAACACGATGTGCGTGCCCTTGCTGCCGCCGAGCATGTCCGGCGGGTCGCGGTCCAGGCCGGCAAGCACCCGGTCGACCCAGGGCCCGGCGGCATTGACGACGGCGGCGGCCGCCAGCCGCACCCGCCGCTGGCCGCGCAGATCCAGGCACTCGACGCCCTGCACCCGCCGCTCGCGCACGAGGATGCGCTCGACGCGATGGCGGGTCAGGATCTCGGCGCCGCTGCGCGCCGCAGCGACCGCGTTCTCGACCACCAGTCGCTCCGGGAAGACCGCCTGCGCGTCGAAGTAATACCCGGCGCCGGCGAGGCCCTCCGGCTTGAGCCCTGGCGCCAATCGCAAGGCATCGGCGCTGGACAGCAGGCGGTGCGGCGGCAGGGACTTGCGCAAGGACAGCAGGTCATAGACCGTCAGGCCGGCGCGGATCAGCCAGCGGCCGCGGCGCGCGCCCTGATACAGCGGCACCAGCAGCGGCAGCGGGTGCACGAGGTGCGGCGCCGTCCAAAGCAGGGTCTCGCGCTCGCGCAGCGATTCGCGCACCAGCCGGAACTCCTGGTGCTCAAGGTAGCGCAGGCCACCATGGATCAGGCGGCTGGACCAGCGCGAAGTGCCATGGCAGAGGTCGGCCTGCTCGACCAGCCCGACGCGCAGGCCGCGGGCGGCCGCGTCGCGGGCGATGCCGCAACCGTTGATCCCGCCACCGATGACCAGCAGGTCGAAGCTGGCCTCCTGACCGCTCACGGGCGCGTCTGGCCGCTGCCGTACACCAGGTATTTGTAGCTGGTCAGTTGCTCGGCGCCGACCGGCCCGCGGGCATGGATGCGCCCGGTCGCGATGCCGATCTCCGCGCCCATGCCGAACTCGCCGCCGTCGGCGAACTGCGTCGAAGCATTGTGCAGCAGGATCGCACTGTCGAGATCGTGGAAGAAGCGGGACACGGCCAGCGCATCCTCGGCCACGATGGCCTCGGTGTGTCCGGAGCCATAGCAGGCGATGTGCTCGATGGCCTCATCGATGCCGGCGACGGTCCTGACCGACAGGATCGCGTCCAGGTACTCGGTGCGCCAGTCTTCGTCGCTGGCCGGCTTCGCGCGCGGTTCGAGCGCGCAGATCTCCGGGTCGCCGCGCAGTTCGCAGCCAGCCGCCAGCAGCGATTCGGCGATCGGCGCCCAGTGCGTCGGCAGCGCGGCACGGTCGATCAGCAGGGTCTCGGCCGCGCCGCAGATCCCGGTACGCCGCATCTTGGCGTTGGTGACCAGCTGCGCCGCCATCGCGGGCTCGGCCGAGGCATGCACATAGACATGGCACAGGCCTTCCAGGTGGCCGATCACCGGCACCCGCGCATCGGCCTGCACCCGGGCGATCAGGTTCTTGCCGCCGCGGGGCACCAGCACATCGACACAGCCGTCCAGGCCGCGCAGCAACAGGCCGACCGCGTCGCGGCTGCGGGTCGGCACCATCTGGATCGCCGCCGGCGGCAGGCCGGCGGCCTCGAGGCCGGCGACCAGACAGGCATGGATCGCCGTGCTGGAGTGAAAGCTCTCGGAGCCGCCGCGCAGGATCACGGCGTTGCCGGATTTCAGGCACAGCGCCCCGGCGTCGGCGGTCACGTTCGGACGGCTCTCGTAGATGATCCCGATCACGCCCAGCGGCACGCGAACCCGCTGGATCCGCAAGCCGTTCGGACGCACCCACTCGGCCATGACATGGCCGATCGGATCCGCCAGCGCTTCGATCTCGACCAGGCCGCGGGCCATCGCCGCCACGCGGCCGGCGTCCAGGTACAGCCGGTCCAGCATCGCCTGGCTCAGGCCCTTCTGCCGGCCGGCCTCCATGTCCAGCGCGTTGGCCGCGAGGATCGCGTCACTGCGCCGTTCCAGCTCGGCGGCGGCGGCTCGCAGAGCTGCGTCCTTCTGGTCCGGCGTCGCGCGGGCCAGCACGGCCGCGGCGGCCCGTGCCTGGCGGCCGAGCCCCTGCATCGTCTGCACGATATCGCCGTTGCTCTCGCTAGCTGCACTCATGTCCTATCCGTCCAGTAACACCAGGTTGTCGCGGTGGATGACCTCGTCCCGCCCGCGATAGCCGAGCAGCGTTTCGATCTCGTCGCTGCGCCGGCCGCGGATGCGCTGCAACTCCTCGCTCGTATAGGCGGCCAGTCCGCGCGCCAGTTCCCGGCCGGCTGCGTCACAGACCGTGACGGCGTCACCCCGCTGAAATGCGCCGTGGACGGCGGTCACGCCGACCGGCAGCAGGCTGCGCCCCTGCCGCAAGGCGCGCTCGGCGCCGGCATCGATCTGCAGCCGGCCGCGTGGCTCCAGGCTGCCGGCGATCCATTGCTTGCGCGCCGTCAGCGGCGTGCCGCGCGGCACGAACCAGGTCGCCGCCGCGCCCCGCTCGAGCGCCGCCAGCGGGTGCAGGGCGCGCCCGCTGGTGATGATCGTGCCGCAACCGGCCGCTACGCAGATCTTGGCCGCGATCAGCTTGGTCTGCATGCCGCCGGTGCCATATTCGGTGCGGGCCGCGCCGGCCGCCGCCTCGATCTCCGGCGTGATGGCCGCGACCACCGGGATCAGCGGCGCGTCCGGCTGCGCGGAGGGGTCGGCCGCGTGCAGACCATCGACGTCCGACAGCAGCACCAGGCAGTCGCTGCCGGTCATCTCGGCGACCCTGGCCGCCAGCCGGTCGTTGTCGCCATAACGGATCTCCTGGGTCGCGACCGTGTCGTTCTCGTTGATCAACGGCACGACCCCGAGCCCGAGCAGCGTCTCCAGCGTGCCGCGCGCGTTCAGGTAGCGGCGCCGGTTCTCGGTGTCCTCCAGCGTCAGCAGCACCTGCGCCGTGCGCAGCCCGCGGCCGCCGAGTACCTCCTGCCAGGCATGCGCCAGCAGGACCTGGCCGGCCGCCGCGGCCGCCTGCAGCTTGTCGAGCTGGCGCTGCGCGGGGCGCAGGCCGAGGTAGGCGCGGCCCAGCGCGATCGCGCCGGAGGAGACGACCAGCAGATCCCGGCCGTCCGCCGCGAGCCGGGCGAGATCGTCGGCCAACGCCGTCAGCCATTCGCGGTTCAGCCGGCCGCTGCCTGACTCGACCACCAGCGACGAGCCGATCTTGACGACCAGCCGCCGGGCGCCCCGCAGGGCCGCGCCGGCCAGGCTGCCGCCCGTCTCGGCGAGCTGTTCAGAACGCGCCACTGAGCACCTGCCGCCCGCGTGCGATCGCCAGCGGGCCGCTGCGCACGACCGACAGGATCTCGCCCACGCCCATCGCCCGGTCGATGAAATCGTCGATCTGCGAACCGGTGCCGGTGATCTCCAGCGTATAGCTGTCGAGACTGTCGTCGAGCACCCGGATGCCCTTCTCGGCAGCCAGTGACTGGACCCGGCCGGCCTCTGCGGGCGGGACGCGCAGCTTGACCAGGGCGAGCTCACGCTCGATGTGGTCGCCCAGCGTCATATCGGCCAGGTTGACGACGTCGACCAGCTTCAGCAACTGCTTGTTGATCTGGCTGATCACCTGGTCCGAACCGATCGTCACCAGCGTCAGGCGCGAGACCTCCGGGTGTTCCGTCGGCGCCACATTCAGCGATTCGATGTTGTAGCCGCGCGTCGAGAACAGCGAGGCGACCCGCGACAGGGCGCCGGCCTCGTTCTGCAACAGGATGGAGATGATGTGGCGCATGCTGCGGAGCCCTGCGACTGAACAAAAAAATCCCTAGTAATTAGGGGATTGGCAATGGTGTCGCAGAATCTGCACTATTGCAATGCGGGGGCATTTGTTCGACACTCGAAAGCGATCGTGTGTATTACGGCTGCCCCGCAGCCAGGCCACCCGGATGAGTTCTGCCCCACAAGCTGTCGCCGCCACGCCGCATCCGCTGGCCGGCAAACGCATGACCGGCGCCGAGATGCTGGTGCAGGTACTGGCCGACGAGGGCGTCGACCTGATCTTCGGCTACAGCGGAGGCGCGATCCTGCCGACCTACGACGCCGTCTTCCGCTACAACGGCGAACACGGCGCCACGGATGCCGGTGCGCCGATGCGGCTGATCGTGCCGGCCAACGAACAGGGTGCCGGGTTCATGGCCGCCGGCTACGCGCGGGCCACGGGCAAGGTCGGGGTCTGCATGGTCACGTCCGGGCCCGGCGCCACGAACACCGTTACGCCGGTGCGCGACTGCATGGCCGACTCCGTGCCGATCGTGGTCATCTGCGGTCAGGTGCCGACCCACGTGATCGGCACCGACGCTTTTCAGGAAGCGCCGGTGTCGGCGATCATGGGCTCGGTCGCCAAGCATGTGTTCCTGGTCACCGATCCGACGCGGCTGGAAGCGACCGTGCGCACCGCGTTCGAAATCGCCCGCAGCGGCCGGCCCGGGCCGGTGGTCATCGACGTGCCCAAGGACGTGCAGAACTGGATCGGCGAATTCCGCAGCGCCGGCCTGCTGCCGGTGCCCGGTTACCGGCAACGCATCAAGGCGGTGCAGGACAACATCCTGAGCGCCAGCTCCGCACGGGCTTTCTTCGACCTGCTGCGCGCGTCCCGCAAGCCCCTGCTGTATGTCGGTGGCGGCGTGATCAACGGCAACGCCAGCGAGGCGCTCAGCAACTTCGCCCACCGCTTCGGCATCCCGGTGGCGACGACGCTGATGGGCATCGGCGCCTTCGACACGACAGACCCGCTGTCACTGAAGATGCTCGGCATGCACGGCACCGCCTATGCGAACTACGCGGTCGAAGACTGCGATCTCTTGATCGCCGTCGGCGCGCGCTTCGACGACCGCGTCGCGACGGACCCGGCGAACTTCGCGCCGAATGCCCGACGGATCGCGCATCTCGATGTCGACGCGTCCGAGGTCGGCAAGGTGCGCAATGTCGACTGGTATCACGTCGGCGTGCTGCGGCGCGATCTGGAGGCCCTGCTGCACTGGGGCGAGCGGCACGAGGTGCAGACGGATTTCTCCGCGTGGCTGGGCGAACTGGCCGAGCTGAAGAAGCGCTACGCCCTGAACTACGACCGCGACAGCGAGCTGATCCAGCCGAACTACGTGATCGAGGAGATCAACCGGTTTGCCAAGGGCGAGGCAGTGATCACGACCGGGGTCGGCCAGCACCAGATGTGGGCCGCGCAGTACATGGATTTCAAGCACCCGCGACTGTGGCTGACCTCCGGCAGCATGGGCACGATGGGCTTCGGGCTGCCCGCGGCCGTCGGCGCGCAGTTCGCGCACCCCGACCGGCTGGTCATCGACATCGACGGCGACGCCAGCATCCGCATGAACATCGGCGAGATGGAGACCGTGACCACCTATGAGCTGCCCGTGAAGGTCGTGGTGTTGAACAACTACGGCGACGGCATGGTCCGGCAATGGCAGAAGCTGTTCTACAAGGGCCGCTTGTCGGGCACCGACAAGTCGCTGCACCGCAAGGACTTCGTCAAGGCCGCCGAAGCCGACGGCTTCCAGTTCGCCCGGCGCCTCGAGCGCAAGGCCGACGTGCCACGCCTGGTGCGGGAATTCCTGGAGTTCGACGGCCCGGCCTTCCTCGAGGTCATCATCGATCCGGACGCCGGCGTCTACCCGATGGTCGGCCCCGGCCTGCCCTACAACCAGATGATCACCGGGGATCACATTCCGAATCGCAACGACCCGGATCCGGACCGCGGCCCGAACGGTTCCTCGATGTTCTGAGCCGGCCGCTCAGTTGCTCAGCAGCACGGTCCAGCCGATCCACGCCTCCTGTTCCAGCGCGGCGACGATGAACTGCGCGACGTCGGCCCGGCTGATCGAGCCGGCGCGCACGCCGTCGAGGTCGCGCAGCACCCGATAACGTCGCTCGGCTGGCCCCGAGACGAGGAAACCGGGCCGCACGATGGTCCATTCCGCGTGGCTGCGCGCGATCATCGCTTCCTGGCGATTCTTGTCGGCGTAGATCCGGCCGAGCAGCAAAGGCTGGAGCAGGCGGTCGTAGAACCAGCCGCCGTGGCCGCGGCTGTCGCCGGCGCCGATGCCGGTGACGGCGACCAGCCGGCTGACACCGGCCGCGCGCATCGCGGCGAGCAGATTGGCGGTGCCGGCGGAGAACAGCCGGGTCTCGCGCCAGCTGGGCGCGGTGCCGGTGGCGCTGACCACGGCATCGTGGCCAGCGACGACGCGCGCCACCTTGCGCTCGTCCAGCACATCGCCGCTGAACAGCTGCAGCCGAGGGTGCTGCATGCCGATGCGTTCCGGATGCCGGGCCAGCACCGAGACCCGGTGACCGCGAGCCAGCGCCAATCGCACGACCTCGCGGCCGACGCCGCGGCTGCCGCCGACGACCAGCAGCTTCAGCGGCCGCGGCGGCGCCGGGGCCAGGCGCGGCGCCGGTTCACCGGCCTCCGCCAGCGGCCCGCCACGATAGCTGCCGTCGCCGCAGGCCAGCAGCAGCCCCGCGAGGAGCAACAGCGTCGCGCCACGGGCAGCGCCCGCCCCGGCCGGAGAGAACCTCGCCATGCGGCCACCGATACCCGCCGACGACGGCCGGGTCAAGTCCGGACTTCGTTATCATTGCAGACAGCCAATCGACCCGGACGCCATCGGGACCGGCGACAAGGAGGCATGGCGATGCCCCCGGCGGGCGTACTGCTGGATATCGCGGGTGTCCTGCACGACGGCGAGCGCCCCTTGCCGGGCGCGATCGCGGCCTTGCAGCGCCTGCGGGCGGCGGGCATCGCGCTGCGCTTCGTCACCAACACCAGCCGCCGCAGCCGCCTGGCCACCTGCGAGCAGCTGCACGGCATGGGCTTCGCGCTCGACGCCGGCGAGATCTTCACGGCGCCGCTGGCCGCGCGCAGTTATCTCGAACGCCACGGCTTGCGGCCGCTGCTGATCTGCCTGCCCGGGCTGACCGAAGACTTCGCCGGCATGGCGCGAGACGAGCCCGATGCGGTGTTCCTCGCCGATGCCGGCGAGCGCTTCGACTACCGGATCCTGGACCGGGCCTTCCAGCTGCTGATCGACGGCGCGCCGCTGATCGCGGTCGGCCGCAATCGTTATTTCCGCCAGGGCGGCGAACTGCACCTCGATGCCGGCGCCTTCGTGGCTGCGCTGGAGTACGCCGCCAGCTGCGAGGCGGTCATCTGCGGCAAGCCGTCGGCCGCTTTCTTCAGCGCCGCACTGCGCGACATCGGCGTCGCGCCGGCGCAGGCCGTCATGATCGGCGACGACGTCGAAGCGGACGTGCTCGGCGCCGAGGCCGCCGGCATCCACGGCATCCTCGTGCAGACGGGCAAGTATCGCGCCGGTGACGAGGCCCGGCTGGCCGGAACGCGGGCCGCCGTCGCCCCGGACCTCGCCGCGGCGGTGGAAGCCTTGCTGGCCTAGCCGCCTGCGAGCCGCTCGTCGCGCGACTCCATGCCCCGGACCTCGCCGCGACGGATCATCAGCGCCTTGCGGCGCAGGTAGCGCATCAGTCCGCTGTCGCCCATGCGGCTGGCGCCCATGCCGGAATAACCGAAGGCATCGTGGGTCGCGTCGTGGACCTCGGTCGTCAGGCCGGCATCGTTGATGCTGACCGCGCCGGCATCGAGGCGGCGGGCGAGCGCGAGGCACTCGGCCTCGTCGGCGCCGATGACCGCGGCCGACAGGCCATAGTCGCTGTCGTTGGCCAGCGCGACGGCCTCGTCGATATCGCGGTAGGCCATCACCGGGATCACCGGCCCGAAGGTCTCCTCGCGCATCAGCAGCATGTCGTGGTTCACGTCGACGACCACGGTGGGCCGGATCCAGCAGCCACCACCGTGGGTCTCGATCTGCCCGCCGGTCAGCACCCGCGCGCCTTTCGCGACCGCATCCTCGAGATGTGCGCTGATGATCTCGGCCTGGCGGGCGAAGATCAGCGGGCCGAGGTGGCCGCGGCCGATATCCGGGTAATTGAACTCCAGCGCGTCGGCCGCCTGCACCAGGCGCCGCACGAATTCATCGTGCCGCTCGGCTGGCACGTAGATGCGTTCCAGCGACTGGCAGGCCTGGCCGGTGGCCTGCACCGAGGCCCGCAGCACGATTTTCACGGCCGTGTCGAGATCGGCCGACGGCAGGACGATGCAGGGGTCCTTGCCTCCCAGTTCCAGGAAGGCCGGGATGAAACGCTCGGCGCAGGCCCGCGCCACCAGCCGGCCGGTGCGGACGCTGCCGGTGAAAGCCAGCGCGTCGACGCGTTCGATGACCGCGGCACCGGTCCGGCCGTCGCCGGGCAGGAAGCGGAATACGCCGGACAGTTCCGGGAATTCGCCGATCAGCGCATTGAGCGGCTCGGCGAAGCGCGGCGTGACCTCGCTGGGCTTGACCAGTACTGCGCAACCGGCCATCAGCGCCGGCAAGGCGTCGATCATCGACAACAGCAGGGGGAAATTCCACGGGCTGATCACCCCGACCAGCGGATAGGGCAGCAGCTGGTCGCGGATCCAGACGCCCGGCGTGAGCGATGCCCGTTCGCCGGCATCGGCCAGCAGGCGCGGCGCCGCAGCGGCCCAGCGGGCGGCCATGCCGGGCAGCGACTGGACTTCGACCTGGCTGATCAGCCGCCGGCCCGTATCGGTCGCGAGGGCTTCGAGCAGCGCCGGCGCGCCGGCGGCGCTGGCGGCGAAAGCGCCGACGATCTCGCCGCGCCGTTCCGGCCCCAGCGCCGCCCATGCCGGCTGTGCCGCACGCAGACCGGCGCTGAGCGCGTCCAGCACCGGCGGCTGCGGCCGCTCGATGTGATAGTCGATCTCGCCGTTGCGCGGATTACGCACCGGGATCCGCTCGTCCATCGCCTCGGCCTCAGCGCGCATCGAGCACCTTCTTGAAGAAGGTCCAGCTGGTCTCGTTCGGCCGCTCGTCGTCCAGCGGCGGCGGCTCGCGATAGTCGGGATAGCGCTGCTCGATCTCGGCACGCATGCGCCCGGACAGCTGCTCGTAGGCGTCCAGCTTGCGGCCCGCGGTGTGGAAATAGATCAGGCCGACCCGGTCGCCCATTTCCATCCATGGCAGCCAGCGGGAGATCCGCACCCAGCCGACCTCTGCCGGCACCGAATCGACGGCCGGGTCTTCCAGGCTCGCGAGATCACCGAAGAAATTGAACATCTCGGTGGCGTGGTAGGTGCCGCCGACGTATTCCTGGTACTCGCCACCCAGCGGGTTCGGATAGAACAGCGGCACGGTGCTGGTGAGCCACCAGCGCCCGCCCTGCACGCTGAATGGCAGCACGAAGGGCTGCCCGTTGCGCCCGGTCCGGCGCATGCGCTGGTTGACCGGATCGTTGCTGACCTGGATGACCTCGACCGTCTTCCCCGTCCAGGGATTGTGCCACTGCCTCAGCACTTCGCCGCTCTGCGGATCGAGGTACAGCAGGATTTCACGACTGACCAGTTTGAAGCCCGGATCCGCGGGATCCTCGGACAGCGGCCCGCAGCGGCGGATGTTCATGCCTTCGACACGGAACAGCAGGCGGTCCGGCTCGCCTGGCACGCGGCTGTAGGCCCTGCCGTGCCAGCCGTAGATCTCCACCTTGCCGTCGATGGTCGAGCACTGGATCTTGCGCATTGCCAGCAGGTTGTCCTCGGGCCGGCTCAGGTCCAGCGCCTGCGCCAGCGGGGCGCCGAACAGCACGGCGAACCACAGGCTGCAGAGGGATCGACAGTTCATTGCATACTCCTCGGGGCCGGTATCCTTCGATCTTCCCGGCGGGTCTTCAGGCCAGCAGGCGGTCGGTCTTCGCCGCGCAGATGAAATCGTTTTCCGACAGGCCGTCGATCGCGTGCGTCCACCACTCGCAGACGACCTTGCCGTAGTGCACCTGCAGGTCCGGGTGGTGCCCCTCGGCCTCGGCGAGCCAGGCCAGTGCGTTGACGAAGGCAATCGTGCGCAGATAGCTGGCGAACTCGAAGGTCCGGCTGATGCGCTTGCCATCGGCCGACAGCTGCCAGGCCGGATCCAGCGCCTTCATCAGCTCTTGCACCGCATCGGCCGCCAGTGGCGGCACGCCGCCCTCGCAGGGCTTGCAACGCCGCGTCACCAGTTCGTCCCGTCTGCCCATCCCGTCCTCCACGCCAGCTCCCGGGCCGCCACGATGGCCTATTGTAGCGTCGTCAGCGCGACGAAGCTGCCGCCATTGCGTTCGCAGAGCGTCCGCATCAGCTGCGCGAAGCGCAAGGCGTTGTTGACCCGTCCGCCGGCGAGCTGGGTGGGGAAGCCGATGCCGTGGATGCGCACCAGGCGGTTGCCGAAACGATCGGCGCGGTTCACGCGCTCCACATAGCGGGCCACCGATTCGATCTGTCCCCGCGGAAAATCGTCGCCGAAGACATAGATGCTCATCGGCTTGCCCGGTTCATAGAACGTGTTGATGGCCTCGGTGATGCCCTCCACCGGGCTGGAATCGCTGTAGGGGTTCCAGGTCGCGAGACGATCGATGATATTCCGCCGGGTGCTCGGCGAGTCGGGAATCCAGCGGCCGGCATAGCTGCTGAACATGTACTTGCCTTCGTCGTTCAGCACCTGAATGCCCTTGACCCGCGGGTAGATCGTCAGCGCCTCCTGCACCTTGCGCATGACCAGCCGCCACGGCCCCTGGTACATGCTGCCCGAGGTATCGATGACGAACACGATGTACTCGCTGTCGACCGGCACGCCACCGACCGTGGTCTGTTTCTCCGGCGGCTTGTAGTTCGCCAGCAGACGCTGCATCTCCTCGGTCAGGCGCTGGCGTGCCGCCAGCAATTCCTTGCGCTCGGCGCTGTCGACCATGGCATCTTCGCGAGAGGCCGCATACCGCCCCTGCAGCTCGGACAGTTGCCCACGCAGCCGCGCCAGCCGCTCCTCGCTGCTGGCACGCTGGTCGGCGACCGTGCGCAGCTCGCGGTTCAGCACCGTGGTCTGGCCGCGAACCTCGAACAGTTCCTGCTGCAGCCGTGCCAGCAAGGCCTCGACCTCGGCCTTGCTCCGCTCGATCGTCAGCGGTTCGTACATCTTGACCAGCACCAGCAGCAGGATGACGGCCCCGAAGCCACAGGTGATCGCGTCCAGGAAGGACAGGCTGAAGGTCTCGACATCGCGACTGCGGCGCCTCATGGCCAGTCCCTCGCCGGCGTGATCAGCGAGCCACCGGTGCGGATCGCGAGATCCCAGAACAGCCCGGCCGCGGTGGGATCGCCGTCCATCGGGTACAGCAGGATATTCACCGGCGCGCGCCGCGGCAGCAGTTTCACGGCCTCGCGGAACAGGTCGGCCCGCCGGTCCGCGCGCACCTTGCGCACCGTGGGCGGCGGCACCTTGCCCTGCGTCGGCAGCCCGTCGGTCAGCAGATAGATATTGTCCGGCGGCGGATCCAGCTTGCGTGCGGCGTCGAAGGCCTTGTACAGGCTGCTGCCGCCGCGCGGCTCGACGCCGTACAGCGCCGCAATCGCCCGGTTGACCTCGGCGCCGTCGCCGGTCTCCAGCCACTGCCCGTCGCTGCCGTCGATCACACTGTGCGCCTGCTCGTTGAACCAATAGAGCTGAAAGCGCGAGCCCGGCGTCAGGCGTGTCGTCAGCCAGTCCACCGTGCGCAGGGTCTGGCGCCACTTCGGCGCGCGCAGCTTGCGTTCCGGCGGCAGGTTGCGGAAGCGCAGCACGTTGACATAGGTGCGGCCGAGCATGCTGGCCGAAGCATCGACCAGGATCAGCACACGGCGGCCACCCATCTGCATGCCGGTCAGGTACTGCCGGTTGCCGTCGCCGACGAAACGGCGGATGCGCTCGCCGGTGTCCGGCGTCGGTTCCGCAGCGCGCGCGGCCAGGCGGCGCCGGGCCGCTTCCAGTCGCTGAATATCGGCCTGCAGATCCTCGACGCTTTCCTCGCTGGCAATCGTCCGCTTGTCCAGCTCCGCCAGCTCCGTTTCGAGCACGCGCAGCATCTCGGCGAGCCGCTGCGCCTCGTCGTCGGCGCGCATCTGTCGCTCCCGCTCCGACTCCAGCGCGTTGCGCAGTCGCACCAGGTTCTTGCGGCCATTCAGCACCTGTTCCTCGAGGCGGTCGGTCTGCGCCAGCAGTGCCTCGCTGGCACGGTTCGCGCGTGCCGTGATCTGCGCATTGATCACCATGAAGAACAGCACGACGGCCCCGAGGCCGCAGGACATCACGTCCAGGAAGGACAGGCTGAAGACGTTAAACCGCCGCCTTGCCATCCGGAATCGCCTCGGCCACCAGCAGGAACTCCCGCTCCGGGCTGCCCAGTGTGATCAGGTCGCCGGCCTGCAGCACGGCCGAGCCGCTGATCGGGTGGCCGTTGAGCCGCGTGCCGTAGCGGCTATGGTCCGTCAACAGCACCCGCTCGCCGTCGCGTTGCACGCTGCAATGCTGGCGGGACACACCGGCGACGCGCTCGCCCAGCTCGATGCCGAAATCGCCCGGATCGAGGCGGGAGCCGATTTTCACGGGCCGCTCGCCCAGCGGGTAGGCCCGCGATTCGTAGATCAGGTGCGTCGGTGCCTGCAGCCGCCCACCCGCCGGCTGCGTCGGCGGCGGCAGCGGCGGCTGATCCCAAGGCATGCGCCGGCGCAGCTGGTAGCCCTCGCCCGGCGGCTGCAGCAAGCGCTCGCGGGCCGCGCCGATGGCGGCGGCTGCCGGATCGACGATGATCAGTTCGAGTGACGGCAGCGCGGCGAGCGCCGCGGTGACGCCGGGAATGTCCGGCAGATCACCGGGCAGCAGCAGGGCCGTCGGCCGACCGGCCGGCTGCAGGCTGCGCAGACGCTGCAGCAAGGGCTGCCAGGCGGCGCGGACCCGCTCGGCCACGGCCTCGCGGTCCACGCGGGCCCTGAACTCGTGCCCCGCGTGCACCAGCGCCAGTGGCAGTTCCGCCTGCCGGCGCAGCGCCGCCAGCCATTCCGGCAGGCAGTCGTAGACGAACTGCTCGCTGTCGGCGTGGTGCAGCGGATCGAAGCGCGCCTCGCGCACGAAGGCCTCGGCTATCGCCTCGACCACGGCCCGCTCCAGTGCGTCGATGCCGGCGCCGTCGACGACTTCTTCGCGGCCCGCCTCGCTGCCATCGGCCTGGTGGATCGGACTGATGCCCGCGGCGTGCAGTGAGGCCTCCAGCAGCAGCACGGTCCGGCCCTGGTACTCGCGCCGCAGGCCTGCGACGCGACGATCCACGAGGCCGCGCACCGGCATGCCCAGTTCCTCGCAGATGCCGAGCAGCAGGCCGAGCTGCGCTACAGACCAGCAGGCCGGAATCGCCAGCACCACGGCGTCACAGTCCCGTCCGTGCTGGGCCCACAGCGCCGCGAGTTGCGCATGTGCGAGGTCGGCGGCCGTGCAATCGGGCTGACCCGGCAGGGGCTCGTCGCCCAGCGCCCGCCAGTAACGGGCCTGCAGCCGCCGCGGGTAGCGGCGGGCCTGCGCCAGTGCCCGCTGGCCGAAGCGCCATTCACCGTCCATCGCCAGCGCACAACCGCGTTCGCGGAAACGCAACTCGCCGCCGACCGCCCCGGTCAGCGCGGCATCCAGCAAGTCCAATCCAAGTACGCGCATCTGCGTTTCGCCGGCGCTAGCCGGCCTTCAGGTGCCGGATCAGATACTCGTCCAGATAGTTTTCGGTCTCGAACACCAGGCGCTCCTGCAGCAACTGCAACTGGTGGACCAGGAACATCAACACGATGCTGATCAGCAAAGCGATGAAGGTCGAGTTGAAAGCGATGCCGAGGCTCGCCGTCACGCCGCTGATGTCGCCCTCGACGGCGCGGTGCGCGAGTCCGAGCGCCGCGCCAATGCCGCGCACCGTGCCGATGAAACCGATCGACGGAATCGCCCAGGCGATGTAGCGCACCATCGACAACTCCGACTCGAGCCGGTCGGCTTCCGTGCTCAGCAGCGTGTGCACCGACGAGGACACGTCCTGCACATTACCGGTGGCGCCGAAGCGCTGCAGCGCACTGGACAGCGCGCGTGGCAACAGCAGGCGGCGCTCGGCCGGCGGCAGGGCCTCGAGCTGGCGCGCGTACTCGCGGGTGTCTTCCGGCAGGATGCGTACGCCGTCGGCGACCGGCAGCAGTTCGCGCTCCAGCAACTGCCGCTCCTTCGTCAGCTGCCAGGCCTTGTAGCCCATGATGCCGCAGGCCCAGAACAGCAGGATGAAGCAAGCCTCCTGCTCGAAATCCTTGACGATCACGACCAGCCGCCGTTCCGGCACGTAGTCCGGATCCTGCTCCATCATCAGCCGCTGCTCCTCGGCGACCGCCGCGGCCGCCGGCCGGATCACGGTCACATAGACCGCGTGCACGATGATCACGGCGATGATCAGCGAAAAGACCTGGAACACGAACTCGGTGGAAAAATTTCTCTTCATCGTCTGGCTCATGGGGCTGGCATCTCAGATATCCGACGGCAGGGCGATCGGGACATCGGCCGGCAGTGGCTTGGACGGTGTGAACTCGGGCAGTTCTTCCTCGGACTCGAGCTGCTTCTCGATCTGCTCCAGTTCGGCCTCGATGTCTTCCGGCCTTGGCAGCGCCGCGTCATCGCCGTCGGCCGGCGGCCTGGCTGCCTGCCTGTCGCTCGCCGTCTCGCGATCGCTGGCCTCTGCCGCGCCGGTCCCGTCTGCGGCGCCGCTGGCGCCGGCCGCCGGCGGCGCTTCGCCGGCCACCGGTGCAGCGGCGCGCTGCAGTAGCTGCCCGCCCCCCCAGGTGGCGCCGGCCGCTACCAGCAACAGCAAGGCCGTTCTCGCCCGATCCATGGCTAGTCCTCCTGTTCCTCCGGCTCTGCCCAGCGGGCGATGCGGAAGCCGACGTCCAGCCGACCCGCATCGCCGAAGTCGCGGTAGGCGAAACGCAATTCACTGATGCTGGCATGCCGCCAGCTTGAGCCGCGGATCACATGATACTGCCCGCTTTCCGGCCCGGTGGGATCCAGCTGCAGGCCGCTGGCGCCGGCGTAGACGGTATACCGGTCGTGCACCCATTCGGCGGCGTTGCCACCGAGGTCGAAAAATCCCAGCGGGCTGGGCTGAAAGCGGCCGACCGGCGCGGTCACCGGGTAGCCGTCGTCATAGTTGCTCAACACGTTGGCCACGATGCCCTCGGCCGAGCGGTCGGCGAAGTTGCCCGAACCGGGCGGCGGCGGCATGTGCTCGCCCCAGGGATAGCGGCGCTCCTCGCCACCGCCGCTGTAGCGGGCTGCCCAGGCCCATTCGGCTTCGGTCGGCAGCCGGTAGCCGGTCGTCGGCGGGTCGGCCAGCACAAAGTCGCCATCGCGCACCACGTAGGCCCGCGGCAGGCCGTCACGGTCGCTGAGCCAGTTGCAGAAGGCCACTGCCTCCTCCCAGGAGACCAGCACGGCCGGGTGGTCGCCGATGCCGAGCGCCCGGTAGCGCTCGGCGCCGGACGTGTGCTGCCCGCGGAATTCCCTGAACTCCGTGTTCGTGACCTCCCGGCGGGCGAGGTAATAGGGTCGGGTCAGGCGCGCCCGCCACTGGGCCTCGTTGGGGCGTCGGCCCTGTTCGCGCCGCGGCGCGCCCAGCGTCAGTTCGCCCGGCTCGACCAGCAGCAGCTCCAGGCCCTGGCCGGTCTTGACGATGCGCGGCCGCCGGGCGAGCACCGCCTCGGCCTCGGTCAGCAGCCTGACCTCGAGCGACTGCGGCAGGCCGGGCTTCGGCGTCAGCTCGGCCGTATAGCTGGCGTAGCCGGCCCTGCGAATCTCGATGCGGTGGGGGCGGGCCGGCAACGACAGCTCGCGGTTCGCCGGACCCAGCAGGCGCCCGTCGACCAACAGTTCCGCGTCGGCCGGTTCGACGCTGATCCGCAGCGTGCCGACGCGCGGCTCCAGGCGCAGGCTCAACGACTTGGCCATGCGGCTCTGCATCCGGACCTCGCGGCTGACGGTGGCGTAGCCCGGCTTGCTGACGATCAGCTGGTAGCGGCGGCCCGGCGCCAGCGCCACGTCCACCGGCGTGCGGCCGCGGTAGCGGCCGTCGATGCTGACGGCGGCACCGGGCGGATCGCTGCGTACGCTGAGCAGGCCGTCGGCCGGCTGCAGTTCGATCACGGGCAGTTCGAGCTGCTGGCCCGGCTGCAACTGCAGCGGCTGGCGGTGGATCTTGTAACCGTCCAGCTGCAGCTGCAGCTCGCTGACATCGGCCATCACCGGCACGGTTGCCGGTGTGCGCCCCAGGACCTCATCGCCGGCCGTGATCGTCGCGCCCGGCGGTTCGCTGCGCACGGTCAGGTCGGCCCAGCCCGGCTGCAGGCTCACCTGCACCACCTGCTCCCGGCCCAGTCCTTCGACCTCGATCGCCTGTTCCCAGGGCAGATAGCGCTCGGCGACGACGCGCAGGCGATGTGGGCCGGCCGGCAACTCGAATGTCGTGCCGAGCGGCGCGTCGGCGCCGTCGACGTAGACCTGAACCGGAACCGCCGGTACCGCTGCGACCCGGATGCGGCCGGGCAGCTTCTCGAGTCGGAACTCGAAGGCTTCGGCCGGCAGGTCACGGACCTGTATCTCGACTTCGCGCGGCCGGTAGCCGTCCGCGCTCAGCCGCAGGCGGTAGACACCCGGCCAGAGCAGATAGCGCCCGGCGATGCGCGGCGCCGGCAGGGCCGTGTCGATCGAGATCTCGGCCGCGGCAGGCTCGACCGAAACGCGCACGGGCGTGGCGCCGAACAGATAGATCGCGCAGGCCAGCAGCAGCGCCAGCGCGCCGCCCAGCCACCAGCGCCGCGACGAGCGTGCGGCGCCGGGCGGGGCTGCAGCTACAGCGGCGAGCGCGTGCCGCCGCAGGATCGGCTCGATGCGTTCGCTGTCGGCACCCGTGGCCGGCGGCTCCGGCGGCAGTGTGTCCGCGGCGATCGTGCCACTGACGCGAAATCGCCACGCAGCCTCGTCGAACTCGCAGAGGATCGCTGTGTCACCGGTCTCGATGCGGTCGCCGTCGGCCAGCCAGCGGCTGCCGCGGACCGGCTCGCCGTTGACGCTGAGCGCCGCGCCCGGCGCGACCTGCAGAAAGGGCCGTCCGTCCAGTTCGCCGAGCAGCGCGCGGGGCGCGGGCTCGACGACACCGCCGACCCGCAACGCGGCATCGGCGCCGGTGCCGATGGTCAACGGCAGTTCTCCCGGCGGGAACTCGCGCTCGCCGGCCGCCGTGCTGACGAAGATGCGGCGGCTCAAATGGGTTCCTCGCAGCGCACGACGATCGGTGGCGTACTGCCATCCGCGGCGACCAGGAAGCTGCGCCGGGCGTCGCGGTAACCGGCACGCCGTCCGACCGCGACATAGCGCCCGGGGCGCAATTCCAGCGTGCGCTCGCTGAAACGCCCGAGGTCGCCGACCTTGTAGATCACGACGTCGGTCAGGTTGTCGGACAACAAACGCACCGGCACCGGCGTCGCCGCCACCTTCAGCGCCAGTTCCAGTTCGGCGATCCGCCGGCTCAGGGCCGGCCCCTTCGGCGTCACGGCGCGCGCCTCGTCGGCCAGCGCACGCGCCTGCTGCCAGTTGCGCTCGTCGTTCAGGCTGTCGCGGGCAGCCAGCGTCGCGTCCAGCCGGCGGAGCAGTTCGGCCCGGGCCTGCGCGCGTTCGAGCCCCTGACGCGAGGAGGCCAGCGTCGCGTCGATGGCCAGTGCCTGCCGGTAGGCCGCGGCGGCACCGTCCCAGTCTTCGGCCGCCTCGCGTTCGCGCGCTTGGCGCTCGAGCGCCACGACTCGCTGCAGGCGGCGTTCGCTGTCGACCTGACCAAGCGCCGCGGTCGCTTCCGCATCGCCGGGCTGGACTCGCAGCGCCGCCTGGAAGGCCGTGCGCGCCGCCGCGAGGCGGCCCTGTGCCAGGGCCTCGAAACCCTGCGCCATGTGGCGTGCGTAACGTTCCCGCGCGAGCCGCGCTCGCAGACCGGCGAGCTTGTCGCGCAAGCCAGGCCAATCGCCGTCGAGCTGTAGCGCCGCCGCATACTTCGCTTCGGCCGTCGCCAGTTCGCCGGCCGCTTCGGCCGCCGCCGCGGCTTCGAGCAATGGCATCAGTTCGGGCAAGGCCGCGCTGCGTTTCAACCCGCGCAGCGCCTCGGCATTGCCGGGTTCGAGCACCAGCGCCAGTTCGAACTGGCTGTTCGCCTCCGCCTGATCGCCGGCCACGAGCGCCGCCTGGCCCGCCGCCAGTGCCGCCGCCAGCGCCTCCGGCACCCGCGGGCGCAGCTGCCGCAAGTGCGCCAGCGCCTGCGCGTAGTCGGCGGCCGCGCCGGTGTAGTCACGTTCACGGTAGCGCGCATCGCCGCTGTCGATCAGGCGGCGCGCCTCGCGCCAGTCCTCGCCGCCCCAGCGCTCGGCGGCCAGCCCGCGCAACTCGTCGTCCAGCGGCAGCAGCTCGCCGAGCACGTCTTCGGCCGCGAGGCGCTGCGCTTCGTCCTGGCCGGCCGCGGTCGCCGCGGCCGGCGGTGGCTTCGGCAGCGCCGGCGCGGGCTCCGGCACCAGGCGTGGCAGCAGGAAGACCACGCCGAGCACGATCAGTAGCAGAACTCCGAGCGCGGCGAAGACCACCGGCCCCGGCAGGCCGGCCGCTGAGGCGCCCGCCCTGCTCGGCGGCGGAGCCTGCGCGGCCACGGCCGCCGCAGGCTGCCGCTTCAACGGCCGGATCAGCGGGGAAGCGCCGGACAGCTCGCTGGCCGCTTCCTCAAGCGCGCTGCGCACTGCGGCCATGCCCGCCGGGCGCCTCGCCGGCTCGGCATCCAGGCTCGCGGCGAGCAGGCGCCGCAATCCGTCCGGCAGGGCTCGTCCGCTGCCGTCCTTCGCGGGCAGTTCCATGCCGGCATGCGCCGGCGGCGCCCCGGTCAGCATCTCAACCAGTAACGCGCCGAAACCGTAGACGTCATCGGCGATCGCCGGTGGCTCGCCGGCACGTTGTTGCGGGCCGGCCCAGGCCAGCGAGCCGCCGCCACGGGTCTCCGGGCCGGTGGCGTCCTGCACGGCCGCCACGCCGAAATCGCCGAGGCAGGCGACCCCACGGCCATCCAGCAGCACGTTCGCGGCCTTGAGATCGCGGTGGATGACCCCGCGCCGGTGCGCATACTCCAGCGCGTCGCAGACGGCCAGCAGGGCTGGCATCAGTGCGTCCAGCGGCCGTTGCCGCCACTGCCGCAGGTCCCCGCCGGGCAGGTACTGCATGACGATGCAGGCCTGGCCGGGCGCGGCGTGAAAGTCGTGGACGCGGATGATGTTCGGGTGCCGCAGTGCGCGCGTGCGCTTGAATTCCGCTTGCAGCAGCGCGACCGCGCGCGGATTCCCGGCGATCGCCGGCGCCAGCAGTTTCAGCGCGAACTCGGCCTCGCCGGCGGCGGCCAGCCAAACCTCGCCCATGCCGCCGGCGCCGAGTCGGCGCCGGAGTTCATAGCGGCCCGCGATTCGCAGGCCGGGCGACAGCCCGCTCATGCCGTGGCCTCCTGGCACCGCCGGTCAGAGCGACTGCGAGGGGATTCAGTTGGAGACCTGGCCCGCATCCCCGGGGGCATCGTTCAGGCTGATCAAGCCGGTTTCCGAGGCATAGATTTCGTGCAGCAAGCGCCGCCATTCGCGGTATTTCTCTTCCGCCGTGCCGGTCAGCCGGCGGGTCTGGCCCTCAACCTCGACGACCAGCGGCTTGGCTTCCGACTCGAAGGAGGTGCCGAGTTCCTCGAGCGTGTCGCGGCGCAAATTGGCTTCGGCCGATTTGCCGAAGCCGCTCTTCAGGCCTTCAACGCCGCCGATGATCGCCGTGGTCGTGATCGCCGAGTTGCCGCCGCCTTCCGATTCATAGGCGACCGCGCCGAGGATCGCGGCCAGGCCGAGCAGCTGGCGGATCCGCGCCGAACGTTTCAGGTCACGGTACTGGAGCATCTCGCTGCGGGACATACGGCGCCAGTCCTCATAGGGCTTGGACAGTTCGTAGTAGAGGCCGTCGTAATACTCGTTCAGCGTATCGATCAGGCTGTATTCGCGTTCGCGCACGGCGCGCATGCGCGCGACCATCGGGTCGTCGACCGCCGGCAGGCGCAGCAGCTGGTATCGGCCGTCGTTTTCGGCCAGGTAGTCGCTGAAGGCGGCCGGCACCAGTTCCGCGCCGAAGCGCAGTTCGGCGACCTCGCCAATTCGCCGCAGCTCTCCGCTGTCCAGACGCGCGCGTGCAGCGACCAGGTCGTTGGCGATCTCGTTGAACACGTTCTGATACGGATCCTGGGACAGATCGCGATAGCTAGAGTAGGCCTTCTCCGGTACCTGGGTCTCGTAGGCCTTGTTCAGCCATTCGCGGCCGGTCGCATCCCAGGCACCGACTCGCAGTTCGACCTCAAGACCGTCCGACTCGTCGATCCGCGCCCAGACCAGCAGATCGACCGCGTCGGAACGCTCCGGCAGCACCCAGACGGAGCCCCACTGGCCGCTGGCCTCCAGGGTCTTCTTCAGGTGCACCGGCAGGTAGCGCGCCTCTGCGCGACGCACCTCGGGAAACACCAAGCCGTCCGGGGCCTGGGCGTCCTCGGGCACGCCGGGATCGAACAGCAGGATGCCGACGTCCAGCAGGGCTTCCGACGGCAGCTCGGTTTCGGCGCGCAGCATCTGGACCTGTTCGTACTGCACCGTGCGCGAGGCCGCGCAAGCGGTCAGCAGCATCACGGCCAGCGGAATCGCCAGCCGGCACAGAGATGACATCGCTCTGCTGCGCACCTGCCCGCCTCCTTGCGGCTACCGCTTCTTGTCGAGCCCGGTGTAACGCCGGTACTCGTCCCAGAGCGCGGCACGAATCTCGGGATCCTTTTCGGCCATCGCCGCTTCGCGGATCTGCCTGGCCACCTGATCGTCCGCAGAGCCATCGGCCGGGATGTCGTCCGGGATCTCGGCCACCCTGGCGCCGTCGCGCGCTGAATCCTCGGCGCCACCGCCCTCCAGGCCGCTGCGCACCTCGTCCTGGCCGCCACCGCCGGCCTCGTCCTGGCCGACCCGGGCGGTTTCGCCGCCGGCCTGCGATTCGCCGGCCGGCGGAGGCTCACTGCCTGGCGCAGTCTCACCGGGCAGACCGGCCATTTCGCCCGGGCGCCCTCGGTCGGCAGTGGCGCCGGCGCTCGCGACGCGGCCCTCGCCGGCCTCTTTCACCTCGGCGACATCGCGCGCCTCGCGTTCCATCGCGCCCCGCACGGAGCCCTGCCCGGTCGAGGCCATCGCCTCGCGCTCGCGCGCGATCTCGCCGTCGAAGTCACCGAGGGACTCGTTGAAGACGTCCTCCGCGCTGGCCGCAGGGCCGCCGACACGGCCGGTCTCCGGCAGCTGCCCCGCGCCGGACGGCCCGGCCGCCGGCGCCTTGCC